>NZ_JBFUMK010000011.1:0-270063 GCF_054049415.1 Roseateles sp. P5_D6 | reverse complement strand
CGATAAAACTTGCAGCGTGCAGATTGGATAAAACCAAGTTCTGCTGACTCTACGAATTGGGTTTATTGACCATGTCAATGAACCAACCAGTCAAGCCTGACGACCATAGCGACTTGGTCCCACTCCTTCCCATCCCGAACAGGACAGTGAAMCGAGCCAGCGCCGATGATAGTGCGGATTCCCGTGTGAAAGTAGGTCATCGTCAGGCTATTTACCCCTCAAAACCCCTCCAGCTCAGGCTGTGAGGGGTTTTGTTTTTGGGTGATCTGAATATTCAGCCGGATTCAAGAGTGCGCGGCAAACGAATCGGGCGGTGATGAACAATGCCGCCTGCCGACATGGGCGGATTTCGGATGCCCGTTGGGTGCTGTTGCCGTATTGAATTGGTGGCGCCAATTCAGGCCCACTCAAAACAAATCAATTTGCGGAGCCAGGGGCGCCGCAGGCAGTTCCCAACTCGCGACTTCGCTGTAGCGGTAGCCCGCCCCGTCACCCTCGCTGCGGACAAGCAGCACGCGATCGATGGTCCAGTCGATGGGTTCTATCGCGATGGGCGCATCGGCGATTGCGGCGAGATAGCTGAGGGTGATGTGCGGCACGTTCTGCGCCGACGCGCTGAGCCCTTGCTTTGCGAGCGCGGCGTTGATGGCACGTAGCAGATCGACGAATCCGGCCGGCATCCCTCTCGGCTTCAATGCGGAATAGCCTTCGTTGCTGACAATCCAGCTGAGCGTCATGGTGACAGCGTGCGCCGCGATCAAGCCACCCGCCCGCAGCAGGAGTTGTTCCACCTCCGGCATCTCGTCCGGCCAATAGCGACCCGACAGTGACTGATGCCAGTTGGCGCGCGCAACCAGCAAGGTGCGCAACCGCTGGTCCAAATGGAGTCCCTGAATTGCCGTTTCGATGCAGTCTCCTGCGTCAGCCGATGGGCAGGCCATGAACAGGTAGCGCGGCCGGCTCATCGGGTCCCCCGCCTCTCATCAAGACGATTTGTAATCGGTGGCGTCCGCTCAGTCACCTTAGTCCCTCACGCGCGACCGCCGCCCAGCGACTGCCGCACGAAGCGAACCAACGCACGTGCGGTTTCCGAGCCGCTAGGCAGCGGCAGGGTCAACGCTTGCACAGTGTCAATACCGGCCAGCATGCGCCATCCGGGCAGCACGTCGACCAGCGCAGCTGCCGTCAACGAGCCCAAGCTCGGCGTCCCGGCCGCAGCGTCGTCCTCATCCCGCAGCGCCCGCAGCGGCTCCACGCAGAAATCCGGTGCGATGACCAATCCGGCGCCGTGGCGCGCCAGAGCAACAAGCCCGTCCAGGTCGCTGCCCCAGGCCACCGCCTGCAGCGACACGCTCTGCCGTCGTCCATCGTCGTGCTGCCACTCGGTGACGACGGGCTCCTCTCCCTGGCCCAGCAGCAGCAGGGGTGCGTTGGCGAGATCCTGGGGCTCTTGCGCAGATGTGTGTCGGCCGCGACCGTAGACGCGGACCACAAACGGCAGCACCGGCTGGGCGACCCATTGCTCGGGTGGCTTGCTGGTGACGCGGAACGCGATGTCCAGCCCTTCGCGCATCAAGTCCACGCGGCGATCCGTGAAGAAGAGTTCGTAGCGCACGGCCGGGTGCAACAGTTGGAAGCGCGCGAGCAAAGGCGCGAGCACATGCCGGCCAAAACCGGCGGTGGTGCTGATGCGGATCGTGCCGTCAAGCTGGTCACGCGCGTGCCGCAGGGCCAGGCGGGCGCTCTCTGCCGCATCACGAACGGCGCGGGCACGGGCGTGGAGGCGCCGGCCGGCCTCCGTCAGGCCCAGGCTGCGCGTGCTGCGAGCGAACAGCGCCAGGCCGACTGCGTTCTCGATAGCCGCAATGCGGCGGCTGATCGCCGCGCGTGTCAGCCCGAGGTCCCGCGCCGCCTGGGCAAAGCTGCCGGCCTGGGCAATGCGTGCGAAAAGCTCCAGCGCATTCGCGTCCAAAGCCTCTTCGGCAGCGGTCTGGCGGCGTCGGCCGACGCCAGGCGGGACGGGGTTCTTTGTCGACATTTTGTTGACGATCTGGGGCTTGTAGACGATCTACTGCTTGAAAAGTTGCCAATCTAGACTGCCTCCACCGCCGCCACAAGCGCGCTGACCCGAGGTTCCGATGAACAGCCTTCCCTTGACCCCTGCCGATGCGCTGCCGCTGCCCATTCCGGCGACAAGTGCACTGGACCTGGACGACACCCACGCCCGCGACCTGCAGGTGCGTGTCTGTCCGACGCCGCTGCGTTGCAGCGATGGCCGCCTGCTTGCGGCGCAGTGGTTTGAGCCCCCGCATGCCGTCGGCGTGCGCGCGGTGGCCGTGATAGGGGCCGCAACGGCGGTGCCGGCCAGCTATTACCGCCACTTCGCGGAGTGGCTGGCCAGGCGCGGCTATGCCGTGTTGAGCTTCGACTATCGAGGCATCGCTGCCTCGCGCGAGGCTTTGCAGCCCGGCGAGGACGTGCGCCTGCGGGATTGGGCTCGGGTGGACATGGGCGCAGCCTTGCACGCGGCAGACAAGCGTCGGCGCGAGGAGGCTGCGGCCCAGCGCCGCGAACTCGGCCTGCTGTGGGTCGGGCATTCGCTGGGCGGCAACTCGGTCGGCCTCGTGCCCGGCTTCGAGGACAAGGTGGATGCGCTGCTTGGCGTTGCGGCCCAGGTGGCCTACCTGGGGCATTGGTCGGGCTTCGCGCGCCTGCAGGCTTGGCTGTTCTTCCATCTGATGCTGCCGGTCGCAGTGAGGCTGTTCGGCCATGCGCCCGGCCGCATGCTCGGCCCGCGCGCCGAGAACCTGCCTGCTGCCGCGGCGCTGGAATGGGCCGCGTGGGGGCGAAAGCCCGGCTTCCTGTTCGGCGACGAAAGCCTGGCGCGCGAGCGGAGCTACCACCGGTTTACCGGCCCGGCGCATCTGTGGAGCGTCACAGACGACCATCTCTTCGGTCCTGCCGCCGCCGTCGACGCGCTGGCCGGCCATTTCAGCGCCGCGCGCGTGCAGCGCCATGCCGTCGCTCCGGCCGATCTGGGCGTCAGCAAAATCGAGCATTTCGGCCCCTTCCGACGTGACCTGGGTGCCAAGCTTTGGCCGCGCCTGCTCGAGCCCATCGAAGCCGCGACACCTCGGCTTGCAGCACGCTTGCACTCGGCGTAAGCACCGCTGCGGTGCACGCTTGGGCGCGGCTAAGGTCGCGTCATGATTGACGACCGCTTTCTTGCCGACAACACCGCCGTGCTGCGCGCGCCGGTGCGGTTCTATTTCGACTTCTCCTCGCCCTATTCCTACATCGCCTCGGAGTGGGTCGAGGCCGTCGCCGCCCGGCATGGCCGGCGCGTGCAATGGCATGCCATCCTGCTCGGCGTGACCTTCCAGGCTGCAGAGCTGAGATCGCCCGTGGCTCACCCGATCAAGCGCGACTACACGCTGCGCGACTTCGAGCGCTCGGCCCATTTCGCCGGACTGCCCTACCGTCAGCCCGATGCCTTTCCGATCGCGACGCAGAACGCGGCGCGCGTGTTCTGGTGGCTGAGTGATCAGGACCCGGCCCGCGCCGTCGCTTGGGCGCACGCCGGGCTGCGCGCCTATTTCACGCGCGGTATCTTGCTCGGTGATGTTGAGGCACTGAAGGGGCTGTTGGCCGATTCCGGCATTGATGCCGACGCGGCCGAGGCCGCCTGGAGCGACCCGGTCTGGAAGAACCGCCTCAAAGCCGAGAACGACGCTGCCATTGCCGCTGGCGTGTTTGGCGCGCCTCATTTCATCGTCGACGGGGAACCCTTCTGGGGCAACGACCGCCAGGCCCAGATCGAGCGTTGGCTGGGCAGCGGCCCGTTCAAGGGACTGGCCTGAGGATGTTCACGCTCGCGTCATGACATACGGGCAGCATGCCCGCCATGCCGACGACGCAAGACTCCGCTGCCGCCGACACGCCCACGCTGTCGGTGCGAACTGTCTGGATCTCTGACCTGCATCTGGGCACCCCCGGTTGCCAGGCCAAGGCCCTGCTCGACTTCCTGCGCGACGTCGAGTGCGAGACGCTCTACCTCGTCGGCGACATCATCGACGGCTGGCAGCTGCGCCGCTCCTGGTACTGGCCGCAGGCGCATAACGACGTCGTGCAGAAACTGCTGCGCAAGGCGCGCAAGGGCACGCGGGTCATCTTCATCCCCGGCAACCATGACGAATTCGCGCGCAAATACCTCGCGCACAACTTCGGCGGCGTCGATGTGATGGAAGAGGCCATGCATGTGACGGCCGACGGCAAACGGCTGTGGGTCACGCATGGTGACCTGTACGACGGCGTCATCCAGTGCGCGCGCTGGCTGGCCATCGCGGGCGATCTGGCCTATGAGTTCACGCTCAAGGTCAACCGTTGGTTCAACCGCATCCGCGCCAAATGCGGCCTGCCGTACTGGAGCCTGTCGCGCTATCTGAAACACAAGGTCAAGCGCGCGGTCAGCTATATCAACGAGTTCGAAAACGCCGTTGCCCGTGAGGCCAGGAAGCGCGGTGCGCACGGCGTTGTCTGCGGCCACATTCATCATGCGGAGATCCGCGAGATCGACGGCATCCTTTACTGCAATGACGGCGATTGGGTGGAGAGCCTCACAGCCCTCGTCGAGCACTTCGACGGCCGGCTGGAGATCATCGACCGAGGCGACGAAGCGGCATTGCCCGGCATGCTGCCTGCGCCGAAGACCGTGCCTGTGGCGCTGCCGATGCCGGCAGCCGCGAAGGCCGCGGCACCGGATACGGTCAGCTCAGCCTGAGCAATGCCTGGCCGGCGCGGATCTGCACGTCCGGGGCAATGCCCTCGGCCAGGTCAAAGCCCTTGGGCACGAAGACGATGATGGTCGAACCGTGCTCGAACCAGCCCATCTCCTGGCCTTTCACGTGCGGCGCCGAGCAAGGCATCTCGTTCGCACCCTTGCGGCCGAGATGCAGCAGCACGTCGAGGAAGTGCAGGCGGATGCTGGCCACCAGGATGGCCGCGACAGGCACCAGCGCGATCGGATGACCGCTTGAGAGCGTCATGCGCACCACGGCGCGCTCGTTGCGACAGAACAGCCGTTCCACACGCTTCAGTGCCACCGGATTCACGTTCCACGTGTCTCCGCTCAGATAGGTCACATGCTCCACCGTGCCGTCCGCCGGCGCGTGGAAGCGGTGGTACATCGCCGACGTCAGCCGCAGCGTGACGAAGCGGCCGCCCTCGAAGGCGCAGGCGTCCTGGGTCGGCCCGAACAGCTCCTCGGTCGAATATGGAAACCCCTTGGCCTGGTAGACCTGCCCGCGTTCGACGACGCCGGTCGCGCCGACGATGGCGTCGCTGGGGCTTGCAAAGATTTCAGGCCGCGCGTCGAACACGCGTGAGCCGGGTCTCAGCTCGCGGGTGAAGCAATCCTTCAGCGAACGGAAGCTCTGGTGCTTGGCCTCGCTCAGGTCCAGCGGCGTGAACATCCGCCAGACGGCAATGGTCAGCCGCGTCAGCCACGGGCTCTCGATGCGTGAGAAGCGACCCATCATCTGCGTGAGCGCGATCCGCGGCACGCGGTTGGTCAGCAGGAAGTTCAAGTCTTCCTGCGCCACGAGGCGTTTGAACCATCCCCGGCGGGGCCGCGCGTGGTCATTCATCCCGACGCTCAGCGCGGGCGATGCTTCGCGGTCTTTCATCAGAACTTCTGCTCCAGCATCTCGCGAAAAACGCCGCGGCGGATGGCCTTGGCGGTCAGCTCGGGCGCGGTCCACCACCAGCCGTCAGCACGCATCTCGTCGCACGCGGCGATGAAGCGGTTCATAACCTCGGCGAACTCGGCGTCGCTGTAGTTCAGGCTGAAGATCAGCCGGCCCGTGCCCACCCAGCTCAGCGCCAGGCCATGCTTGCGCAGATAGAACTGCAGCATCCAGTGGTAGCGGCCGGGCTGGTCGTACATCACGGTCCAGATCGTCGACAGATTGGCCATGCGCACAGGCGCGCCGGCCGCCTGCAGGCGGGCGTTGAACTGCGCGCAGCGCGCGTTCCAGCGTGCGTCGAGGCCGTCGTACAGCGCTTTCGTCTCGGGGCGCTCGATCCGCTTCAGGAACGCCGCCATTGCGGCCACCACGTAGGGGTGCGCATTGAAGGTGCCGCGTGCAAAGCAGATGTCCGCCGGCCGGTCCTCGCGGTAACGCTGCATCAGTGCGCGGCTGCCGCACACCACACCCACCGGCAACCCGCCGCCAAGCGTCTTGCCGTAGGTGACGAGGTCGGCCTTCACGCCGAAGTACGCTTGAGCGCCGCCCGGTGCCAGGCGAAAACCCACGAACACCTCGTCGAAGATCAGCACGATGCCGCGTGCCGTGCACACCTCGCGCAGCTTCTTGAGCCAGGCCGTGTAGGCCTCGCGGTCGTAGCTCGCGCGGCGGCTGCCGTCGATCAGCGCGGAGTCACCCGGCGCACTCGCGTTGGGATGAAGTGCCTGCAGCGGATTGACCAGCACGCAGGCGATGTCGCGGCGCGTCGCCAGCACCTTGAGCGAACGCTCGGCCATGTCCTGCAGCGTGAAAGTCTCGCGCGGCGGCAGCGGGTTGCCCGGGCCGGGCTGCACGTCCTCCCACCAGCCGTGGTACGCACCGGCAAAGCGCACCAGGCGCTTCCTCTTGGTGTGATAACGCGCCAGCCGCACGGCCTGCATGACGGCCTCGGTGCCGGACATGTGGAAGCTCACCTCGTCCTGACCGGAGATGGCCTTCAGCCGCGACAGCACATCCAGCACGCAGGGGTGGTAGGCGCCGAGCACGGGGCCGAGGTTGCGCGCCGTTATGACCGCCTCGTCGATGCATTCCTTGTAGGCGTCATAGCCCAACACATTGACGCCGTAGGAGCCGGTCAGGTCGTAGAGCCGGTTGCCGTCCAGGTCCTCCACCTGCACGCCCTCGCTGTGCTTCAGGAAGGCGCCCACCTTCAGATGCTCGCGCAGCACGGGGCTGAACTGGAAGGGCACGCGGTAGCGGCCGGTGAAACGCAGGTCGGAGATGGTGTCGCGCGCCTGCTCGGTGGCCGCGAGCGTCTTCGCAAAGCGCGTGTTGAACTCGGCGCCCAGTCGCTGCAGCGCCGCCTTGCGCTGCGCGGCCACATCGGCCGGCGCGCCGTCGGCCGCGAAGAACTGCGCCTCGTCGTAGGCATAGCCCGGCACCCAGCGCGCTAGCCGCTTGGCCATGCGCGAATGCCCGGCCAGCGACCGGTGCTTGGCCCGCGACAGCTCGATGCGCCGCTTGGCGGCCGGCAGCAGCGCCAGCAAGCCGAGCGCCAGTGCCGAGAAGGTGAGGGTTTCGTCCATCAGCTCAATGCGCCTGCTGGCCGACGTGGTCCATCGGGTCAATGAGCTGACCGCGCAGCAGGTACAGCGGCGCCTTCCAGTACAGCATCACGTCGTGGAAGGGGTCGGTGATGATCTTGAAGCCCCAGGCCAGACCCTGCATCAGGTTCTGCGTCACCCACAGCTGCACGACGCGGAAGACCAGGCCCGTCACGCCCAGGCAGAACCAGGCCATGCCCACGTCCTCGACATAGCCCTGCAGGCCCACGGCGGGCTGGATCAGGCCGCCCAGCGACGGCGCCAACCACAGCACCGCCGGCAGCGCCACCCACACCGCCATGAGCACGATCTTGCGGCGGATGTTGTAGCCAATCTTGATCTCTTCCTTGTACTCGTCGGTGGCCTGGTTCACCTCGTCATAGCCACGCGGCTCGAAGAAGAAGTGGCCCGCCTGGCGCGTCGTCATCGATACGCACCAAGCCAGCAGTGCCGACCACGCGGGATTCACGAACAACAGCGCATACGACACCAGGAAGCTCAGCGCGCTGATCAGGTGCAGGCTTTGGTTGATGCGGCTGTGGTGGTAGTAGCGGTGGTCGTCCCAGCGCTGGGTCTTCAGGGTTTGAAAGAATTCGTTCACGTCCCGTCCTCGTGTTTGGGTGGCTAGCGGCGCGATGGTGGGCTGCTTGCGTGAAATCGGCGTGACGGTCCGGTTGTCATCGTGCTGTTGCATGAACTGCTGACCATGCGCGCATGAACACCCCACCCGACGCCGACGACATCCTGGTTGACGACTTGCCCGCGCCGCGCCATTCGCGTCGGCTCGCGGTGGTGACGGAGACCTATCCGCCCGAAGTCAACGGCGTCGCCATGTCGATGGCTCGCGTCGTGGACGGTCTGAACCGCCGCAACCACGACGTGCAGCTCATCCGCCCCCGCCAGCCAGCCCGGATGGGCATGCAGCCCACCGGCAAGCCCGAGATCGACGAAGTCCTGACCAAGGGCCTGCCCGTGCCGCTGTATCCCAACCTGCGCATGGGTGTGCCCAGCAAGCGCAGCCTCGTGAAGCTGTGGTCGCTGCGCCGTCCCGACGTCGTTCACATCGCGACCGAAGGGCCACTGGGTTGGTCGGCACTCCAGGCGGCCCAGCACCTGTCGCTGCCCGTCACGTCCGACTACCGCACCAACTTCCATGCCTACGGCAAGCACTACCGCCTGGGCCTGCTGTCCAAGCCCATCATGGGCTATCTGCGCAAATTCCATAACCGCTGCGACGCAACCATGGTGCCCACCGAGGCCATGCGCGTGCTGCTGGCCGAACGCGGTTTCGAGCGGCTGTCGGTGGTGGGCCGTGGTGTCGATACGCAGCGCTTCGATCCGGCGCGACGCAACGCTGCGATGCGCGCAAGCTGGGGCGCCGCGTCTGACGACCTGGTCATGGGTTACGTCGGCCGCCTGGCCCCCGAGAAGAACCTTGGCGTCGTGCTGGCCGCTTTTGAAGCTGTGAAGCGGCTGCAACCGCGTGCCCGCCTCGTCTTCGTCGGCGACGGGCCGATGCGTGCCGAGCTGGCGGCGCGTGTTCCCGACGCCGTGTTTGCAGGACAGCGCGGTGGCGACGATCTGGCGGCGCATTACGCAGGGCTGGACCTTTTCCTGTTTGCAAGCCTGACCGAGACCTTCGGCAATGTGACGACCGAGGCCATGGCCAGCGGCTGCGCCGTCATCGCCTTCGAGAGTGCGGCTGCGGGCGAGTTGATCCGTAGCGGCGTGAACGGCTGGCTGGCCGGGCCGGGCAAGGAAGACGCCTTTGTCGCGGCGGCGGGCGTTGCCGCCATGGACGCCAACGCCCGCCGGGTGGTGGCCGAGGCGGCGCGAGCCACGGCAAGGCGATTGGATTGGGCCGATATCACGGCGCGTTTCGAATCGGTGCTGGAAGGCGCCATCGCGCGCGGCGAGCCGGTGTTCCGACTGACGGGTTTGCAGGCCGCGGCCTGACGCGAGGAGCCTCTAGGCGCGGCTGCGGGTGTCCACCCAGATCAGCGCTGCAATCGCGCCCGCAACCAGCACGCCCAGCCCGCTGAGCGTCACCGCGATCGGCACACCCGCGGCTTCGCAGCCGGCATAGGTCGCCAGCATCGCCAGCACGCTCAGGTTTTCATTGAACCCCTGCACGGCGATGGACCGCCCCGCGCTCAGCAGCGTCGCGCCGCGGTGCTGCAGCAGCGCGTTCAGGGGCACGACCATCGCGCCACCCACGGCGCCGACCAGAGCGAGCACGACCGCGGCCGTTGCCACCTCGCTGACCTCGGCCACCACTGGCATCAGCAGGCCCAGTGCGATGCCGGCCCAAAGCCCATGCCGCGCCTGGTGCAACGCCAGCCAGCGCCCTGCCGCCGCCGCGCCGCCGATGACGCCCACCGCCACCGCCGCCTGCAGATAGGCTGCCTGGCTCAAGGGCAGCGCGAGTGCCTCGCCAGCCCATCTCAACACCGCGAACTGCAGCGTCGCCCCGACGCCCCAGAACAGCGTCGTTGCCGCCAGCGACAAGCCACCCTCGCGGTCGCGCCAGAGTGTGCGGTTGGCAGCGCGGAATTCGCGCAGCAGCGTCGCTGGATCGTGCGCGACGCTGCGCTGGCGCCGCCCGCTGTCCGCGATGCCGGCGTTCAGCAGGCTGGATACCGCATAGATGACGAGCAGGGCCGCGAGCGAGCCCGTCAGCTTGTCGGCCGGCAGGTTCAGGCCATCGCAGAAGTCGGCCATGCCCGAGGCCAACCAAAGGGGGCTGACCAGCGCGCCGCCCAGCACCGCGCCCAGCAGTGCCGCGGAGACGACGCTGATCTCGATCCAGCCATTGGCCTTCACGAGCGCCTCGGGCGCCGCCATCTCGGTGATGAGGCCGTACTTGGCCGGCGCATAGGCCGCGGCGCCGAGGCCGACGACCGCCAGCGCGGCGACCGGGTGCAGGCCGAAGGCCAGCAGCGCGAGGCCCACCATCTTGACGACATTCATCGCCGCCATCACGCGGCCCTTGGCGAAGGCGTCGGCCAGTGGCCCGACCCAGGGCGCGAGCAGCACATAGGCGGCCATGAAGCCCACCTTCAGCAGTGGCGCCCACCACAGCGGGAAGCCCTGCTGCGCGAGCAGCGCGATGGCGACGATGAGCAGGGCGTTGTCGGCCAGCGCCGAGGCGAACTGCGCGCCGATGACGAGGCCGAAGCCGCGCGGCAGGGCGGGGCGTGCGGCGCAGAGTGAGTGGGTGTCGGAGGAGGTGGCGTGCACGAGTGCCGCACTGTGACAGTGCGGCGTGAAAAGGCGATGACGCGGCCGGATTCCGGGCAGCGAAAGGTGGGGCTGCTCTTCAACAGCCGCGCTCGCCCCACGCGCCTCAGCCTCTGATCACCACCTCGAACAGCAGTGCCAGTTGGCTGGCGATCAGCAGCTCCTGGCGCGTCCAGGCCCGCGTCGTGCGGGCATCGACCAGCCACAGGGCGCCGGCCAGCTGCGCACCGTCATACAGGGGCACCTCGATACGCGCCTCGGCGGCGCCTTGCAGGCCGGACAGCTCGGCATGGCAGGGATGCAGGGCCGCATCCGGCAGCGCGAGCGGCGCGCCATGGCGGGTCAGCAGGTCGACGTAGCGCGGCTGCTCAGCGTTGCTCAGTCCGCCTTGGCCGAGCGGCCAACGGATCACGCTGGCCAGCCCGAGGATGCGGATGCTCGCCGCCTTCAGCTCAGCCAATGCCTCGGGCGGCGTTGCCGTGGACAGGCGCTGGCGCTGGCCGCACAGATGCAGCAGCAATTCCTCCGGCGTGACCGGCGTGCCGGCCTCCTCGGCCGGCGGCGCGGCCAACGTCGTGCGAGCGGGCAGGCTGAGGCGCTCGATCTCGGACTGCAGGGCCAGGTGTTGCCAGAGGTGGTCCAGTGCGCCGGGGGCATCGCCCTCCGCCTGCAGCAGCTCGGCCAGTTGCAGGTGGGCCTGGCGTGCCTGCGCACGAGCCTGGATGCGCTGGGCCAGGGCCAGGCCGTGGCGGGTCGAGCGCACGGCGGCGGCGTTGTCGCCGCGGGCCAGGGCGATCTCGGTCCAGGTGCGGCTGGCGGCCGCCTCCAGCCAGGGGTAGCCGTGGCGAGCAGCAATGTCGAGCGCCAGACGGCAGTCGGCCACGGCCCAGTCCATGCGCTGACGGGCCAGCGCTGCGCGGGCAAGATGCCAATGCGCCTCGGCCTCGAAGACGCGGTGGCCGCCGCGCCGCGCCGCGGCCAGGCCATGGCTGAAATGGCGCTCGGCGGCGGGCAGGTCGCCAGTCTCAAAACTGCCGACGCCGATGTTCAGCGCCAGCTTGGCGGCCAGGTAGCTGTCGTCGCCGCCTTTGCTCAGCAACGCCATCTGCTCGCCGGCATCACGCATCTGGCGCAAGCCGCGGGCCCAGCCGCTTTGGGCGTAGTGGATCTGGCCCAGGCCGATGCGCGCAGCCACGCCGGTCTGCAGGTGGCCGCTGACTTCCGACAGGTCCAATGCGCGCGACCACTGCTCGCTGGCGAGCTGGTACTCGCCTTGCTGATAGGCGATGCGGCCCAGAGCCTCGCAGACTCGCGCGGCCTGCACCGGGAAATGACCGGCTGCGGCCAGGGCGCCGGCCTGCTCAAGCGCCGGCAACAGTTCGAGCGCGCGACCGCGTGGCTCCAGCAGGCCAAAGCGCGCATACAGGGCGTCGACACCGACAGCGGTGTCGCCCGCCGTGAAAGCGTTTACGCTGAGCGCATCCAGCAGCCGGTCGGCCGCGGCAGGGTGGCGATGGGCGACGCGGGCGATACGGCCCAGCAGGTCGGCCAGGGCTTCGCTGGCGGCAGGGTGGAGGGTGAACACGGCGGCGGATCCGGATGGATCGGGTTGGTTTCTCACTGGTATTCTTGTCGATTCCGAGAGCAAGCCGCACTCCGACTCGGGCTGATCCTTAGCCCAATCGAGTGGCCGTAGACCAGTTTAAAACCAATTGACGTGCATGGTCGTTGGTATTAGAGTGGTATCGACAGAATCCCGTCGACCATGCCGCCTGTTCTCGATCCCTCCCTGCTGACTTCCCACGACTCCGGCCGGCCTGCGCGCTGGTGGGTCGGCATCGACGGGGGCGGCACCAGCACGCGGGCCGTCGTGGCCGATGCGCATGGGCACATTCTCGGCCGCGGTGAGGCAGGCGCTTCGGCCCTCGGCCAGGGCGCCGAGCAGGCCTGGCGGCATATCGCCGAGGCCATCGACCACGCCGGCGTGCCTGGTTTGACGCTGCGGGATTGCGCTATCGGCCTGGGCCTGTCGGGCACCGGCGTGCCGGCGCAATTGCGCGCCTTTGTCGCGGCCGACCCCGGCGTGGCTCGCTTCAGTTTGGTCACCGACGGCCTCGTCGCCCTGCTGGGCGCCCATGATGGCCAGCCCGGTGCACTGTTGATTTCAGGCACTGGCTCGGTTGCCGAGGCCCTGCTGCCCGACGGCAGCCGCCGCATGGTGGGCGGCTGGGGCTGGCAAATCGGCGATGAGGGCAGTGGCGCGTGGCTCGGCCAACAGGCCATGAAGCTTGCTCAAGCCGCCTACGACAGCCGCGTCCCGGCCGGTCCGCTGGTGCAGGCCGTCTGGCGCCAGACCGGCGCGACGCGCGAAGAAATGCTGGGCTTCTGTGCCCAAGCCGGGCAGAGGGGCTATGCCAGCTTGGCGCCCCTGGTCTTCGAGCACGAAGAAAACGACCCTGCCGCCAGCGTGCTGCTGGCGCAGGCGGCGGGTGCGCTCGACGCCCTCGCTGCCGCCCTCCATCCCACCCTGCCGCTGGCCCTGGCCGGCAGCATCGCGCTGCGCTTGGGCGCGCGCCTCAGCCCGGCCTTGCAGTCTCGCCGTGTCGAACCTCAGGGCGAGCCGGTCATCGGCGCGCTCTGGTTGATTCAACAACAAGAAATGAACCACGCATGAGCGCCGTCTTCAATTTCAAGCCTGATCCCAATGCGGCGTCGCCGCTCTACATGCAGCTCGCGCAGAGCCTGGCGACGGCCATCCGCGAGGGGGTCTTCCACGCCGACGAGGCCCTGCCCAGCGAGCGCGTGCTGGCCGAGCAGCTCGAGCTGTCGCGTGTCACCGCGCGCAAGGCCATCGACCGTCTCGTCGAGCAGGGGCTGATCATCCGCAAGCGCGGCTCGGGCAACTACATCGCGCCCAAGCTGGAGCAGCCGCTGACGCGCCTGACCAGCTTCTCGGAAGAACTGCACCAGCGAGGCTTCGTGCCCAGCTCGCGCTGGCTGCTGCGCGGCTTCACGCCGGCGGCACCCGACGAGCAGCTGTCGCTGGAGCTGAAGAGCGGTGAGCGCGTCGCCCGCCTGGAGCGCTTGCGCCTGGCCGACTCGGTCGTCATGGCCTACGAAGTCTCGGTGCTGCCGCAGACCGTGCTGCCCGACCCGCAGAAGGTCGAGGCGTCGCTCTACACCCATCTTGGCGACCGCGCGCCGGTGCGCGCGCTGCAGCACATCCGCGCGCTGAATGCCGACGCCAAGCTCGCCGGTCTGCTGGAGGTGCCGTTAGGTGCGGCCGTCCTCTTCATCACGCGGGTCGGCTATCTGTCCTCGGGCCAGGCCGTCGAGCTGACGCATTCCTATTGCCGAAGCGACTACTACGACTTCGTGGCCGAGATGCGCAGGGACTGATGAAACTTCGACTCGAAGGCGACATCGTCACGCCCCAGGGCGTGATCACCGGCCACCTGGACATCGCCCACGGCCGCATCGCGGCCGTCAGCGGCACGCCCATCGATGTCTTGCGCGCCGGCGAGGGCGGCCGGTCCATCCTGTTGCCCGGCTTCATCGACACCCATGTGCATGGCGGCGGTGGCCGCGACACGATGGAGGGCGGCGACGCCATCGCGACGATTGCGCGCCGCCACGCCCGCCACGGCACGACGGCGCTGCTGGCCACGACGATGACGGCGCCGGTCGGCGAGATCGAGGCCGCGCTGAAGGCGCTGGGCCCGGTCTGCCGCCAGCGCGGCCGCCAGTCGGCCCGCGTGCTCGGCGTGCATCTCGAAGGCCCGTACATCAGCCCTGATCGACTCGGTGCCCAGCCTGCGCATGCCATCCCCGCGACGCTGGAAGAGGTGCAGCGGCTCAACGAATTCGCGCCCATCAAGGTGCTGACCATCGCGCCCGAGATGGTCGGCCACCTCGCGCTGATCGGCCCGCTGCGCGACGCCGGCATCCGTGTGCAGATCGGCCACAGCAATGGCGACTATGACGACGGCGTGGCGGCCCTCCAGGCCGGCGCCGCGGGCTTCACCCACCTCTTCAACGCGATGACCGGCCTGCACCACCGCGAGCCCGGCATGGTCGGCGCGGCGCTCGCCCACGGCGAACACGCCGAGCTCATCCCCGACCTCATGCATGTGCACCCCGGCGCCATCCGCGTCGCGCTGCGCTGCATCCCCGGCCTGTTCTGCGTGACCGACTCGACCGCCGCAGCCGGCATGCCCGACGGCGAATACCGCCTCGGCGAATACACGGTGCAGAAATGCCTGGGCGGTGTGCGCCTGGCCGACGGCACGCTGGCCGGCAGCGCCCTGACGATGGACCAGGCGCTGCGCAACCTCGTGCAGACCGTGGGCCTGACCTTGCCCGAAGCGTCGCGGCGTGTGTCGACCGCGGCCGCCGAATACCTGGGCCTGACAGACCGCGGGCGCCTTGAGGCTGGCGCCTGGGCCGATGTGGTCGTGATGGATGCCGCACTGAATCTGCGGCGCGTGTTTGTAGAAGGTGAAGAGATCGATGTCGTCGTTGATGCTTGAAGAGGCGCTGAGCGCGCCGGACGTGGTGGCCCGCCAACTGGCAGCGGACCCGCTGAGCTATACCCGCCTGGGCCAGGCGCTGCAGGAGCAGCCGCCCAGCAGCGTGCTGACGATTGCGCGCGGCAGCTCCGACCATGCGGCTCACTACCTGGCCTACCTCGTCATGGCGCGCCTGGGCCGGCTGGTCACCTCGCTGCCGATGTCGCTGATCACGCTCTACCAGAGCCGCATCCACTGCCAGGGCCTGCTGTCGATGGCCTTCTCGCAGTCCGGCCAGAGCCCCGACCTGATCGCGCCGACGAAGTTCTTCCGCGAAGGCGGTGCGCGCACGGTGGCCTTCGTCAACGCCAGCGGCTCGCCGCTCGCGGCCGCGGCGGAACACGTGTTCGAGCTGCACGCCGGCCCTGAGAAGAGCGTGGCCGCTACGAAGAGCTATATCGCCCAGCTGGTGGCCGGCGCCCGCGTCGTCGCTGCCTGGCAGCAGGACGACGCCCTGCGCGCCGCGCTGAACGTGCTGCCCATCGCGTTGGAGCAGGCCGCCAAGCTGGATTGGAGCGCCGCGCTGCCGGTGCTGCAGAACGAGGACCGCCTCTTTGTGCTCGGCCGTGGCACGGGCCTGGCCGTCGCGATGGAAGCGGCGCTCAAGCTCAAGGAAACCTGCGGTATCCAGGCCGAGGCTTTCTCGGGCGCCGAGGTCAAGCACGGCCCCATGGCCCTGGTGCGCGACGGCTATCCACTGCTGATCTTCGCGCCGCGCGGCCCGGCCCAGGCCGGCCTGCTGGCCATCGCCGAGGAAATGCGCAGCCGTGGTGGCCGCGTGCTGCTGGCCGCCCCCATCGGTACGCCCGGCGCCGAGCTGCCGCTGGTCACGACGGGCAACGAGGACCTCGATCCCATCGCCCTCGTGCAGAGCTTCTATCCCATGGTCGAGGCGCTGGCGCGCGCACGGGGCTTCAACCCCGATGTGCCGCCCAACCTGGCCAAGGTCACCAAGACCCACTGAGAACAGCCATGAGCACCTTCGACCCCGGCCGTCTCGTGATGGTCGATATCCCCGGCCAGTCTCTTGACGCTGAGACTGCGGCCTTTCTGCGCCAGCAGAAGATCCGCTCGGTCTGCCTGTTCCGCAAGAACATCGGCAGCGAGAGCGAGGTGCGCGCGCTGATGAGCGACCTCATCGAAGTGCTCGGCCCTGAGGCGCTGATCGGCATCGACCAGGAGGGCGGCGCCGTGGTTCGCGTGACCTTCCTGCCGCAGCCGCCGTCGGCGATGGCCTTGGGCGCGAGTGGCGACGCCGACCGTGCCGAGGCCGTGGGCGCCGCGGTGGCGCGCGGGCTGAAGTCGCTGGGCATCAACTGGAATTTCGCGCCGGTGCTCGACGTCAACAACAACCCGGCCAACCCGGTCATCGGCGAGCGCAGCTTTTCCAACGACCCGGTCGAGGTCAGCCGTCTCGCGGCTGCGTGGATGCGTGGCTCGCTGCGCGAAGGCGTGGCCTGCTGCGTGAAGCACTTCCCCGGCCATGGCGACACGCATGTGGACTCGCACCACGCCCTGCCCACCGTCGACAAGACGCGTGCCGAGCTGAACGCACTGGAGCTGGCGCCCTTCAAGGCACTGGCCTCGCAGGCGCCGGCCATGATGACGGCCCACATCGTCTACCCGCAGATCGACCCTGACCGCCCGGCCACGCTGTCGCCGCAACTGATCGGCGGCATCCTGCGCCAGGACTGGGGCTATGACGGCGTCGTCATCACCGATGCGCTGATGATGAAGGCCGTGGCCGAGCGCTTCGGCTACGCCAGGTCCGCCGTCATGGCCATCGAGGCCGGCGCCGACATGGTGCTGGCCCAGGGCTCGCCGGCCGAGCAGCTCGTGGCGATCCACGCGCTACGCGATGCCTTCAACAGCGGCCGATTGACGCCCGAGCAGGGCGAGACGGCCAATCGCCGCCTGGACCGCCTCGCCGCCGCCTACCCGGCCCGCGCCGTGGACGACAGCGCTGCCCGGGCGGCCGACCATGCGTTGATGGCCGAAGCCTGGGCCGCGGGCCTGACCGCACTGCGCGGTGCCAGGCCGCCGGCTTTGGATGCACCCATCCGCGTCATCGTGCAGGGCGATGTGCCGACCGACATGGTCTCCGAGGCCGGCCCCACTGGCCGACAAGCCGTGGCCCTGTTCGAGTCCTTCAGCGACGCCCAGGTCCAGATGGTCGACGACATCGCCCAGCTCGACTGGCGCACCGTGCCCAAGGACGGGCGTGTCAATGTGCTGGTCTCTACGCGCCGCGCCCGCTACGGCTTGGCCGCGAGCGAGTGGCGGCCGGACCTGCACCTGTCGCTGTGGAACCCCTACCAGAGCCTGGACGTCGCCGGCCCGACCGTGCTGAGCTGGGGCTTTGCGCCCGGTGCGCTGGCCGGCCTCAAGGCCTGGCTGGAAGGCCGAGCCCAAGCCACCGGCCGCGCGCCGCAGGGACTGCAGTGATGGAACAGGCTCGGACTCCAATGAGGTGGGTGCCCACCCTGTACTTCGTGCAGGGCATGCAGTTCTTCGTCGTCATGCTCATCGCGGGCCTGATGTTCAAGAACCTGGGTGTCGAGAACGACCAGATCGCCCGCTGGACGGCCGTGCTCGGCCTGGCGTGGGCCATCAAGCCGCTGTGGAGCCCCTTCCTTGAACTCGCGCGCAGCAAGAAGCTGATCGTCGTCGTGGCGCAGTATGTGGGTGCTGTCGGCCTGGGGCTGATGGCGCTGGCGCTGCACCTGCCGCACTGGTTCGGCGCGGCCATCGTCGTGCTTTTCCTGATCGCCTATGCGTCGGCCACGCATGACATCGCATGCGACGGCCTCTACATGGCCTCGCTCGACGAGAAGCGCCAGGCCGCCTATGCCGGCTGGCAGGGCGCCTTCTTCAACGGCGCGCGCTTCTTCATCACCGGCGTCATCCTGAAGCTGGCAGGCCACCTGGAAGGCACGATGGGCGCGGTCAACGCCTGGTCCACCGTCTTCCTGGCGCTCGCCGGCCTGGTGGCCGTGCTGGCCACCTACAACGCCCGCTTCCTGCCCGGCACGCTCTCCACAGAGCACAGCGAGCTGACGGCCTCGGGCGTCGCCGCCATGCTGAAGGAGGTTGTCGTCGACTTCTTCCAGAAGCCGGGCATCTGGCGCGCCGTGCTCTTCATCGTCATGTTCCGCTTCGCCGAAGGCCAGGTGCAGACCATTGGCCCGCTCTTCCTGCTGGAAGCGCGCGACAAGGGGGGACTCGGCCTGACGACCGGCCAGGTGGCCGACGTCTACGGCTGGGTGGGCACGGGTGCGTTCCTCGTCGGGTCCGTGCTGGGTGGCTGGGTCACCAGCAAGCTCAGCCTGCAGCGCGCGATGCCGCTGCTGCTGGTGGCCATGAGTGTGCCCAACATCACCTTCTATTACCTCGCCAGCCAGCTGCCGGCCGATATGCCGCACATCGCCGCCGCCGTGGGCGTGGAGATGTTCGGCTATGGCTTCGGCTTCGTCGGCATGATCCTGTACATCATGCAGGCCGTGGCCCCGGGCCGCTTCCAGACGGCCCACTATGCGCTCGGTTCGGGCGTCATGCAGCTGGGCTTCATCTTCGCCAAGTCCATCAGCGGCGACATCCAGATCGCGATGGGCTACCAGCAGTTCTTCGCCTGGACGATTGGCTGTGGCCTGCCGGCATTGCTGCTGCTGCTGTGGGTGCCGATGCCGCGCAAGGCCGCGCCGGCCGAGGCCGTGCCGGCATGAAGGCCGCGGCGCTGTTGCTGGTTGCCGCGGCTCCTGCATTCGCCGCTGGCGAGTTCTTCGACGACTTCTCGCAGACCAGCCTGGACGCGCTCCGCCAGAGCGGCTGGGTGCTGCGCGAGGGCACCGGCCACCCGGGCCTGCCGGGTGCACGCTTCGCCACCACCCAGCTCTCGCTGGACGGCGGACTGCTCAAGCTGAAGATGTCAACGGACGGCACGCCGGCCAACACCTCGCTGGCCCAGCTCTGCGCGGCTCGCAAGTTCCTGGTTGGCACGACGACGGCGCGTGTGCGCTTTCGCGACACGGCGGGCTCACGCGACCCCATCGTCCAGAGCTTCTTCCTGGCCGGGCCGCTCAAGCACGACTACGACCCCGACTTCAGCGAGGTCGACTTCGAATACCTGCCGCATGGCGGCTGGGGCGAGCCGGAGACGCGGCTCTACGGCGTCAGCTGGCACACGGTGCGCATCGACCCCTGGGAGTCCTTCAACCAGGCCTCCATCGTGCAAGGCTCCTTCGACGGCTGGCAGCTGCTGACCGTGCAGGTCGAAGCCACGCGCACCCGCCATTACGTCAACGGCAAGCTGATGGGCGAGCACACCGGCCGCAATGTGCCGAGCAAGCCGATGGCGATCAGCTTCAACCATTGGATTTCCGACGGTGCGACGGCGGGTGCGCCGCGCGACTACGAATTTGAGGTCGACTGGGTGCTGCACGAGGCCGGCAAGACGCTGAGCTCCACCGCGATGCAGGCCCGTGCCGCGCAATTGCGCAAAGAGGGCGTGACCCGCCGCGATACCGTGCCGGATGCCGGCCTGACGAGCGAATGCAATCTATGAAGAAGACCCTGATCGCCGCCCTGGCGCTGGCTGCCTCCCTTGCGCAGGCGCAAACGAAGCCCGTCGTCGGCACCTACATCCTGGCCGAACGCGGCGTCGACGTCGTCGAGCAACTGCAGCCCGGCCGTGTCACACACCTGCTCTATGCCTTTTTACTGATCTGCGGTGAAGGCGAGCGCGCCAAGGAGGCCACAGCCTGTGCCGGCAAGCCCAACTTCAGCATCGCACCGCATGCCGACCAGGACATCTTCTCCGCCGCCTTCCAGCGCCTGAAGGTCCGCGACCCCAAGGTGCAGGTGCTGGCATCGGTGGGAGGCTGGGGCGGCTCCGATCCCTTCTTCCACCTGGCCGCGACAGCCCAGGGCCGCGCGGCTTTCGTCAAGTCCTCGGTGGACTGGCTGCGTGCCCACCCGGGCTTCGACGGCCTGGACATCGACTGGGAGCATCCCGGTTCCAACGGCTCGGTCAACGGCGTGCCACTGGGCAGCCCGGCCGATGCCGAGAACTACGTGCTGCTGATGCAGGATTTGCGCGTGGGGCTGGATGCCCTGGGTCGCGATGTCGGCAAGCGCTACGCGCTGACCACCGCGATTGCCACGACCAAGGAGCAGTTGGCTCGCATGGCCATGGGCCGCGCGGCGCTGTCGTTGGACCTGGTCTTCATGATGACCTACGACTTCGCCGGTCCCTGGACCAAGAAGGCCGTCAACCACACCGCGCTGCGCAGCGCCAAGCCCAGCGACGACACCAGCCTGGAGGCGTCGGTCGCCAACCTGAAGCGCGAGGGCGTGCCGGCTGCCAAGCTCGTCGCCGGCGTCGCCATGTATGGCCGCGGCTTCGACGGCGTGAAGGCCGACGGCCGCTATGCCAAGCCCTGGCCCAACGAGGACGGCTCGGTGCCTTTCAAGGACATCGATTCGTTGACGGGCATGAAGGCCCACTTCGACAAGCGCACCCAGTCCTGGGCCATGGTCGGCGGTGGTCGCTTCGTGGGTTATGACGACCCGCGCGCCGTGCGCGCCAAGGTCGCGTTCGCGAAGAAGCAGGGCCTGGCTGGCGTGTTCGCCTGGGAACTGAGCCAGGACAACGGCGAAATCCTGAGCGCCATGCAGCCGTGAGTGCGATGTCCTCACGACGCATCGCGTCGGTGGACGCGCTGCGCGGCCTGGCCGTGGCGGCCATGCTGCTGGTCAACAACCCGGGCGACTGGGGCGCGGTCTACTGGCCGCTGGAGCATGCGGCCTGGCATGGCTGCACGCCCACCGATCTGATCTTCCCGTTCTTCCTCTTCATCGTCGGCGTGTCCGCCGCGCTTGCTCTCGGGCCGCGCGTGGATGCCGGCGCCGCGCCGGGGCCACTGCGAGCCGCCGTCATCCAGCGCGGCCTGCGCATCGTCGGCCTGGGCCTGGTGTTGCATCTGCTGGCCTGGTGGTTGATGCACAAGCCCGAGTTCCGTGTGCTGGGTGTGCTGCAGCGGATAGGCCTTTGCTTTGCATTCGCGGGCGTGGCGGCCCTCCACCTGCGTGCACGCGGGCAGTGGAGCTTGCTGCTGGCCTTGCTGATCGGCTACGGCGCGCTGCTGCTGTTCGGCAGCCCGACGCTGGACAAGCTCGGCAGCCTGAACCAGCGGATCGACACCTTGGTGCTGGGCCGGTGGGCTTACGAGTGGGATGCGGCAACCGGCATCGCCTTCGACCCCGAGGGCTTGCTGTCCACGCTGGGCGCGCTGGCGACGACGATCTTCGGCCTGCTTTGCGGCGGCCTGCTGCGCCGCGATCAGACACGAGGCCTGCTGTTGACGGGTGTTGCGGCGGCGCTCGTGGGTTGGTGGTGGTCGGGCTGGCTGCCCTGGAACAAGCAGCTGTGGACGCCGTCCTTCGTGCTGTGGACTGGCGGCCTGGCGGCTGTGGCGCTGGCCGCGGCGCATCAGTGGATCGATCGTCTCGGCCATCGCCCCTTGGGTCGCGCCTTTGGGCTGAACGCTATCGGCGCCTATGCCGGAGCCTGGATGTGCACCGTGTTGTTGGCGGCCACCGGCTGGATGGAGCCGCTGTACCGCACCGTGTTCGGGCCGTTGAATCCGCTGATCGGGCCTTATGGCCAGTCGCTGTCGTTTGCGCTCGCCTTCGTCGCGGTTTGGGCCGTGATCGTGTGGGCCCTGGACAAGCGCGGCTGGTACTGGAAGGTTTGAGAACCGGACATGCGAGCATGAGCGACGCCTTCGCCATCCGCATGCCGCCGGACATCCAGTCCGCGCAGCTCGGCGAGCATCAAGTCGTCTTCATCGACAACTTCCTTGAGAACCCACTGGCGATGGTCGAGGCGGCCAGCCAGGCCAACTTCGCGCCATACCCGGACGTGACCGATCGCAAGGGCTACCCGGGCATTCGCGCACCGGTGCCAGCCGACTATTCGGCCCACCTGACCGTGCTGATGGAGCCGCTGATCCGCCTCAACTTTGGCGTGCCCGAGGCGCTTGAGCTGCGCAAGAGCGAATGCGCCTTCTCGCTGACGACGATGCGGCCCGACGAACTCGGCCCGCTGCAGCGCACACCCCACTTCGACGCCAGCACGCCCCACCATATGGCCGTGCTGCTCTACCTCTGCGACGGCGCGCACGGCGGCACCGCCTTCTACTGCCACAAGGCCACCGGCCTGCAGCAGGTCACGGCGGACAACTGCGAGGCCTTCCTCGACACCTACTACGCCGAGCTCAACGCCCGCCCGCCCGCGCGCCGCTACTTCGACGACTCCGACGAGCACTTCGAGTTCCTGGGCATGATGCCTGCCCGCTTCAACCGCCTCGTCATCTACCGCGGCAGCCTGCTTCACTCGGCCGTCGTGAACCCGCAGCTCAGCCTGAGCAGCGATCCGCGCACGGGGCGGCTGACGGCGAATTCCTTCTACGACTTCTAGGCTGCGGTCTGCGCTTCACGCAACAAGGAAAGCCCGGCATTCGCCGGGCTTTTGCATGGCCGGGGGCGTCGATCAGAACTTCGCCGTCAGGCCGATCTTGTAGGTCGTCTCGCCCTTGAAGGACCAGGCTGGGTAGCCGGCCTTCAGCGGGTCCTTGTGCAGGCCGTCGGCCGGCAGGCTGGTGGACATGGCGCCGTACTGGACGTCGTCCTGCTTGGTCAGGTTCACCGCGTCGAAGCTCAGCTTCAGCCACTTGTTGATGTTCCAGCCGAAGCTCGCATCCAGCGTGCCGAAGTTGGCGTGCATGCGGTTGCCGTACCAGTAGGCGTTCTCGCGAATGATGTACTTGGAGCGCCAGTTGTAGGCCAGGCGGCCGAAGTAGTCGGGCGTCTCGTAGTAGCCCACCAGGTTCACGTTGTGCTTGGACGACTGGGTGAACAGGCCGAGCTGGTCGGCGAAGCTCTCCTTGGGCGCCGTGCCTTCGGTGAAGGTGTAGTTCGACACGATGCCGAAGCCGTTCTCGAAGGCATGGTTGACCTGCAGCTCGATGCCGCGCAGGCGGCCGCCGCCGGCGTTGACGAAGTTCTGCACCGTCCAGTTGTCGACCTTGCTGAACGGGTCGACCAAGCCGATCTTCTGGTTCAGCAGCACATTGGCCGTGATGAAGTTCGAGATGTCCTTGTTGAAGAAGGTCGCCGACAGCACATTGCCCGTGCCGTAGTAGTACTCCAGGCTCAGGTCGATCTGGCTGGACTTCATGGGCTTGAGCTCGACGCTGCCGACCGTCCAAGTCTCGTTGCCGACGCGGTCGTCGTTGTAGCCGGACACCTGGATGCCGAACATGTTGGCGAAGTTCGGCCGCGTGATGGCCTGCGACGCTGCGGCGCGCAGTACCAGGTCCTTGCGCAGGTCAAAGGCGAGGTTGACGCTGGGCAGCACGTCGTTGTACTTGGACTTCTTGACGTCGAAGCCGCGGCCCCAGTTCTCGTTGCCCTCGTAGTCGCCCGCGGCCAGCGGCGTGCCGTCGAACTTGTAGCCCGTGCTCTTCACGTCGGTCGAGATGTAGCGCAGGCCGAAGTTGCCGCGCAGGTTGCCGGCCTCGAAGTCGAACATGCCGTACAGGGCCTGGTTCTTCTCGTTGAGCTCGCTGTAGGCGGAGCGGTCTTCGTTCCAGCCGTTGATGTTCTTCAACGTGCCGGCCACCATGGCGCCGATGTTGGGGCGCGGGATGCTCCAGCTGGCCACGTCGACCGTGCCGTCGAACAGGCTCGCCGTGGGGCTGGTGGCGATGGTGGCGGCCCAGACCGGGCGGTAGGCGCGCTTCTCGAAGGTGTGGTCAGCAAAGCGCACGCCGGTCTTGAGGGTGTTGATGGCGCCCCAGTTCAGGTCGAAGGTGGCGTCGAACTGGGCGTACTTCTCCTGGTCCTTGTTCGGTCCCTGCGACGTGGCCCAGGTCTGCGGGCCCAGCTGCGAGGGCAGCTGAGCCGCGGTGAAGGACTGGCTGGACGTCGGGCTGATGACGATCTGGTGGCCGGTCGCGTCGATGGTGCCTTGCCAGTTCGGGCGCGCGAAGCCCGCATCCCAGTTGCCGGCCTGGAAGTTGGCCGTCAGCGACGTGCCGCCCTTGGCCTTGGTCGTGCCGGCGACGAGGTCGAACTTGGCGCCGTCGAGCTTGTAGTGGCCGTCGAAGGTGATGCTGTCGGACGTCATCTGGGCGGCGCGCGCCCAGACCTGGAAGAACTGGTCGGGCAGCGGTTTGGCGGCGGTGGTCGTGCTATGCACGCACATGCCGGTGGGGTTCCAGGCCGACTTCACGTCCGTGTTGCGCTTGTCGCAGTTCGGGTCCTGGAAGATGTAGTCGCTGCTGTTGGAGCTGTCGCCCACGAGCTTGAGCTTGAGCAGGTTCAAGCCGAGGTCCAGGCCTTGCGCTGGGCGGGCTTGCAGCGTCAGGTTGATGGCGTCGCGCTTGCGGTCCTGGATGAAGGCGGTGGGCGCCACGTCGCCCGACCAGCGGTTGTCGGCCTCCACGCCACGGCGGATATAGGAGCCGTCGGCATGGGCCGCGGCTGCCAGCACGCCAAAGGTCTTGGCCTCGTTCTTCCAGCTGTATAGGCCCGAGACTTCCTTCTCGGCGTCGCTGATGGTGCCCTTGCCGTACTTGACGCTGACGAAGCCGCTGTTGGCGGCCATGTCCAGCGGCTTGCGGGTCTTGACGATGACCGTGCCGCCGATGCCGCCTTCGGTCAGGTCGGCCTGCGAGGACTTGTAGACCTCCATGCCGCCGATCAATTCAGAGGGCAGCAGGGAGTAGTTGAAGGAGCGGTCGATGTCGAGCTGGTCATACCAGCCCGTGGACGCGACGGTCTGGCCGTTCAGCGTCGTGTAGGTCATCTGCGGGTCGGAGCCGCGGATGGACACCGTGGCACCCTGGCCGAAGGCACGGCCCACGGACACGCCGGGGATGCGGCCCAGGGCCTGGCCGACGTCGGAGTCGGGCAGCTTGCCCACGTCCTCGGCGGAGACGGCATCGACGACGGCGCTGGCGTTCTTCTTGATCGTGGCGGCGGATTGCAGCGAGGCCCGGATGCCTGTAACGACCACCTGCTCGAGCTGGGCCGGCGTGTTCGCCGGTGCGGGCGCCACCGCCTCTTGTGCCTGGGCAGCCATGCTCAGCAATGTCAAGGCCGCAGCGGCCGCGATGGGGGTCGGTTTGACCTTCATGAACTAATCCTTGTTGTGGCCAATGATTCGGGTGGGGTGGCCGCCGTTGGCCTATGCGTACCACCTTGAGTCCGGTTGCCGCCCTTGTCTGGTTCTGATTTGCGTACAACCAGTGCAATGCCACTATAGATTTTGATAACGCCACTTTGCTACCAATCGAGTCTGGGTAGTTTCCCGGATGGCTTGGTCGTGCCTATGAAGCAGGGGCAGATTGCCCTGTAGGAGGCTCACCTCGCATGGTCAATTGGTATCTGACTGGTGCCGGAACTCGGCCGAGGATCCTGTTGTGCGGTGGCGACGACGCGCTGGCAGCTAGGCGGTTTCATGGCAAGTGGCCTTGATCTGGTACAGGGTTTGCCGGAGGCGCCCCGCGTGCGGCAAGCCGGGACAATGGCGGCCCAGGAGCTGTTGCTCCAAGACCCGATGTGGCAGACATGAACCCGGTTGAAAGTTGGTCGGCGGCCGACGAGCCGCAGCTCAAGGAGCGCCTGGAGCAGCGGGCTGAACCCGTGCTGCTGAAGGGCCTGCTGGCAGGCTGGCCCGCCGTGCAGGCCGGGCGCGAGACGGCTTTGAGCATCTGCGACTACCTGCGCCGCTTTGACCGGGGCGTCGAGGTCATGGCCACCAAGACGCGCGCCGCGGCGCGTGGCGTCATGGGCTACAACGACGGCCTGACCGACTTCGCCTTCGTCAAGGCGCGCATGACGCTGCCCGAGTTCATGGCGGCCCTGCAGGCCTACTTGGCCGTAGACGGCGCGCCGTCCATTGCCGCGCAGTGCGCCAAGGTCAGCGACGTCATCCCGGGCTTCCTGGATGAGAACCTGCTGCGCGCCTTGCCCGGCGTGATCCCCAACTTCTGGCTGGGCAATGCGCTGACGGTGCCGGTGCATCACGACCACCCCTACAACCTCGCCTGCGTGGTGGCCGGGCGCCGGCGCTTCACGCTGTTCGCGCCGCAGCAGGTGGGCAATCTCTATATCGGGCCGCTCGAGCACACGCCGTCGGGGGCGCCCATCTCGGTCGTGCATCCAAAGTCGCCGGATTTCGAGCGCTACCCGCGCTATCGCAAGGCGCTGGCGTCTGCACAGGTTGCCGAGCTGGAGCCGGGCGATGCGCTCTACATCCCGCCGCTCTGGTATCACCAGGTCGAGGCGTTGGAGAAGGTCAACCTGTTGATCAACTACTGGTGGCCCGTGGCCGGTGCCAAGGACTTGCCTGCGCCAGCGCACGCGCTGCTGCAGGCCATCCAGGTGCTGAACGCGCTGCCCGCAACGCAGCGCGACGCCTGGGCGGCCATGTTCGAGCACTATGTAGTGCAGCGCGAGCAGGAGCCGGCGGGACACATCCCCGAGGCCTGGCATGGCGTGCTGGCGCGGCGACGCTGAGGACGGATTCCATGCGGCCCATGAAGGAAGTTGACGACATCACGCGGGAGCGCTTCGAGCGCGACGTGCTGCCCGCCTACGAGCCGGTGGTGATGCGCGGCGCGGTGCGGCACTGGCCGTTGGTGGCGCAAGGGCGTGCAGGCCTGGAGCCCTGCCTGCAATACCTGATGAGCTTCGACGGCGGCAAGCCCGTGGACGCCGTGCTGGCCAAGCCCGAACCCACGCGGGCCTTCAGCTACAAGCCCGACCTGGACGGCTTCAACTTCATGCGCGACAAGCGGCCCTATGCCGCCTTGTTCGAGCAGCTCTGGCGCTACAGCCACTTCCCCGACCCGCCGAGCCTGGCGGCGCAAAGCGCATTGGTGTCGGAGGCCTTGCCGGGCCTGGAGTTGGCCAATGTTTTGCCGCTGCTGGACGCCGCCGTGCCACCGCGCATCTGGATCGGCAACCGTGCGACGGTGCCGGCCCACTTTGACGATTCCCACAACATTGCCTGCGTGGCTGCCGGCCGCCGCCGTTTCACGCTGCTGCCGCCGCAATGCGCACCGCTGCTCTACCTGGGCCCGCCGGACTACGCGCCCACGCCGGCGCCGATGTCAGTCGTGCCTGATCTGCACCGCGCCGATCCGACGCAGTTCCCTCTGCTGGCCGAGGCGCTGGAGAGCGCCGTGGTGGCCGAGTTGGAGCCAGGTGACGCGATCTATATGCCGCCGCTGTGGTTCCATCAGGTCGAGTCGCTGGCGCCGCACCTGAACATCCTGATGAACTATTGGTGGCGGCCGCTGGCCGCGCCGCAGCGCCCGGATGACCTGCACCTGGCGGCTATGCGGCTGGCCATGCTGGCGCTGCGGCATCTGCCCGACGGTGAACGTGAAGGCTGGCGCGCCTTGTTCGCGCACTATGTGTTCGGCGCGCGGGGCGAGGGGCTGGCGCATATCCCCGCAGGCCAGCGCCATCTGTTCGGCGACATCGACGCGGCGGCCGATGCCGTCGTGCGCAAGGACATCCTCGACCGGTTGCGGGGAGGCGCTGAATAGGCCTCCGCGATGCGGCGCGCCCTGGTTTGGGATGGGCTGCAAGGCGCAAAGCGCAGCCATAGCTTGACTATGGCGAGCATTTGCAACGCCGCAGGCCGCCCAAAGCAGGGATGCGCCGTGCGCGAGGGGCTGTTCAGCGCCTCCCTTGCTACCAGGTGTAGATCTGCAGGGCCTTGTCGCCGACACCCGGCGGGATGTTGGCCAGCAGCTCGCGGTGGTCAGGAAAGTTCGTCGCGCTGCGCTGGATGAAGTCGTCCACCGCCTCCAGCCGGTGGCGCGCCTGGTGCTCTGTCGGCGGCTGCAGGTCCTGCACATCCGGAAAGATGCCCATGCCGGCCAGCAGCGCGTACCAGGACACGGCCGGGTAGCCGCCGCCGAAGCGGCCCGTCTTGAGGGCGGCGACCAGGGGCTTGCGCGACATCCACGTCATCAGCACGCCTTGCAGCGAGTCCGACAGGTGCATGTTCTCGGCGTTCTCGCGCCAGTAGTCGGTGTCGGTGCGCGAGTTGGTCTTGTAGTGCGCGACGATGTAGTCGCGCGTGTTCTCGAAGCGCTTGTGCATGGCGGCGTTGAACGCGTCCTGCGAGGCGGCGCCGAGGTCGCCCTTCTCCAGCACTTCCACCAGCATGGACGCCGTGACCTGCACGAACAGCAGGGCCGTGGCTTCCAGCGGCTCGATGAAGCCCTGCGACAGGCCGATGGCCACGCAGTTGCGATTCCAGACCTTGGACATGCGGCCCACGCGCATCTTGAGGTGGCGGGCGGGGATGTCGGCATCCAACAGGCCCAGGTGCTGGCGCAGCTCGGTCTCGGCTTCGTCTGCCGAGCAGTGGGCGCTGCTGTAGACATAGCCATTGCCCTGGCGCTGAGTGAGCGGGATCTTCCACGCCCAGCCGTGGCGCAGCGCCGTGGATACGGTCTGCGACTCGATGGGGCCTTCAAGCGGCGTCGGCATCGCCACGGCCGCGTCGTTGAAGAGGTTCTCCCCGAAGCCGATGAAGGGTGTCTGCAGGGCCTTGCCAATCATCAGCGATGCAAAGCCGCTGCAGTCCACGAAGAAGTCGGCGGCCAGCGTCTCGCCGTCATCGAGCTGCAGCCGGTCGATGTCACCGCGCTCGTTGAGCAGCACCTGAGTGACGTGGCGCCGTAGGTGCGTCACACCGCGCTCCGCCGCCTTGAGGCCGAGGAATTGACCGAGCAGCGTGGCGTCGAAGTGATAGCCGTACCAGACGTCGAAGGGGAAATTGGGCAGCGCGCGCGGGCCGCGGGCCTGGCGCGCCAGCGCCGCGGACGCGAAGAAGCGGTCCGGGTGGGCGTACACATCAGCGCCATCGAGCCGCGCGTGCACGTTGTCGACGAAGGGATGCATGGTCATGTTGTCCAGCATCGACACGAAGGGATGGAAGTAGCGCTCGAAGCCGGGCTTGGTCGACCAGCCATCGAAGGTGATGCCGCTCTTGTAGGTGGCGTTGCAGGCCGGCATCCACTCCGACTCCTCGATGCCCAGGATCTCGAAGAACCGGCGCAGCCAGGGCGTCGAGCCCTCGCCCACGCCGATGATGCCGACCTGGGGGCTCTCCAGCACGGTGATCTTCAGCCGCGGGCCATAGGCCGTGGTGGCCAGCATCAGCGCCGTCATCCAGCCCGCCGAGCCGCCGCCGACGATGCAGATGTGCTTGACCGGCGGCGGCGCATCGGTGCTGCCGCCCAGCGGGCGGGCGGCGATGTACTGGTCGATGAGGGTGGCGGTGTCACTCATGGGAGTTCGCATCGAAAAAGGGGAGCGTGTGTGGCACGCTCCCCTTTGATTGTGTTCACCTGCGGCGCCTGCCGGACCCCGAGGGTTCCAGCAGTGCCGTTCGACATCAGAACTTGATTCGGGCGGTCAAGTAGAACTGGCGGCCGTTCTTGTAGATGGCGCGCGGCTGCACTTCCGAGGCGTAGTACTTCAGCTTCGGGTCGTTCAGGTTCTGCGCATCCAGGCTGACGGCGAAGTTGTCGTTGATCTTGTAGCCCAGAGACGCCGACAGCACGCCGTTGCCCTTCTGGAAGTAGTCCGTGCCACGGTCGGTGCCGATGAAGATGTCATCGGTGTAGCTGTAGTTCACGCGAGCCGAGAAGTGGTCGTTCTCGAAGAAGCCGCCCAGGGTGAACGAGTTCTTCACATCGCCGCGCAGCACATGGCCGTCCTGGTCGTGACCGTCCGCGAAGGTGTAGTTCGCCGTCACGCCGAAGTTGTTGGCGATGGGCGTCTCGAACGCGAACTCCAGACCGGTGACGGAAGCCTTCTTGTTGGTCAGGCCGGTGATGACGAACTGACGGTTCACCAGTTGCTGCACGCCACCCTGCTGGTTGGTGTTGCCCAGCAGCACCGGGTAGGTGCTGGTGAACGTGCCGTTCGTGATGTAGCTGCCCATCTGCATGTGGAAGGCACCCATCGACACGAAGGCGCGCGGCGCGAAGTACCACTCGATGTTGGCATCGAAGTTGGTGGAGCGGATCGGCTTCAGGTCGGGGTTGCCGGCCGTGCCGCCACCGATGGCGTTGTTGTCCAGGAACATGCCCGTCGTGCTCAGCGACGTGAAGGCGGACAACGCCGTGTAGTCGGCGCGGGTCACCGTGCGGCTCACGGCCAGGCGGCCTACGACGTCGCGGCGGATGTCCACACGCACGCTGGCGCTGGGCAGCAGGTCGGTGTAGCTGCGGTCTGCGGAGGTGGCCGTGAAGTCACCGAATGCCGACGACACATCAGCCTTCTCGCCCGGGAAGCTGGGGCGGAACGAACCCGAGGACTGCTTGGTACGAACGGCGCGCAGACCGACGTTGCCGCTCCAGCCGTCGCCTTCCAGGTTGCCCTGCAGGTAGGCGGCGGTGGTGGTTTCCTTCACGCTGTATTCGCCGCCGTCCATGGGCGAGCGGCGCGCGATGGGATCGCGGTTGGTGACGCGGCTGTTGTACTCAGCCAGGGCCGCGGCCGAGATATAGGTCAGGTTGGTCGGGAAGCCGCTGCCCAAGCCGCTGCCGTAGTTGCCCGGGAAGGACTGGCTGAAGGCCGGCAGGGTGTAGGGCGAGAGCTGGGGCGCATCGTTGCCGCTTGCATCGGCGCAGGCGCTGGGCTTGCTCCAGTCCCAAGGGCCGACGCGGTACGGCGTGCCGGTAGCACAGCCCGGGCCCTGGTTCAGCGTCGCATCGGTGTGGCGCTTGTGCTGGGCACTGCGCACGCCGAACTTCAGGCTCTTCAGCACGCCGGAGTCGAGCGAGTACTCGCCGTCGACCTGGGCCCAGCTTTCCTTGTCGTGAACGATGACGTGTTCGGCGCCGAAGATCCAGTCAAAGCCCACCGTGGGGTTGGTGAAGCTGAAGGCGGGCGCGGTGTCGTTGCCTTGCAAGGCATAGCTGGCCCGCGTGGCGGCGATGTGCGGCTCGACCACATCTTGGCTGACGGTCTGGCCCTTGCCCTTGGACGTGCCGGCATTGGCGGTCAGCGTCAGTGCGCTGTTGACTTTGAAGCTGCCATCCAGGCTCAGGAAGTTGCTCTCGGCAGAAGCCTTGCGCGAGATCATGTCGTAGTAGCCGGCGGTCGACGAACTGGCCCAGTCGAAGGTGGCCTGCGTCAGCGTCTTCACGCCCTTGCTGTCGGTCGCGATCTTGTAGTTCGAGATCGTGGCGCTGTTGATCAGGCCGGCGCGCGGCGCGATCAGGTAATTGCGGTTGTAGTTGTCCGCGTCCATCTTGGACGAGAAGCCCGTCAGCGTCAGGTCCACGTCCTGCGTGGGCTTGAATTCGGCGCGGATCAGGCCGCCCTTGCGCTCGCGCTCCTGCGTGAAGTAGGCGGCGCCGATCAGGTCGGGGGTGTAGACGCCGTTCAGCTCAGGGTGCGCGGCGACGAGGGCGGGCGCATTGGTGCTGTCCAGCTTGTTGATGAAGCCCAGCGTCTCCACGCCATCGCGACGCAGGCTGCGCTTTTCCGAGAAGGCTTGCACCAGGACGCCGAAGGTCTTGGACTCGTTCTTGAAGTTGGCCAGCACGCTGAGCTGCGGGTCCGTCTTCTTGGGCAGGCTGGCGTAAACCGCACCCAGGCCCGCTTCAAAGGTCAGCGCTTTGGAGAACTCCAACGGCTTGCGGGTGATGATGTTCACCGAACCGGCCGTGCCGCCTTCCACCAGCGAGGCTTCGGCGCTCTTGCGCACTTCGACACGGCTCACGAGTTCGGAAGGCAGCAGCGAGTAGCTCACGCTGCGGCCGACGCCGGCGCCGGTCTGGTCCAGCACGAACCAGTCACCGTTGGCGATGCCGTGGCCGTCCAGCAGGGTCTGCGTCAGGCTGGGGTTGGTGCCGCGCAGGCCGACGCGGTCACGTTCGTCGAAGCCGCCGGAGCCGCCGGCCGGGCTGTTCAGGATGGTGACCCCAGGCACGCGGGCCAGCGAGTCGGCAACGTTCTTGTCCGGCATCTTGCCGATGTCTTCGGCCGAGATGACGTCGATGTGGGCGTCGGCATTGCGTTTGACGCTCAGCGACTTTTCCTGCGACGCACGGATACCGGTGATGGTGACCGTGTCCAGTTGCTGGGGAGCCGGGGCTTGCTGCGCCATGGCGGCGCCGCTGGCGCCAAGCAAAGCGATGAGTACCGCCTGCGAGATGGGAGTCTGCTTGACCTTCATATGCTGTTCCTCGTTGTGGCCAATGAATTGGGGCGGCGGTGACTGCTTCGGGTGCGTTGCATACCACCTTCGGTCCGGTTGATGCCTTGTTTGCCCTCAAAAGCGCATCCAACCAGTGCCATGCCACTGTAACGATTGATAACGCCACTTTGCTACCAATTTTTACTGGGGGGTTTCCCGAGTGGTGGCGGCAAAGTGTCTGCTCATTGGGTGGCGCCCTCTCTGGGGCGACCAATCTAGCGGATCAAATTGGTGCTTAATTGGTATCTTTGCGCGTATAAAACTGTTGCGCTTGGGCGACGCGACCCTTGTGCAAGTCGTAAGAAGGCGCCCGGCAGTGCTCGCCAGCTGGTAGCTGGGTGGCCTTGATCTGGTTTTGTATTGGTCCGAGGCGAGGCGACGCCTGGGTGCCGTGGCGAGGCTGGGCGTCGCCAGGGAAGGCGAGATGAGCGGGGCGCCAGGGGAATCGTCCCGGGCCACGTTTTCGCGCTCTTTGTCTCTGGCTTCTTCGTGAGGCGGCTGTTGCGCCCCATTTGCCCTGTGCTATAGTTGCGGGCTTGCCTCAGGAGGGGTGGCCGAGTGGTTAAWGGCAGCAGACTGTAAATCTGCCCKCATWGMGTACGCTGGTTCGAATCCAGCCYCCTCCACCAAAACTGCCGTTGCTGGCGGTTGCGGCAGGGCTCCCAGAGCGGGAGTAGTTCAATGGTAGAACCTTAGCCTTCCAAGCTAATGACACGGGTTCGATTCCCGTTTCCCGCTCCAATCCGGGCGGTTTGGTTGGTCAGCGTCGACACCGGTTTGCCGGCCAGTTCATCTGGCGTCAAACCCGTGCCGATGCCCTTGTGGCTCAGTGGTAGAGCACTCCCTTGGTAAGGGAGAGGTCACGCGTTCGATCCGCGTCAAGGGCACCACAGATTTTCTCTTTTTCTACTCGTTTCAACGGGTTCGCCTCAGGAGCGCAAGATGGCAAAAGGCAAGTTTGAACGGACCAAGCCGCACGTGAACGTGGGCACGATTGGTCACGTTGACCACGGCAAGACCACGCTGACCGCGGCAATCGCGACCGTGCTGTCCAAGAAGTTCGGCGGCGAGGCCAAGGCCTACGACCAGATCGACGCAGCGCCTGAAGAAAAGGCCCGCGGCATCACGATCAACACCGCCCACGTCGAGTACGAGACGGCCAACCGCCACTACGCGCACGTTGACTGCCCCGGCCACGCCGACTACGTCAAGAACATGATCACCGGTGCCGCCCAGATGGACGGCGCCATCCTGGTGTGCTCGGCCGCTGACGGCCCGATGCCCCAGACCCGCGAGCACATCCTGCTGGCTCGYCAGGTCGGCGTGAAGTTCATCATCGTCTTCCTGAACAAGTGCGACATGGTCGACGACGCCGAGCTGCTCGAGCTGGTCGAAATGGAAGTGCGCGAGCTCCTGTCCAAGTACGACTTCCCCGGCGACGACACCCCCATCATCAAGGGTTCGGCCAAGCTGGCGCTGGAAGGCGACACGGGCGACCTGGGCGAGCAAGCCATCATGCGTCTGGCCGACGCCCTGGACAACTACATCCCCCAGCCGGACCGTGCCATCGACGGCGCCTTCCTGCTGCCGGTTGAAGACGTCTTCTCGATCTCCGGCCGCGGCACCGTCGTGACCGGYCGCGTCGAGCGCGGCATCATCAAGGTCGGCGAAGAAATCGAAATCGTCGGCATCCGCGACGTGCAGAAGACCACCGTCACCGGCGTCGAAATGTTCCGCAAGCTGCTGGACCAAGGTCAAGCAGGCGACAACGTCGGCATCCTGCTGCGCGGCACCAAGCGTGAAGACGTCGAGCGCGGCCAAGTGCTGGCCAAGCCCGGCTCGATCAAGCCGCACACCCACTTCACGGCCGAGATCTACGTCTTGTCCAAGGAAGAGGGCGGCCGCCACACGCCGTTCTTCAACAACTACCGTCCCCAGTTCTACTTCCGTACCACGGACGTGACCGGTGCGGTGGAGCTGCCCAAGGACAAGGAAATGGTCATGCCCGGCGACAACGTCRGCATCACCGTSAAGCTGATCGCSCCGATCGCGATGGAARCMGGCCTGCGCTTCGCCATCCGTGARGGTGGYCGCACCGTCGGCKCSGGCGTCGTCGCCACGATCCTCGCGTAATTCATGCGTGACGTGCGCCGGGCGGCATCCGCTCGGTGCTCACCACCTGCTCTTTAAGGAACCGTCATGCAAAAGCAAAAGATCCGCATCCGCCTCAAGGCGTTTGATTACAAGCTGATCGACCAGTCGGCCCTCGAGATCGTCGAGACCGCCAAGCGCACCGGCGCCATCGTCAAGGGCCCCGTGCCCCTGCCGACGCGCATGRARCGTTTYGACATCCTGCGTTCGCCCCACGTCAACAAGACGAGTCGCGACCAGYTSGARATCCGCACSCACCAGCGTCTGATGGACATCGTSGACCCKACCGACAAGACSGTTGAAGCCCTGATGAAGCTCGACCTGCCSGCCGGCGTCGACGTCGAAATCAAGCTGCAGTAATTCCGAGCCTTTGGGCTTGGTAATCCAAGACCCCGGTCCTGCCTCGGCAGGCCGGGGTCTTGTCTTTTGTGCTGGGCGGGGCCTAACGCTTGCATCGGGGCAACCCCGCAGGCTATACTCACCAGCTTTTCCGGGTTGGCCTATGCCTGCTCGGATATTCGCGCGGTGTTTCGCAAGAGATCCTGCACAAGTCAGCCCGGCCAATCGATGTCGGGTGTTCGCAATAGCTTCCGAGGCGTGAGCCGACGGGGCTGGAGAAAAACATGAGTCTGAGCAACCGTCTCGGTTTGCTGGGCCGCAAGGTGGGCATGATGCGCATCTTCACGGACGATGGCGATGCCATCCCTGTGACGGTGCTGGACGTGTCCAACAACCGCGTGACCCAGGTCAAGACCCAAGAGACCGACGGCTACAGCGCCATTCAAGTGGCGTTCGGTACGCGCAAAGCTTCGCGCGTCACCAAGCCTGAAGCCGGCCACCTTGCCAAGGCAGGTGTCGAAGCCGGTGAAATCCTCAAGGAATTCCGCGTCGAAGCCGACGTCGCAGCCCAGTACCAAGCTGGCGCGACCGTTCCGGTGACGTTGTTCGCCGCCGGCCAGCTGGTCGACGTGCAGGGCACGTCCATCGGCAAGGGCTTTGCGGGCACCATCAAGCGCCACAACTTCAGCTCGCAGCGCGCGTCGCACGGTAACAGCCGTTCGCACAACGTGCCGGGCTCGATCTCGATGGCGCAAGACCCGGGCCGTGTGTTCCCGGGCAAGAAGATGACCGGCCACATGGGCGACGAAACCTGCACCACGCAGAACCTGGACATCGTGCGCGTTGACGAAGCCCGTCAACTGCTGCTGGTCCGCGGCGCGGTCCCGGGTTCCAAGAACGGCCACATCGTCGTTCGCCCGGCCGTCAAGGTCAAAGTCAAGAAGGGAGCCAACTGATGCAGCTCGAGCTCCTGAACGAGCAGGGTCAGGCCACCGCCAAGGTGGAAGCGCCTGACACCATCTTCGCTCGCGACTACAACGAAGCCCTGGTGCACCAGGTGGTCGTGGCCTTCCAGGCCAACGCCCGCCAAGGCACTCGTGCCCAGAAGGACCGTGAACAGGTTCATCACTCGACCAAGAAGCCTTTCCGCCAGAAGGGCACCGGCCGCGCTCGCGCCGGTATGACCTCGTCGCCGCTGTGGCGCGGGGGCGGTCGCATCTTCCCGAACATGCCTGACGAGAACTTCTCGCACAAGCTGAACAAGAAGATGTACCGCGCCGGCATGGCTGCGATCCTGTCGCAGCTGGCCCGCGAAGGCCGCCTGGCCGTGGTGGATTCGATCTCGATCGAAGCCCCCAAGACCAAGCTGCTGGCCGCCAAGTTCAAGGCCATGGGCCTGGACTCGGTGCTGGTCATCTCCGATGTCGTGGATGACAACCTGCTGCTGGCTTCGCGCAACCTGGCCAATGTGCTGGTCGTCGAGCCGCGCTACGCCGACCCCCTGTCGCTGGTCTTCTACAAGAAGGTGCTGGTGACCAAGGCTGCGGTCGAGCAACTCAAGGAGATGCTGGCATGAGCGCCCCCAAGTATTCCGAAGGCCGTCTGGCCTCCGTGCTGCTCGCGCCCATCGTGTCCGAAAAGGCCACGCAAGTTGCCGAGAAGCACAACCAGGTCCTGTTCAAGGTCCTGCGCGACGCCACCAAGCCCGAAATCAAGGCCGCTGTTGAACTGATGTTCAAGGTCGAGGTCGAGTCGGTCAACGTCGTCCAGGTCAAGGGCAAGACGAAGCGCTTTGGTGGCCGTGCCGGCCGCCGTGACCACGTCAAGAAGGCCTATGTGGCCCTCAAGGCCGGTCAAGAGCTCAATTTCTCCGGGGAGGCCGCGTAAATGGCCATCGTCAAAGTCAAACCTACCTCGCCCGGTCGCCGTGGCGTCGTCAAGGTGGTGCACAAGCACCTGCACAAGGGCGCGCCCCATGCAGCTTTGCTTGAGCCGCAAATCCAGAATTCGGGCCGCAACAACAACGGTCACATCACGATTCGCCACAAGGGCGGTGGTCACAAGCACCACTACCGCGTGGTCGACTTCAAGCGCAACAAGGACGGCATTCCGGCCAAGGTCGAGACCATCGAGTACGACCCGAACCGCACCGCCCACATTGCGCTGGTGGTGTACGCCGACGGCGAACGCCGCTACGTGATCGCTCCGCGCGGTCTGGAAGTGGGTTCGACCATCCTGAGCGGCGCGGAAGCCCCGATCAAGGCTGGCAACACGCTGCCGATCCGCAACATCCCGGTGGGCTCGACGATTCACTGCATCGAGCTGCAGCCTGGCAAGGGTGCCCAGATGATCCGTTCGGCCGGCACGTCTGCGGTCCTGATGGCTCGCGAAGGCGTTTACGCCCAGATCCGTCTGCGCTCCGGCGAAGTCCGCCGCGTGCACGTCGACTGCCGCGCCACCATCGGTGAAGTGAGCAACGAAGAGCACAGCCTGCGCCAGTACGGCAAGGCCGGCGCGATCCGCTGGAAGGGTATCCGTCCGACCGTTCGCGGTGTGGCGATGAACCCGGTGGATCACCCGCACGGTGGTGGCGAAGGCCGCACCGGCGAGGGCCAGGTCCCTGTGTCGCCGTGGAACACCCTGACGAAGGGCTACCGCACTCGCAACAACAAGCGCACGCAGACGTTCATCGTCTCGCGTCGCAAGAAGTAAGGGCTAGGCCATGACCCGTTCGCTGAAGAAGGGCCCCTTCGTTGACCACCATCTGATGGCCAAGGTCGACAAGGCTGTTGCCATTAAAGACAAGAAGCCCATCAAGACTTGGTCGCGCCGCTCGACGATCCTGCCCGAGTTCATCGGTCTGACGATCGCCGTGCACAACGGCAAGCAGCACGTGCCGGTTTATGTGTCTGACCAGATGGTCGGCCACAAGCTGGGTGAATTCGCACTGACCCGCACCTTCAAAGGCCATCCGGCCGACAAGAAGGCCGGGAAGAAGTAAGGATGCCGACGATGGAAACCAAAGCAATCGTTCGCGGCGTTCGCCTCTCGTGTGACAAGGGTCGCCTCGTGGCTGACCTGATCCGCGGCAAGAAGGTGGACCACGCCCTCAACATCCTGGAATTCACCCAGAAGAAGGCGGCCGTCATCATCAAGAAGGCGCTGGAAAGCGCCATCGCCAACGCCGAGCACAACGACGGCGCTGACATTGATGAACTCAAGGTCACCTCGATCTACGTCGAGCAGGGTGCCACGCTGAAGCGCTTCTCGGCTCGCGCCAAGGGTCGCGGCAACCGCATCAGCAAGCCCACCTGCCACATCTTTGTGGCTGTCGGCAACTAAGGCGCAAGAAGACTATGGGACAGAAAATCCATCCGGTTGGCTTTCGCCTTCCTGTCACCCGTAACTGGGCTTCGCGCTGGTATGCGAACAATCAGAACTTCGCCACGATGCTGGCCGAAGATCTGCGTGTTCGCGAGTACCTGAAGGCCAAGCTCAAGAATGCTGCCGTTTCGCGCATCCTGATCGAGCGCCCCGCCAAGAACGCACGCATCACGATCTACTCGGCTCGCCCGGGCGTCGTGATCGGCAAGAAGGGCGAGGACATCGAAGCGCTGAAGGCTGAACTGACCAAGCGTCTGGGCGTGCCCGTCGCCGTCAACATCGAAGAAGTGCGCAAGCCCGAAGTCGATGCTCAGCTGATCGCCGACTCGATCACCCAGCAGCTCGAGAAGCGCATCATGTTCCGCCGCGCCATGAAGCGCGCGATGCAGAACGCGATGCGTCTGGGTGCCCAGGGCATCAAGATCATGAGCGCTGGTCGTCTGAACGGCATCGAAATCGCTCGTACCGAGTGGTATCGCGAAGGTCGTGTGCCCCTGCACACCCTGAAGGCCGACATCGACTACGGCTTCTCCGAAGCCAAGACCACCTACGGCGTCATCGGCGTCAAGGTCTGGGTCTACCGCGGTGACCGTCTTGCCAATGGCGAGGCTCCAGTCATCAACACCCCCGCAGGCGCCGAAGACGATCGTCGCCCGCGCCGTAACGCCCGTCCGGGCGCTCCTGGTGGCCGTGGCCGTCCGGGTGGCGACCGTGGCCCGCGTGACGGAGCAGATCAGCCCGCTGCCGCCGCCCCCACGGGTGACGCAGCCAAGCCCGCCGCCAAGCGCGTGGTCCGCAAGGTCCCCGCAGCCGGTGGTGAGGCCAAAGGAGAATAAGCATGCTGCAACCCGCTCGTCGTAAATACCGCAAGGAGCAGAAGGGCCGCAACACGGGTGTTGCGACCCGAGGTGCTGCGGTGTCTTTCGGTGATTTCGGCCTCAAGGCCACCGAGCGCGGCCGTCTGACGGCCCGCCAGATCGAAGCGGCTCGCCGCGCGATCTCGCGCCACATCAAGCGCGGTGGTCGAATCTTCATCCGCGTGTTCCCGGACAAGCCCATCTCGCAAAAGCCTGCCGAAGTTCGGATGGGTAACGGCAAGGGCAACCCCGAGTACTACGTCGCTGAAATCCAGCCCGGCAAGGTGATCTACGAGGTTAACGGCGTTCCCGAGCAACTCGCTCGCGAGGCGTTCACGCTGGCTGCTGCCAAGCTGCCGCTGCGTTGCACCTTCGTGGCCCGCCAGGTCGGCACCTGAGGAAGACACCATGAAAGCAACTGAACTCCGCACCAAGGATGTCGCTGCCCTCGAAAAGGAAGTGACCGACTTGCTGAAGGCCCACTTCGGCCTGCGCATGCAAAAGGCCACCCAGCAGCTGACCAACCACAGCCAACTGGGCAAGACCCGCCGCGACATCGCGCGTGCCAAGACCGTCCTGGCACAAAAGAAGAAGGAGGCCACGAAATGACTGAGGCCCAAGTCCAAGCCAAGAACACGCGCACCCTGGTCGGCCGCGTGGTCAGCGACAAGCGTGCCAAGACGGTCACCGTCCTGGTCGAGCGTCGCGCCAAGCACGAGCTCTACGGCAAGATCGTGGCCCGTTCCCGCAAGTACCACGCCCATGACGAAAAGGGCGAGTACAAGATGGGTGACGTCGTCGAGATCAGCGAAGGCCGTCCGATCTCCAAGACCAAGAGCTGGGTCGTGACCCGCCTGGTCGAGAAGGCCGAGATCGTCTAAAGACACCGGTCGCATGACCGCTGCACAACCGGCACGCTGGGCAACTGGCGCGCCGGTTTTTCATTTCCGGAACACTCTCTCAGGAGCGACACCATGATCAAGGTTGGCGACAAGCTGCCCGCAGGCAGCCTGCAGGAATTCATCGAAGTGGAAGGCGAGGGCTGCTCGCTCGGCCCCAACAGCTTCGATATCGAGAAGGCCACGGCCGGCAAGACCATCGCCATCTTTGCCCTGCCGGGCGCCTACACGCCGACCTGCTCGGCCAAGCATGTGCCGGGCTACGTCGAGTCGACCGAGGCGTTGAAAGCTGCCGGTGTTGACGAGATCTGGTGCGTGTCCGTCAACGACGCCTTTGTCATGGGCGCGTGGGGTCGTGACCAGAAGACCGCCGGCAAGGTCCGCATGATGGCCGACGGTAGCGCCCAGTTCGCCCAGGCCACCGGCCTGACGCTGGACCTCACCGCCAAGGGCATGGGCGTGCGCTCGCAGCGCTACTCGATGCTGGTCAAGGATGGCGTCGTCAAGACGCTGAACGTCGAAGGCCCCGGCAAGTTCGAGGTCAGCGACGCCAGCACGATGCTGGCGCAAGCCAAGGCCGCCTAAGCAATTGGTCATTCCGCGGGCCGGCAGCAGCCGGTCCTGCAAAAACTTCTGCGACAGGCATTGACGCCCCAAGGGTTCTCACTGCATAATGCGCAGCTTCGCCGAACACCAGTGCACCTGCTACGCAGCTGCCCATGCTGGTTTCGGATCCGCCCTCAACCGTTGGGCAGCAAGTGGCGCAACGCTACAAGCTGACTGACTTACGGGCCCAAGACTGACCGACGCGCAGCTCTGCTGCAACTCGGGGCAAGTTGGGGACAGACATGATCCAAATGCAATCGCGGCTTGATGTCGCGGACAACACTGGTGCGAAGTCCGTTCAGTGCATCAAGGTGCTGGGCGGCTCSAAGCGCCGYTATGCGCMSATTGGCGACRTCATCAAGGTCAGCATCAAAGAAGCTGCTCCGCGTGGTCGCGTGAAGAAGGGCGAGGTCTACAGCGCCGTGGTGGTTCGTACTGCCAAGGGCGTGCGCCGCCAGGACGGCTCGCTCGTCAAGTTCGACGGCAATGCCGCCGTGCTGCTCAATGCCAAGCTGGAGCCGATCGGCACCCGCATCTTCGGCCCGGTGACGCGTGAACTGCGTACCGAGCGCTTCATGAAGATCGTGTCGCTGGCGCCCGAGGTGCTTTGAGCCCCCACTGTCTGAGGTAAGCCATGAACAAGATTCGTACCGGCGACCAGGTCATTGTGCTGACCGGCCGCGACAAGGGTAAGCGCGGCACTGTGTCCGCCCGCACTGACGACGCCCATGTGGTCGTTGACGGCATCAATGTCGTCAAGAAGCACGTCAAGCCCAACCCCATGAAGGGCACCACCGGTGGCGTCGTCGACAAGACCATGCCTATCCATCAATCCAACGTGGCGATCTTCAACGCCGCTTCCGGCAAGGCCGATCGGGTGGGCGTCAAGCTCGTCGACGGCAAGCGGGTGCGCGTGTTCAAGTCGACCGGCGAAGAGATCAAGGCTTAAGAGGTCCCTCATGGCTCGTCTTCAAACGCATTACCGCGAAAAAATCGTGCCCGGCCTGGTCGAGAAGTTCGGCTACAAGTCGGTCATGGAGGTGCCTCGCATCACCAAGATCACGCTCAACATGGGCGTGAGCGAGGCTGTCGCCGACAAGAAGGTCATGGACCACGCCGTGGGCGACCTGACCAAGATCGCCGGCCAGAAGCCCGTCGTCACGAAGTCGAAGAAGGCAATCGCCGGCTTCAAGATCCGTGACGCGGTGCCCATCGGCGCAATGGTCACCCTGCGCGGCGTCCAGATGTATGAATTCCTGGACCGCTTCGTGACGATCGCCCTGCCGCGCGTTCGCGACTTCCGGGGTATCTCCGGTCGTTCGTTCGATGGCCGTGGCAACTACAACATCGGCGTCAAAGAACAGATCATCTTCCCCGAAATCGAATACGACAAGGTGGATGCTCTGCGTGGTCTGAACATCAGCATCACGACGACTGCCAAGACGGACGACGAAGCCAAGGCTCTCCTGGCTGCGTTCAAGTTCCCGTTCAAGAACTGAGGTGATCTGTGGCTAAAACTTCCATCAAGCAACGTGAACTGAAGCGCGAAGCACTCGTCGCCAAGTTCGCGAAGAAGTACGCAGAACTGAAGGCCATCATCGACGACAGCAAGAAGTCGGATGAAGAGCGCTACGCCGCTCGCCTCGAGCTGCAGAAGCTGCCCCGTAACGCCTACCCGACTCGCCTGCGCAACCGCTGCGAGCTGACCGGTCGTCCGCGTGGCACCTTCCGCAAGTTCGGCCTGGCCCGTAACAAGATTCGTGAACTGGCCTTCAAGGGCGACATCCCCGGTGTCGTCAAGGCCAGCTGGTAATCGGCCGATAGGAGTATTCGCAAATGAGCATGAGTGATCCCATCGCCGATATGCTGACCCGCATTCGTAACGCGCAGATCGTCGAAAAGACGAGCGTTGCCATGCCGTCGTCCAAGCTGAAGGTGGCGATTGCCAAAGTCCTGAAGGACGAAGGCTATATCGATGACTTCGCCGTCCGCGGCGAAGCTGCCCGCCCCGAGCTGGAAATCGCGCTGAAGTACTACGCTGGCCGTCCGGTCATCGAGCGTATCGAGCGCGTCAGCCGCCCCGGCCTGCGCATCTACAAGGGCCGCCACGACATTCCTCAGGTCATGAATGGCCTGGGCGTGGCGATCGTCACGACTCCGCAAGGCGTCATGACGGACCGCAAGGCTCGCGCTGCCGGTATCGGCGGCGAAGTCCTCTGCTACGTCGCCTAAGCGAAGGAGTAGAAACAATGTCCCGCGTTGGAAAAATGCCGGTCAACCTCCCGCAAGGCGTGGATGTGACCGTCGGTGCTGATTCGATCAGCGTCAAGGGCTCGCTGGGCACGCTGGTGCGTCAGTCGAACAAGCTCGTCACCGTCAAGAACGAAGCCGGCAAGCTGAGCTTCGCTCCCGCCAACGAGTCGGCCGAAGCCGATGCGATGAGCGGCACCATGCGCGCCCTGGTGGCCAACATGGTCAGCGGCGTCAGCAAGGGTTTCGAGCGCAAGCTGAACCTGGTGGGCGTGGGCTTTCGCGCCCAGGCCCAGGGTCAGAAGCTCAACCTGCAGATCGGCTTCTCTCACCCCGTGGTGAAGGACATGCCGGCTGGTATCAAGGTCGAGTGCCCGACCCAGACGGAAATCGTCATCAAGGGCGCTGACCGTCAGGTCGTCGGCCAGATCGCCGCCGAGGTGCGCGCCTTCCGTCCGCCTGAGCCCTACAAGGGCAAGGGCATCCGTTATTCGGATGAGAAGGTCTCCCTCAAAGAGACCAAGAAGAAGTAAGGAGCAGCGCCATGATGACCAAGAAAGAACAACGCCTGCGTCGTTCGCGCCAGACCCGCGCTCGCATTGCGATCCAGCGCGTGGCCCGTCTGACGGTGTTCCGCTCCAACCTGCATATCTACGCCCAAGTCGTCTCGGAAGACGGCGCCAAGGTGTTGGCTGCAGCCTCCACTGCCGAGAAGTCGGTCCGCGAACAGCTGAGCAGCAACGGCGGCAACGTCGCCGCTGCCACGCTGGTGGGCAAGCTGATCGCCGAGAAGGCCAAGGCCGCTGGCGTCGAGAAGGTTGCCTTCGACCGCTCCGGTTTTGCCTACCACGGCCGTGTCAAGGCCCTGGCCGAAGCAGCCCGCGAAGCCGGCCTGCAGTTCTGACGCATCAAGGAATAAGAAATGGCAAAGTTTCAACCCCGCGGCGCTCAGGCTGAAGGCAACGACGACGGCCTGAAGGAAAAGATGATCGCGGTCAACCGCGTGACCAAGGTTGTGAAGGGTGGCCGTACGCTGTCCTTCGCCGCTCTGACCGTGGTCGGTGATGGCGATGGCCGCATCGGCATGGGCAAGGGCAAGGCCAAGGAAGTGCCGGTCGCCGTGCAGAAGGCCATGGAGTCGGCTCGCCGCAACATGGTCAAGGTCAGCCTGAAGAACGGCACCATCCACCACAACGTGGTGGGCGAGCACGGTGCTGCACACGTCATCATGGCCCCGGCTCCTGCCGGTACCGGCGTCATCGCCGGCGGCCCGATGCGCGCCGTCTTCGAAGTGATGGGCGTGACCGACATCGTGACCAAGAGCCACGGTTCGACCAACCCTTACAACATGGTCCGCGCCACGCTGGACGCTCTGAAGCGTTCAACCACGCCGGCCTCTGTCGCAGCCAAGCGCGGCAAGACTGTTGAAGAAATCTTCAACTGATCGCCCAAGCGGAGCACAAGATGTCTGACAAGAAAACCGTGACGGTCAAGCTGGTGCRTAGCCCCATCGGCTGCCGCGCCTCGCACCGTGCCACCGTGGTCGGCCTGGGTCTGCGTCGGCTGAACAGCCAGAGCACCCTGGAAGACACGCCCGCAGTGCGCGGCATGATCAACAAGATCGCTTATCTGGTGCAAGTGCTCTAAGCGCGGCACACAAGAGGACAAGACGATGGAACTCAACACGATCAAGCCCGCTGAGGGCTCCAAGCATGCCAAGCGCCGTGTCGGCCGCGGCATCGGCTCGGGCCTGGGCAAGACCGCAGGTCGTGGCCACAAGGGCCAGAAGTCCCGCGCTGGTGGCTACCACAAGGTCGGCTTCGAAGGCGGCCAGATGCCGCTGCAACGTCGCCTGCCCAAGCGTGGCTTCAAGTCGCTGACGCTGAAGTACAGCGTCGAGATCAACCTGTCGGACCTGCAAGGTCTGGCCGGCGAAGAGATCGACGTGTCGACGCTGAAGGCGGTCGGCCTGGTGCCCCAACTGGCTAAGTCAGTCAAGGTCATCCTGTCCGGCGCCATCGAGCGCAAGGTCACGCTGAAGGGCGTGAACGCCACGAAGGGCGCCAAGGCGGCCATCGAGGCGGCCGGCGGCTCGGTCGCTTAATTCACAGCGCACAAGGAACTGATCCAGCGTGGCTACCAACGCGAATCAGCTGGCCAAGAGCGGCAAGTTCGGCGACCTGCGTCGTCGGCTTGTGTTCCTGCTGCTGGCTCTGGTCGTCTACCGCATCGGGGCGCATATCCCCGTGCCCGGTATCGACCCGAACCAGCTGGCCCAATTCTTCAAGGGCCAGGCCGGTGGCATCCTGAGCCTGTTCAACATGTTCTCGGGCGGCGCGCTGTCGCGCTTCACCGTGTTCGCGTTGGGCATTACGCCTTACATCTCGGCGTCCATCGTTTTACAGCTGATGACCTACGTCGTGCCGACGCTGGAACAGCTGAAGAAGGAAGGCGAAGCCGGGCGTCGCAAGATCACCCAGTACACGCGTTATGCGACGCTGGGTCTGGCTCTGTTCCAGAGCCTGTCGATCGCATTGGCGCTGGAAGGCTCTGCTGGCCTGGTGCTGAACCCTGGTTTCGGCTTCCGCCTGACCGCAGTGTCCAGCCTGGTGGCCGGCACGATGTTCCTGATGTGGCTGGGTGAGCAGATCACCGAGCGCGGTCTGGGCAATGGCATCTCGATCCTGATCTTCGGCGGTATCGCCGCGGGTCTGCCGGGTGCGATCGGTGGCCTGTTCGAGCTGGTGCGTACCGGCGCGATGGGTTACGGCTCGGCGCTGATCGTGATCTCGCTGGTCGTGCTGGTGACCTTCGCCGTGGTCTTCGTCGAACGTGGCCAACGCAAGATCCTCGTGAACTATGCGAAGCGCCAGGTCGGCAACAAGGTCTACGGCGGCCAGTCGTCGCACCTGCCGCTGAAGCTGAACATGTCCGGCGTGATCCCGCCGATCTTTGCTTCGTCGATCATCCTGCTGCCGACAACGGTGGTGAGCTGGTTCGCGACGGGTGATGGTCTGCGCTGGTTGAAGGACCTGGCCGGCATGGTCAGCCCGGGTCAGCCGATCTATGTGCTGCTGTATTCGGCTGCCATCGTGTTCTTCTGCTTCTTCTACACGGCGCTGGTGTTCAACAGCCGTGAGACCGCAGACAACCTGAAGAAGAGTGGCGCATTCATTCCGGGGATTCGTCCGGGTGAGCAGACCGCCAAGCACATCGACAAGATCCTTTCGCGGCTGACGCTGGCTGGTGCGATCTACATCACGCTGGTCTGCCTGCTGCCCGARTTCCTGCCGCTGAAGTACAACGTGCCGTTCTACTTYGGTGGYACTTCSCTTYTGATCATCGTCGTCGTGACGATGGACTTCTGGGCCCAGGTGCAGAGCTAYRTSATGAGYCAGCAGTACGAGTCRCTGCTGAAGAAGGCCAGCTTCAAGCCCTGAGGGCGCGGAGCTGATCGTTAACCAAGATTGATTCCAACAACAATCCTGAACGTACGGCATGGCGAAAGACGACGTCATTCAAATGCAGGGCGAGATTCTTGAGAACCTCCCCAACGCCACGTTCAGAGTCAAGTTGGAGAACGGGCATGTCGTTCTCGGTCACATCTCCGGCAAGATGCGGATGCACTACATCCGCATCCTGCCTGGCGACAAAGTGACCGTAGAGCTGACACCCTACGATTTGAGTCGTGCTCGCATCGTGTTCCGGGCGAAGTGAGCTGTTTGAACCCCCGGACGCGTGTGAGCGCAAAGAAGTTAGGCCAAGGAGCAGACCATGAAAGTTTCGGCATCCGTTAAGCAGATGTGCCGCAATTGCAAGATCATCCGCCGCAAGGGCGTGGTGCGTGTGATCTGCACCGACCCGCGCCACAAGCAGCGCCAGGGCTGAGCCCCAGCTCGCACGACAGGACTAGAGGACAACCATGGCACGTATTGCTGGTATCAACATTCCGCCGCAAAAGCACACTGAGATCGGTCTGACCTCGATCTACGGCATTGGCCGTACGACCGCTCAGCAGATCTGCACGAACTGCGGCATTCCGTTCGACAAGAAGGTCAAGGACCTGAACGACGGCGATCTCGAAAAGATCCGTGACGAGGTCAACAAGTTGACCATCGAAGGTGACCTGCGCCGTGAGCAGTCCATCAACATCAAGCGTCTGATGGACCTCGGTTGCTACCGCGGCTTCCGTCACCGCCGTGGCCTGCCGATGCGTGGTCAACGCACCCGTACGAATGCCCGTACCCGCAAGGGTCCGCGCAAGTCGGCTGCGACCGGCAAGAAGTAAGCTGCCCGAACTGAAAGAAGCTCATCATGGCAAAAGCACCCAACAATTCGGCTGCCCAGCGGGTTCGCAAGAAGGTCCGCAAGAACGTTGCAGACGGCATCGCGCACGTCCACGCCTCGTTCAACAACACCATCATCACCATCACTGACCGTCAAGGCGGCGCCCTGTCGTGGGCTTCGTCGGGTGGACAAGGCTTCAAGGGCTCGCGCAAGTCGACCCCCTTTGCAGCCCAGGTGGCAGCTGAAGTGGCTGGCCGCGCTGCACAAGAGCAGGGCATCAAGAACCTCGACGTCAAGATCAAGGGCCCCGGCCCGGGTCGTGAGTCGTCGGTTCGCGCCCTGGCAGCGCTGGGCATTCGCATCAACTCGATCTCTGACGTGACGCCCGTGCCGCACAACGGCTGCCGTCCGCAGAAGCGTCGCCGTATCTGATCCCATTCACCTCTAGGTGACAGGGACATTGCAGATTCGGATGGCGGTGCGATAATCGCGCGTTTTCCCGGAGCCGGCGGGCACTTTGTGCCGCGCCGGCTTCAGTCTTGAGTCGATCTCATTTTCGAGACGGCTCATAAGCCCACCGTCCAAGCCCATAAAAACACCGGCTGGACTCGCGTCAACAACCTCGGATTTGAGGCTTGGCGTCAGATTGAACAAGGACACGCAAAGTGGCACGTTACCTCGGCCCCAAGGGCAAACTTTCCCGCCGCGAAGGCACCGACCTCTACCTGAAGAGYGCMCGCCGCGCCATCAGCGACAAGGYCAAGTTCGACTCCAAGCCCGGCCAGCACGGCCGCACCTCCGGCCAGCGCACGTCCGACTTCGGCCTGCAGCTGCGCGAGAAGCAGAAGGTCAAGCGCATGTACGGCGTGCTGGAGCGCCAGTTCCGCCGCTACTTCGCCGAAGCCGAGCGCCGCAAGGGCTCGACCGGCGTGAACCTGCTGCAGCTGCTGGAATCGCGTCTGGACAACGTCGTCTACCGCATGGGCTTCGGCTCCACCCGCGCAGAAGCCCGCCAGCTGGTTTCGCACAAGGGCGTCACGGTGAACGGCGAGGTCGTCAACATCGCTTCCTACCTGGTCAAGGCCGGTGACACCGTCGCCGTGCGCGACAAGGCCAAGAAGCAATTGCGCGTCACCGAGTCGTTCAAGCTCGCTGATTCCATCGGCCTGCCGGCCTGGGTCAGCGTCGACGGCACCAAGCTCGAAGGCGTGTTCAAGAAGGCTCCGGACCGCGATGAGTTCGGCGCCGAGATCAACGAATCGCTGATCGTCGAGTTGTACTCGCGTTAATGATTTCCCCCGCCGACCACGCCTGCTTTGGGCGCGGTCGGCGTTTCCTCGTCCGGGCTTTTGCCCTTCGTAGGCTCTGCCCGGCTGGTCCTCAGCCTTATCGGTGTAACGAACCGAGGGTATTGAAAGAAAGACCTCATGCAAACCAACTTGCTCAAACCCAAGTCCATCAACGTGGAGCCCCTGGGCGGTCATCGCGCCAAGGTCACCCTGGAGCCGTTCGAACGCGGCTACGGTCACACCCTGGGCAACGCCCTGCGCCGTGTGCTGCTCTCGTCGATGGTGGGGTATGCGCCGACGGAAGTGACGATTGCCGGCGTGCTCCACGAGTACTCGGCCATCGACGGCGTGCAAGAGGACGTGGTTCACATCATGCTGAACCTCAAGGGCGTCGTCTTCCGCCTGCACAACCGTGAAGAAGTGACCCTGGTCCTGCGCAAGGAAGGCGAAGGCCCCGTCACCGCGGCCGACATCCAGACCCCGCACGACGTCGAGATCATCAATCCCGAGCACGTCATTGCCCACCTGTCGCAGGGCGGCAAGCTCGACATGCAGATCAAGGTCGAGAAGGGCCGTGGCTATGTGCCCGGCACGATGCGCCGCTWCGGCGACGAGCCGACCAAGAGCATCGGCCGCATCGTCCTGGACGCCTCGTTCTCGCCCGTCAAGCGCGTCAGCTACGCCGTCGAAAACGCCCGCGTCGAGCAGCGTACCGACCTGGACAAGCTGGTCATGGAAATCGAAACCAACGGCGCCATCTCGCCCGAGGAAGCGATCCGTGCTTCGGCCAAGATCCTGGTTGAGCAACTGGCCGTCTTCGCCCAGCTGCAAGGCACCGACCTGGTCGACGCCTTCGACCAGCCGGCCCAGCGCTCCAGCAGCTTCGACCCGATCCTGCTGCGCCCGGTCGACGAACTCGAGCTCACCGTGCGTTCGGCCAACTGCCTGAAGGCCGAAAACATCTACTACATCGGCGATCTGATCCAGCGCACCGAGACCGAGCTGCTGAAGACCCCCAACCTGGGTCGCAAGTCGCTCAACGAGATCAAGGAAGTCCTGGCTTCCCGCGGCCTCACCCTCGGCGCCCGCCTGGAAAACTGGCCCCCGCAAGGCCTGGACAAGCGGTAATCCGCTTCGCTCGAACAGAAAAGACGGCCTGAAGGCCGTCATCGGATGACAAACGCACTTTGGTGCGTTTGATCGTGCAACCAGCAGTACCTGATCCGGCTGCTGGCATTAACAAAGTGAAAAAGGAATAGCACCATGCGTCACCGTAACGGCCTCCGTAAACTCAACCGCACCAGCGCCCACCGCGCTGCCATGCTGCGCAATATGTGCGTGTCTCTGCTCGAGCACGAAGCCATCAAGACCACGGTCCCCAAGGCCAAGGAACTGCGCCGCGTTGTTGAGCCCCTCATCACGCTCGCCAAGGAACCTACGCTGGCCAACCGCCGCCTGGCTTTCGACCGCCTGCGCGACCGCGACATCGTCAGCAAGCTGTTCAACGTGCTGGGCCCGCGCTTCGCGGCTCGTCCGGGCGGCTACACCCGCATCCTGAAGATGGGCTTCCGCGTCGGCGACAACGCGCCCATGGCTTTCGTTGAGCTGGTGGATCGCGCCGAAGGCGAGACCGCTGGCGAAGCCGTCGAATAAGTTCAGCCCGCGCTGATCCATGAAGCCCGCCTCGTGCGGGCTTTTTCATGGGCGCTCGCGGCGTCGGCCCCCTCCTACGCGCAAGGCAAACCCAGCCTGACGACACCGCGGCCCCGGCGCGTGCACAGTGGAACGCCGCTTCCACTTCGCAGGAGCCCGCCATGAGCCTCCACCCCACCATCTCCTCGGCCAAGGTCGAGGGCACCGCGGTCTACGACCTCGCCGGCGACAAGCTCGGCGCCATCGACGACCTCGTCATCGACAAGCGCACCGGCCATGTGCGTTATGCCGCACTGGAATTCGGCGGCTTTCTCGGCCTGGGTACCGACCGCTACCCGCTGCCCTGGGACATGCTGAAGTACGACACCAGCAAGGATGGCTATGTCGTCAACCTGGATCGCGACCTGCTGACCGATGCGCCGCGGTACGCCAAGGACGCAGCGCCGGCCTACACCGAGGACTACGGCCGCAGCGTCTATACCCACTACGGCTTCAACTGGCAGTGAGGCGCACCATGAGCAAGTCCCATCTTGGCCGCAGCCACAACGCCCAGTCCGGCCCAGTGACGCACACCGCCAGCGAATTCGCCACAACCAAGGCCACCCAAGGGCAGACGCTGACCAAGCAGGCCAAGGCGCCGGCGCGCCAGAAAGACGGCACGGCGCGTGAAGCACCCCAGGGCCCGCCTCAGCACAAGATCTGACCAGCCGCGTTACCGGCGCAAAGGCAGCCAGTGCAGATCGCCGTCGCCAAGCACCGCCACTTGCGCGCTGTGCCGGGCAAGGTCCGCGCGCCGCAGCGTCAGCGCACCGGTGAGGCCGCCGAAGGCCGGCAGCACCAGGGCGTGCGGGTAGCGCACGAAGCAAGGCCGGCGCAGTCGGTCCCCCGCACGGCTGGCGATGACGACGGCGGGGTGCCAATGCCCTGCAAGCGTGAAGCCCGCTGCGCCGGGTGGCGGTGGCTCATGCGCGGCTGTCAAAGGGCCTAACGCCCATGCCGTGCTGACAACCTCCATCGGCAAGCCAGGCGGATGAATGCGCCGGTCGTGGTTGCCGAGTACGAGCACGGTCGGTACGCGTCGCGCAAAGCCGTCGACCGATTCGAGCAGGGCCGGCGTCAGCGCCTCGGCGCCGTGCCAGAAATCACCCAGCACGACGAGTTGAGTCGCACGGTGCGTCGCTACCAGCGCTTCCAGCCGCGCCAGTGTGCGCGCGCTGCTGCCAGCCGGCACCGCCTGCCCCTGCGCGCGAAAGGCAGCGCCCTTGCCCAGGTGCAGGTCGGCGGCGAACAGCGTGCGCGCGGTGGGCCACCAAGCTGCACCGTCCGGCAGCAGCCACAAGGTCTCGCCGGCAGCTTCGATACTGAGGCTCACCGCCGCCTCCGCCGCGCACCACTGCGTTTAGCGGTCTTGTCGCTCTCCTGCGCGAAGGCCAGCCGCTCACCCACATCCTGCGGCATCGCACCGCCGCCCGCCGCCGCCTCCAGCTCCGCCAGCATGCGCGTCAACCGCTGTGCCAGTGACTCGGTCGTCACCCGTTCTCGCAGCATCTCCACCAGCAGCGGAAAGGCCAGCGGCGAGGTCTGCTTTGGCCGCTGCAAGTCCAGCGGCATTGCGGCCAGCTGGTCCAGCGTGCGCGCCAGCGAGTCCTCATCCAGCTCGGCCGACAGCAGCTCCTCCTCGGCCTGGCGCAGCAGGCGGTTGCCCGGGTCGTGCTGGCGAAAGACATCGAAGTACAGCGAGCTCGATGCCTGTAGCTGGCGTTGGCTGCGCACCTCGCCGGGATGGCTCTGGAAGATCAGCCCCGAGATGCGCGCGATCTGCCGGAAGCGCCGCCGCGCCAGCTCGCTGGCGTTGATGCTGGCCAGCACCTCCTGGCGCAGCGTGTGGCGATCGACGGTCGCAAGCAGCTGCGGCAGGCGCGTGGCCCAGTCGACGTCGGTGGCGCTGAGCAGCTCCATGCCGTATTCGTTGATGGCGACGGTGAAGGTGGCCGGCGTGTCGCGCCCCACGCGCCAGGCCAGCAGCCAAGCCAGGCCCAGGTGCACCGTGCGGCCGGCAAAGGGGTAGAGGAAGAGGTGGTGGCCGTCCGACGAGGTCTGCACCTCGGCCAGCAGCCGCTGCGGCCCGGGCAGGGCCGACCACTCGGCCTGCAGCTTCAGCAGCGGTGCGACGAAGCGCATCTCCTTGTCCAGATAGCGACCCTGCGCCGCTTCATCGAAGCGCTCCAGCATCGCATCGGCCAGCGTGTCGGAGATCGGGAACTGCCCGCCGTTCCAGCGCGGCAGCAGCGCGCGGCCCGGCTTGCCGATGCGCACATAGGCGGTCAGCCCTTCGACGCGCACCAGCTCCAGCGCCCGGCCGCCCAGCAGGAAGACATCACCGGGCTTGAGCCGCGCGATGAAGCTCTCCTCCACCGTCGCGATGCGCCCGCCGGTCAGGAACTGCACGTTCATCATCGCGTCCGACACGATGGTGCCGATGTTGCTGCGGTGGCGCCGCGCCAGCCTCACGTCCGGCACGCGCCACAGGCCTTCGTCGTCGGGCACCACGCGTTGGAAGTCCGGGTAGGCGCGCAGGCTCTCGCCGCCGTGGCGTACAAAGGCCAGCGCCCATTGCCAGGCCTCGTCGCTCAGATGCCGATAGCTCGGTGCCGTGCGCACCTCGGCGAGCAGCTCCGCGGGCCGGAAGCCGCCGCCCAGCGCGACGGTGACGAGGTGCTGCACCAGCACGTCCAGCGGCGCCGCCGGCGCATGGCGCGGCTCGATGCGGCCGGCCTCCACCGCGGCGCGCAGGGCCGAGGCCTCGACGATTTCCAGACTGTGTGTCGGCACCATGGTCACGCGTGAGCGCCGCCCCGGCGCATGGCCGCTGCGGCCGGCACGCTGCAGCAAGCGGGCCACGCCCTTGGCCGAGCCGATCTGCAGCACCTGGTCCACCGGCAGGAAATCCACGCCCAGGTCCAGGCTGGCCGTGCAGACCACCGCCTTGAGCTGGCCCGCCTTCATGGCCGCCTCCACCCAGCGACGCAGCTCGGCATCGATGGAGCCGTGGTGCAGTGCGATGGCGCCGGCCCAGTCCGGCCGCGCGTCCAGCAGCGCCTGGAACCAGCGCTCGCTCTGGGAGCGCGTGTTGGTGAACACCAGGGTGCTGGCCGCCTTGTCGATCAGCTCGACGACGGCCGGCAGCATGGTCAGGCCCATGTGGCCGCCCCAGGCGAAGCGCTCGATGCGCTTGGGCAGCAGGGTGGCGATGTCGATCTTCTTGTCCTGAGCGCCGCGCACCAGCACGGCCTCTGGCGCCAGCACGTCACGCGCCTCGTCGAGATTGGCCAGCGTGGCCGACAAGCCCCAGGTCATCAGCGCCGGGTTCCAGCGCCGCAGCCGCGCCAGCGCCAGCTGCAGTTGCACGCCGCGCTTCGTGCCCAGCAATTCATGCCATTCATCGACGACGACCAGGCGCACGCGCTTCAGGATGTCCGGGGCGTCGGCGCGGGACAGCATCAGGCTCAGGGACTCGGGTGTGGTGACGAGCGCGGTCGGCCAACGGCGTTGCTGTGAGGCGCGCTCGCTGCTGGATGTGTCGCCGGTGCGGGCGGCCAGTGTCCAGTCCGGGGCGAGCGTGGCGGCGGCGTCTTGCAGGGCCAGCAGCGTATCGTGGCTGAGGGCGCGCATCGGTGTGACCCAGATGACGGTCAGCGGCGCTTGAGATGACGGTCAGCGGCGCGCTGTATAGACCGGGGACATAGGTAACGGGTGTGCCAGGACATGGGTAACGCTTTCGGGGTTTAGAAGCCCCGGAAGAAGCCCATGGTCTGGACGGAGAAGAGCACCGTGTCCCTGCGTGAAGAATTCGTGCACCTGGCCTGCCAGGACGGCGCCAACGTGCGCGCGTTGTGTCGCCAGTTCGGCATCAGCCCCAAGACCGGCTACAAGTGGCTCGGCCGCTTTGAACTCGCTCAGGGCGATGTCCAGGTGCTGCATGACCGCAGTCGCCGCCCGCTGAGCAGCCCCGCTCGCAGTTGCGATGCCATCGAGCAGGCCGTGCTGGCCGTTCGTCGCGAGCACCCCGCCTGGGGCGGCCGCAAGATCGCCCGGCGCCTGGCGGACCTTGGCCAGGCTTGCGTGGCGCCCAGCACCGTCACGCGCATCCTGCATCGGCACGACCTGATCAGCCCCGCGGCCAGCGACACCGCCCGGCCCTGGCAGCGCTTCGAGCACGAAGCTCCGAACTGTCTGTGGCAGATCGACTTCAAGGGCCACTTCCCCACGCTGGCCGGGCGTTGCCATGCGCTCACGCTGCTGGACGACCACTCGCGCTTCAACCTTTGCCTGCACGCGCTGACGCGCACCGACACGCCCGCTGTGCGCGATCAACTCATCCAGGCGTTCCAGCGCTACGGGCTGCCGCTGCGCATCAACGCCGACAACGGCTCGCCCTGGGGCACGCCCAAGGCCAGCGGGCACAGCCTCAGCGAGTTGGCGGTCTGGCTGATCCGCCAGGGCGTGCGAGTGAGCTTCAGCGCTCCTCACCATCCGCAGACCAACGGCAAACTGGAGCGGTTCCACCGCACGCTGGACGTGGAGGTGCTGGCCGGGCGGCACTTCACAGACATCGCTGCTGTGCAGTGCGCGTTCGATGCCTGGCGCCCGAGCTACAACTGCCAGCGTCCGCACGAGGCACTGGGCTTGCAAGCGCCCATGCAGCGCTACCGGCCCAGCGCCGTCGGCTACAACGAGGTGCTGCGCCCCATCGAGTACCCCGACACGGATTGCGTGGTCACCGTCGGCTGGAACGGCTTCTTCCACTTCCAGCGGCGCAAGCTGCACGTGTCCAGCGCACTGCAGGGACTGCCCATCGGCATCCGCCCGAGCCTGGAGTGCGATGGCCTGCATGACGTGTACTTCTGCCATCAGCGGTTCACGCAGTTCGACCTGCGCGAGCCGACGTTGGACACTTGAGAAGGTGTTACCCATGTCCTGGCACGGGTGTTACCCATGTCTCCGGTCTATACACGGCGCCAGAAGAAAGTCACCAAAGAAGAGGCGCTGAACCGCACACCATCGCGGCGCCGCCATGAGCGGCGCGCGAAAACATCCACTGGCGCTGCGACAAGAAGCGAGCCGCTGCGCTCTCGCGTCTGACTTGTCACGAGCGCCATCCATCGGATCCGTGGGCCGTCCGACGCGCGGCTGCACGCCGTGCTCATCAGAAAACCAAATGCAGCGTCGCCCGAGCGACGCGGCTGTTCGGTATTTGTCGGGCGTCGGCGTGCAGCCGCGACTTAAGCGGCTGGAAGGTCCGATAGCTGGTGCTCTGCACAAGTGGTGGGCGAGAGCGCAGCGGCTCGCTTCGGGGCGCGGCCCGATTCGAGCAACGCGAGCGCCTGATCCCGCTCGAGTGCGGATTGCATTGAGCGCTCCTCCTTTGGTGACTTTTCTCTGGCAGCGCGTCAGAGAAAAGTTACCCGCCATCGCGGGGCGGATTCCCGCGGCACTGCACACGGGTCATGAGGACCGCGGCAAGAGCGACCAAAAAAGAAAACGGGGCCGAAGCCCCGTCTCAGTTCAATCAACAACCCGACTCACCACACCGTCAGCGGATCACTCGCCACCATCGCACTCCCCGCCTTGCACGAGAACGCCTGCGCGAAGTAAGCCGAATTGCTCATCGGCGTCAGCACGCGGAACTTGGCCGGCGAGTGCGGGTCGGTTCGCACCTGGTTGATGAGGAACTCGGTGCGCACCTTGGATCGCCAGACCAGCGCGTTGCTGATGAAGAAGCGTTGTGCCGGCGTGTAGCCTTCGATCTTCCGGTCCGCGCCACCGCTGCGCTTGAGCGCGCGCTGCAGGCCTTCGTAGGCGATGGGCAAACCCGACATGTCGGAGATGTTCTCGCCCAGCGTGAGCCGGCCGTTGATGTTGTAGCCGGGCAGCGGCGAGATCGCCGCGTAGCGGTCGGCCACCTTGTCGGCGCGGGCCTTGTAGCCGGCGGCATCGGCCGTTGTCCACCAGTCGGTCAATGAGCCGATGGCATCGAAGTTGCGGCCGCTGTCGTCGAAATGGTGGGTGATCTCGTGGCCGATGACCGTGCCGATGGCGCCGTAATTGGTCGCGTCGTCGGCCTTGGCGTCGAAAAACGGCGGCTGCAGGATGCCGGCCGGAAGGGTGATCTCGTTGAGGCCGCCCGCCTGCGCATTGACGATGTGCGGCGCCATGCGCCAGCGGCCGCGCTCCACCGGCGAATCCAGGTCCTTGACCTGCTGGCCGCTGTGCCACAGCGAGACCCTGAGCCAGTTGCCGGCATAGTCGTTGGCGCCGAGCTGCAGGCCCTCGTATTGCGGCCACTTCTCAGGCGCGCCGATCTTGGCCTGCATATTGGCCAGTTTCTCCAGCGCCTTGGCCTTGGTGCCAGGCGTCATCCATTCGAGCTTCTCGATGCGCTCCTTCATGCTGGCGCGCACGTCTTCCACGAGCAGCCCCGCGCGCTTTTGCGCCTCGGGCGAGAAGGCGCGTGTGACGAACACTTCACCCAGCGCCAGGCCCATCGGCTCGCCGCCGGTGCGCCCGCCGATCTGCAAGATGACGTCCTCGCTGCGCGGCGGGGGGGCTTGCAAGCCGGTGATGGTCTTGCCGCGGTACTCGAACGAGGCCGTGGCGTAGGCCTTGGGCAGGCGGGGCGACAAGGTGTCCAGCACGCGCACCGCCAGGTAGCGGCGCCACAGGTCCAGCGGCGCATCGGCGGCCAGCTTGGCCACGCGGGTGGCGAATTCCGGCTGGCCCAGGAGAAAGCGCTGCGGCGGTTTGGCGCCCGCGGTCAGCACGGCCAGGTAGGCGCTCCAGTCCAGCCCCGGTGCGGCGGCGGCCAGTTCCGCCGGGCTCATCGGGTTGTAGTTGGCGTTCGGATCGCGAAGCCTGGCGCGCTCGCGGGTGGCCTCGGCCAGTTGGGCCTCGAAGCCGACCAGCGCGTCCAGCTCGGCGTCGCTGGCCGGGCGGCCGGCGGCGGCGAGCAGGGTCTGGGCGAAGCTGCGGTAGGCCGCGCTGACGGTGCGGGTGCGCTCGTCGCTGCGGAAGTAGTCGTCACGGTCCGGCAGGCCCAGGCCCGACTGCGAAAGCGCCAGCACGTTGCGGCGCGTGTCCTTGCGGTCGGCCTGCACGCTGAAGTTCAGGGGCGCGTGGATGCCGCTGCGGTTCAGCAGCGCCAGCAGGGTGGGCAGGTCTTCGCGGCGTTGCAGGCCGTCAATCCGGTTCAGCAGCGGCGTGATCGAACTGATGCCGCGCGCCTCGACGGCGGCCTCGTCCATGCCGCTTGAGAAATAGGCCGCAATGAGCTTCAGGCCCGGTGTGTTCTGCAGCGCCGGCTTGTCGGCCAATTCCTTCAGTGCCTTGTCCAGCACCGCGTCGTTGTTCTGGCGCAGCTGATCGAAGTTGCCAATGCGGCCACGGCTGGCAGGCACCTCGGTGGCGGCCTCCCAGTTGCCATTGACGAAGGCGTAGAAGTCGTCGCAGGGGCTGACGTCCTTGGACAGGCCGCTCAGGTCGAGGGCCTGGGCGGTGGCGGCCAGTCCGAGCAGGGCGGTGGCAGCGGCCAGGCAATGGCGGGCGAATCGGGGCATGGAGGTGACGAGCTGGAAGCCGTGAAACCGGGAGATTAGAGCGGCCACCGCCATCGCGGGCCGGAAGACACAAGGCATGATTACGGGTTTTCACCAAGTCACTTGCTCCTGGTCATGCCCGTTTTCCTGCGCCCGATGCTGGCCCTCGCTGCCTCACTTCTGCTGTCCTCAGCGGCCCTTGCCCAACCCGTGCAAGGGCAGGGCGCCACCTTTCCATCCAAGGTCTACGAGACCTGGGCGCGCGCCTTCGAGAAGGCCGGCGGCGGCGCCGTTGCTTACAAGGGCACGGGCTCGGGCGACGGCATCAAGCAGATCGGTGCCCGCAAGGTGGATTTCGGCGGCACCGACGCGCCGCTGCCGCCGTCCGAGCTGGCCAAGCAGAAGCTGGTGCAGATCCCGATGCTGATCGGTGGCGTCGTGCCGGTCGTCCATCTGCCGCTGGCCGCGCCGCTACAGCTCGACGGCGAGGTGCTGGCCGACATCTTCCAGGGCCGCATCAAGGTCTGGAACGATGCCCGCATCGCGGCGCTGAACCCGGGTGTCGGCCTGCCGGGCCTGGCGATCAAGCGCGTCGTGCGTGCCGAGAAATCGGGCACCACCGAGGGCTTCAGCCGCTATCTCGCGGGCGCTTCGGCCGCGTTCAAGACCGACGTCGGCATCGGCCAACTGCCCGCCTGGCCGAGCGACCCGCTGAAGGCCGAGGGCAATGACGGCATGGTGCAGACGCTGCGCGCCACGCCGGGTGCCATCGCCTATGTCTCCTACGACCGTGTGCTGCGCGACAAGCTGGCCGCCGTGAAGCTGCGCAACGCGGCCGGCCGCTTCGTGCTGCCGACCGAGCAGGGCTTTCGTGCCGCCGTCCTGGAGAGCGACATGCACCGCCAGGGCGACGACCTCGCCACGCTGCTGGACCGCTCGGGCAACGACGCCTGGCCGATCACCTTGACCAGCTTCGTGCTGGTGGATGCCGAACCCGCCACGGCCACCAGGACACAGGGCGCGCTGAAGTTCCTCTACTGGTGCTTCATGCATGGCGACGACCTGACCCGCGGCACCGGCTTCGCGCCGCTGCCCATCAGCGTGCAGTCCCGCCTGGCAGCGCGCTTCACGCAGGTGCGGCCCAAAGACGGCCAGTTGCCGGCCTACCAGTCGTTCTGAGCGAAACTCTGCGGATGGCCGCTCCCACGGAACTCACCGTCCACCAGCACTCTCGCGTCCTGGAGATCGCCTTCGACGACGGCGCGCGTTTTCGCATCCCCTTCGAGCTGATGCGCGTCTACAGCCCCTCGGCCGAGGTCATGGGCCATGGCCCGGGCCAGGAAGTGCTGCAGACGGGCAAGCGCGACGTGGGCATCACCGGCCTGGAGCCGGTCGGCCACTACGCCGTGCGGCCCGAGTTCTCGGACGGCCACGCCAGCGGCCTGTTCACCTGGGACTATCTCTACAAGCTGGGCAGCCAGCAGGACGCTCTCTGGCGCGACTACGAGGCCCGCCTTGCCGCCGCTGGCAAGAGCCGCGACGACGCCATGCCCGTCAAAGGTGGCGGCAGCTGCCATTCGCATTGAATCCCGGCACTGAATCCATGACCCAAACGCATTTCGGTTTCCAGCAGGTCGACGAGAACGAGAAGGCCACCAAGGTCCGTGGCGTCTTCGACTCGGTCGCTTCCAAGTACGACCTGATGAATGACGTCATGTCGGCCGGCATGCACCGGGCCTGGAAGGCCTACACCGTGCAGGTTGCCAACCTGAAGCCGGGCGAGCGAGCCCTGGACATTGCCGGCGGCACCGGTGACCTGTCGCGCGCCTTCGCCCGCAAGGTCGGCGAGACCGGGCTCGTCGTGCACACCGACATCAACGAGGCCATGCTACGCCAGGGCCGCAACCGCTTGCTGGACGAAGGCCTGATCCTGCCCACCAGCCTGGCCGACGCCGAAAAGCTGCCCTTCAAGAGCGAGAGCTTCGACCTCGTCAGTGTCGCTTTCGGCCTGCGCAACATGACGCACAAGGAGCAGGCCCTGGCCGAGATGTGCCGCGTGCTCAAGCCGGGCGGGCGGCTGCTGGTGCTGGAGTTCTCGCGCATCGCCGAGCCGCTGAAGAAGCCGTACGACTGGTACTCCTTCAACATCCTGCCCAAGCTGGGTTCGCTGTTCGCTGGCGACGCCGAGAGCTACAAATACCTGGCCGAGTCCATTCGCATGCATCCCGACCAGGCCACGCTCAAGGCCATGATGAAGACGGCCGGATTCGGCCACGTGGACGTGCACAACCTCAGTGCCGGCATCGTCGCCCTGCACGCCGGGATCAAATGTTGACCCCTCGCTCAGTCTTGCCCTGCTGGACGCGGGCAGCCTGATCGGCCTTGCAGGCCGCGCAGCGGTCAAGCCCGCTGCTCTGCGGCAGGCACGGCGAGTCCACTGGACTCACCATGTCCGGCCTCAGCCCCCGGGGGGATGGCGATGCTTGCCGCATTGAGCGGCAAGCATCGCCTGAGCGGGCCGGCTAGGGAGCGGCCCGTCGCTCGGCCCGAAAGTCGAATACCGAATATTGCGTATCGAATGACGCCGGAAGGCGTCATCCTCAATCGCAAGCGACCACCCCCCAAGAACGTGGGATCTTGGGAACTTCCCGCTTGTATTTGCTCTAACTGCCGGTCGCCGACGAACCCAGTTATGGCTTCGTGGGCCCCGCAGAAGCGACATATCGCGCCGCTACACTCGTTCGCTCTTTGGGGCGGGTGCCCTTTCTCTGCATAACAAGGACCTTCATCAGATGGCAAACCGACAGAACAAGCACCGTGCCCACCTGCTCTTGGCAGTCGTCGCCGTTGCGGCGCTGCTGACGGCCTGCGGTGGTGACAAGGGCGACAAGGCATCCCAGACGGCGGCCAAGGTCAACAAGGAAGAGATCACCGTCCACCAGATCAATTTCGTGCTGCAGCGCCAGCAGGGCCTCAAGCCGGAGCAGGCCGAGGCCGCCAGCCGTCAGGTGCTGGAGCGCCTGATCGACCAGGAACTGGCGGTCCAGAAGGCGCAGGAGCAAAAGCTCGACCGCGACCCGCGCGTCGTGCAGCAGATCGAAGCCGCCAAGCGCGAGATCATCGCCCGGGCTTACGCCGAGCGCGTTGGCGAAAGCGTTGCCAAGCCCAACAACGAAGAGATCGCCAAGTACTACAACGACAAGCCGGCCCTGTTCAAGGACCGCCGCATCTACAGCCTGCAGGAACTGCAGATCGAGGCCAAGCCGGAGCAGTTCGAGACCATCCGCGCCAAGCTCGCGGCGGCCAAGAACCTCAACGAGTTCGCTGAATACCTGAAGTCCGCCGACATCCGCTTCAACGGCAACCAGGCCGTGCGCGCCGCTGAGCAACTGCCCCTGGCCGGCCTGGACGCCATTGCCAAGATGAAGGATGGCGACTCCATGGTCAGCCCCAGCCCCAACGGGATGACGGTGCTCTTCCTCGTCGGCTCGCGCAGCCAGCCCGTGGATGAAGTCCGCGCCCGCCCTGCCATCGAAGCTTTCCTGATGAACCAGCGCAAGGCCGAAGTCGTGCAGAGGGACATCAAGGCGCTGCGTGACAGTTCCAAGATCGAATACGTCGGCAAGTTCGCGCAGGCGGCTTCGGCGGCTGGCGGTGTGACGCCTGTTGCGCCTGCGCCCGTGGCGCCGGTCACCTCTGAGGCGCCTGCTCCTGCTCCCGCTGCTGCCCCGGCGGCCAGCGGTCTTGATTCGGCTTCGATCTCCAAGGGTATGGGTCTGAAATGATGAAGATTCGTTTTCACCAACTGCTTCTTGCCGCCACTTTCGGTTTGGCGGCCGCGTGCGTGCAGGCTCAGGCTCCTGCCCCTGCCAAGGCGGCTGCTCCCGCCATGGCTGAATATCATCTGGGCGCTGGCGACGTCGTCCGTGTGGTCGTGTATCAGAACCCGGACCTGACACTCGAAACTCGGGTGTCAGAAACAGGCGTCATCAGCTACCCGTTGCTCGGCAACATCCGCATTGGCGGCTTGGGCGTCAGCGCCGCCGAAAAGCTCATCGCCGAAGGCTTGAAGAGCGGCAACTTCGTCAAGTCGCCACAGGTCACGCTTGTCCTGATGCAGATCAAGGGCAACCAGGCCAGCGTGCTGGGCCAGGTCAACCGCCCCGGCCGCTTCCCGATCGAAACCGCTGACATGCGCATGACCGACCTGCTGGCCAATGCGGGTGGCGTTGCGACGACGGGCGGTGACCAACTCGTGCTGACCGGCATGCGCAACGGCAAGCCCTTCCGCACGGAAATCGACCTGCCCACCGTCTTCGGTCCCGCCGCGGAGCAGGGCCGAGTCAACGATGTGCTGATCCAGAACGGCGACGTGCTCTGGGTGGACCGTGCTCCGCTGGTCTATATCTATGGCGAGGTGCAGCGCCCCGGGCCGATGCGCCTGGAGCGCGGCATGACCCTGATGCAGGTGCTCGCGGTTGGGGGTGGCCTGACCCAGCGCGGTACCGAGCGGGGCGTCCGTGTGCACCGAAAGTCTGCCGATGGGCGCGTCCAGGTCGTCACGCCCGCGATGGACGAGAAGGTCCAGGACGGGGACGTCGTTTACGTGCGTGAAAGCCTCTTCTAAGAGCTCTGAGCCAGGACGGGAACAATGACTTTTGCTCAATTCATCGCTGTCTTGCGCGCCAGAAAGTGGGCGGCGCTTGGTGTTTTCGCGTTTGTTGTCACGGCGATCGTCGTGATCAGCCTGGTGCTGCCCAAGAAGTACAAGGGCGAAGCCAGCGTGGTGATCGACGTCAAGCCCGACCCGATCACCGCGTTCGTCAATCCTTCGGCGATCATGCCCAGCTTCATGGCGACGCAGCTGGATATCCTGATGAGCGATCGCGTTGCGCTGCGCGTCATTCGCGATCTCAAATTGACGGAAGTTCCGGGTATTCGGGAGCAGTGGCAGGACGATGGTGAAGGGAAGGGAACCATCGAGCAGTACGTGATTCTCTTTCTGCAAAACTATCTTGACGTCAAGCCGAGTCGGGAAAGCAACGTCATCAATATTTCGTTCAAGAGCCAGGATCCCACCTTCGCCGCCGCGCTGGCGAATGCATACGCAAAGGCTTATATCGCCACCACGTTGGAACTGCGCGCGGACCCTGCGCAGAATTTCAGGAAGTTCTTCGATACGCAAACCCATGACGCCCGCGAAGCGCTTGAAAGAGCCCAGGCCAAGCTGTCGGCCTTTCAGCGTGAAAAGGGAATCATCGCCACGGACGAACGGCTCGACGTCGAGAACGCGAGATTGAACGAACTCAGCAGTCAGCTGACGCAGCTGCAGGCCATCTCCGCGGAAAGCTCGAGCCGCCAGACCCAGGCCCAGGGCAACCAGACTGATCGGCTCCAAGAGGTGATCAACAACCCGGTGATTGGGGGCCTGAAGCTCGACTTGAGCCGCGCGGAAGCACGGCTGCAGGAACTGTCGCAGCGCCTGGGAGACGCGAATCCGCAGGTGGGCGAAACGAAGGCCAATATTGCCGAACTGAAGCGCAAGATCGACAGCGAAACGACGCGGATTTCGGGCGGCGTCTCGGTCAGCAACACGATCAACAAATCTCGTGAGGGGCAGGTCCGGGCCTCGCTGGATGCTCAGCGCATGAAGGTTCTTGAACTGAAGTCTTCGCGGGACGAGGTCACCGTCCTGCAGCGGGAGGTCGAGAATGCGCAGCGCATCTACGATGGTTTGGCCGCCCGCCTGAGCCAGACCGGACTCGAGGCGCAGAACACGCAGAGCTATGCCAGCATGCTGACCGTCGCGCTGCCGCCCGCGGAACACAGCAGCCCGAAACTCTTGCTGAATACGGCAGTCGGTATCTTGCTGGGCGGTTTGCTGGCGGTGGGCGTCGCGCTCATCCTCGAATTGAACGACCGCCGCATTCGCGCGCTGGAGGATGTGGTGACGGCATTGGGTCTTCCGGTGCTGGGCACGCTTCCCAAGCCAACGGCAAAACGGTTCAACCCCGCACGTCCGATGCTCCATTCGCCTGGCGCACCGGCGCTCAGCGCCCCTGACTCCGGCCGGAGCATTTGATGACGTCTTACGAAAACGTGGCTGACCGCTCCATAGGGAGCATCCTCAAGGACCTGCGGCTGCTGTCTGCCGATCAAGTCGAAAAAATCGTCCAACAGCAGCGAAGTGAGGGCCTGCGCTTTGGCGAGGCAGCGGTCGCACTCGGGTTCGCGAGCAATGACGACGTCATGTTCGCCCTGGCCCAACAGTTCCACTATCCGCTGGCAGCGGACGATGAGCGGCGCAAGGCCAATCCCGAGCTCGTCGCCCTGAACCAGCCGTTCGGTGTGCAGGCCGAAAGCTTCCGCGCGGTGCGCAGCCAGATCATGATGCGGCTCTACAACGAGGGTCAGCAGCGCAGAGCGATTGCCGTGGTGAGCCCCGACAGTGGCGACGGAAAGACCTACTTTGCGGCGAACCTCGCCGTGGTTCTGGCCCAGCTTGGCGGGCGTACCTTGTTGGTCGATGCCGACATGAGGCATCCGCGTCAGCACGAAGTGTTTGGCGTGAGTAACGATGCCGGCCTTTCCGGCATCTTGAGCGGCCGCGCGGAGGCCAAGGTCATCCAGCAGGTGCCTAACGTGCAAAGCCTGTTCGTCCTGCCCGTGGGCACCACGCCCCCGAACCCGCTGGAACTGGTTGAACGGCCCGCATTTGGCCTGCTCATGCGCGAGCTGGCCACGAAGTTCGATCATGTCGTGGTGGACAGCCCGGCCGCTTGCTATGGCAGCGACAGCGTGGTGATCGCTGCGCGATGTGGCGCGGCGCTGGTTCTTGCCCGCAAGGATCACGGGCGTATCTCGGCGCTACAGGATCTCGTCGGCAACTTGGCGGAAACGCCGGCCGTCGTGGCAGGTGTGGTGGTCAACGAATTTTGAGCAACTCCGGCCAGCGTGCTGGGCAATCCGTCTAACGTTTGAGAATTGGTTCCACGGGACATGTTGAAGGTTTCGGTATCTAGTCCGACGGCTCGAAGCGTCCCGTGGAGCAACTATTGGACGGTGTGGTTGCCCCTGCTCGTTGCCTTTGCGCTCATGTACGTGCCGACCTATGTCGGCCTCTCGCAGACCGTTTGGGCATCGGCGGAACAAGGCCACGGCCCGATCATCCTGGCCATATCGTTCTGGTTGGCTTGGCGGCGGCGTGAGCAGGTTGCTGCGCTGCCCGACAACAAGGGCAGCTTCCTCGTCGCCGGCCTGCTGTTCGCCGTCGGCATGCCGCTCTACCTGCTCGGCCGCACGCAGCAGCTCGATAGCTTCGAAGTGTTGTCTCAGATCTTCGTGCTCGCCGCGGTCTGTCACTTGATGAAAGGGTCGGCAGGCCTGCGAGTATTGGCGTTTCCGCTGTTGTTCATGCTGTTCATGGTGCCCTTGCCCAGCGTGCTCGTGCAGGTGGTCACCACGCCTCTCAAGGCGGCAGTTTCCTATGTCGCGGAATCCATCATGCACATGGCCGGCTACCCGATCGCGCGCAGTGGCGTGATCTTGTCGGTCGGCCCTTATCAACTGCTGGTGGCCGATGCCTGTGCCGGTTTGAATTCCATGTTCACGCTCGAAGCGCTGGGGCTGCTGTACATGAATCTGATGGGCTACACGTCACCGCTTCGGAACGTCTTGCTCGCGTCGGTCCTCATTCCGGTGTCGTTCTGCGCGAATATCGTTCGGGTCATCATCCTGGTGTTGATCACCTACCATTTCGGGGATGAAGCGGGCCAGGGGTTTGTCCACGGTTTCGCGGGGATGGTCCTCTTCATGGTGGCACTCTTCCTGATGCTGGTCGTCGACAAGCTGATCGGGAAATTCGTGCCGGCCACCCGGGCGCACACTGAATTGGGTTGAGCTCATGAACCAGCGATCCCCTCTCCCTTTGCGCCGCCGGGCAGTGCTGGCGGCGGGGCTCATGACCGGCGCCGCCGTGGCGGGCGAGCTGCTCCAGCCCAAGCCGACGATCACGCGGCCCGATCAGATGCCGGATCTTGACCGGATCATCCCGCAAGCTTTTGAGGGCTGGACGCTGGATCGAAGCATCGTGCCGCTGGAGGTGGCGGCGGACGTCGCCAACACGCTCAATGCGATCTACGACAAGATCCTCTCGCGCACCTACGTCAACCGTGCTGGCGAACGGATCATGTTGTCGCTGGCCTATGGAGCCAACCAGTCGCGCGCATTGCAGCTCCACAAGCCAGAGGTTTGTTATGCGGCCCAGGGATTCAGGGTCAGCCAATTGCATCCCGACGTCATGCATGTGGGGGATTCGTCGCTGCCCGTGATGCGACTGATTGGCCAGCTCGGCAGCCGCGTCGAACCGATCACCTACTGGATGCGCATCGGGGATGACGTGGTCAGGGGCTGGTTCGAGCAGAACCGGGCCCGCCTGGCCTACGGGTTGAACGGGAAGATCCCCGACGGTCTGCTGTTCAGGGTGTCCATGATTTCAGGCGACACGAGCGCGGCGTACCAGCTGCAGGACATTTTCGTCAACGCCCTCTTGAGAGGCATTCCGAAACAGCACCGATCGGTGTTGCTCGGCAGTGTCGCGTTCAACGCGTAGCGGCGTCGAACGGCAATCACAGGTCTGAATCTTGCTCGCCGGCTTCGGGCGGTGTTGATGTAGCCCTGCGCCAAACTTTTGATCACCACTCATGTCGAGCGACACCAAAACCAGCCTCCAACGTGCCGCCAGCAAGATGCTGGGCGGCAGCCTGGCTGTGGTCGTGCTGCAGGCGATCAACTTCGCGCTGCTGGCGCGCAGCCTGGGTGCTGCTGAGTACGGCACATTGGCCACCATCAATTCCGCCGCCTCGCTGTTGTTGCCGCTGGCGGGGTTGGGTTATGGCTCCGTGATGCTGATGCGCGTCGCGCGGGAAGCGCAACACGCACCGGTTGCGCTCGGCAATGCGTTGAGCGTCCAACTGGTCACCGGGTCTGCAGGCGCGGCCATTGGGGCTGCTGCGGTGGTGATGATCTCGTCCACGCCGGTCGCCTTCGGCGTTGCCCTGATCGTCCTGCTGGGCGAACTGGTTTTCATGCGAACCGCTGTCACAGCGGCTCAATTGTTCAGTGCCCTGGAGCAGCAGGGGCGCGCCTCCGTGATCAACGTGGCGACATCCTGTGCGCGCGTGGCCAGCGTTCTCGTCGCGATCATCGTTTCCGACCGCGTCACGGCACTGGTGTGGGCCTCGTTGTTCCTGGCGTTCTCGATCATGTTCGCCGCGGCGCTGATCTGGTTCATGGCCCGCGCGGCGGGCGGCCTGTCCGTCGAGTGGAAGGCGATCGGCAAAGACCTCGGGCATGGCACCGATTTCTCGCTCGGCACGCTGGCCAAGGCCATCTACACCGATGCGGACAAACTCGTTCTGGCGCGTTTCGGCACCGCCGCCGACGTGGGAACCTATGCGGCGGCCTACCGGGTCGCGGCGATGTCGTTCATGCCGGTGCGCGCCATGCTCGACGCGGCGGCGGGCAGGTTCTTCCGGCAAGGGCAAGGCGGAATTGCACAGGCGCTGGCCTTGTCGCGGCGGGTGCTCACGTTCGCTTTGCCTTACTCGTTGGGAGTCGCCGCCGTGTTGGTCCTGGGCGCTGATTATTTGCCTCTTGTTTTTGGCGCGGGCTATGCAAAGGCCATCCCCTTGATCAAATGGCTGGCGGTGCTGCCTGTGATCCAGGCTGTTCACTACACCTTGTCTGACGCCTTGTCCGGCGCGGGGTACCAGCGCTACCGGATGGTGGCCCAGTTTGTCGTCGTCGTTTTCTATCTTGCGACGGCATTGGTCGTGATACCGCAATTCAGGGCGCCGGGTGCCGCCCTCACATGCCTGGCGAGCGAACTGTTGCTCGCGGTCATCATCGCCGCCCTCGTTATCACCCTTTACCGTCGCCAGAAGGAGTCGCGTTGAATATCCTGATCGCCACGCATGAATATCCGCCGTACCCCGGAGGTATTGGTCGGTATTGTGCCGAGGTGCGAAGCGCCGCATTGGCCCGCGGGCACCGCGTCGATGTACTGGCGCCTGATTTTGCGAGAAGTGCTACAGCGCCGTCGCAGGACGACGCTGGGGTGTTCAGATTTCCTGGCGACGTGTATTCGAACCGGACGCTGCTCACCGTCATTCGTGCATTGCGGCGGCAACTGAGGCAGCGGACTTATGACGTCGTCCACGTCGCCGACTGGCCCCTGCTGCTGGCGTTGCCGTGGAGCGGCGTGCCCCGTGCGGTGAAGACCGTCATGACCTTCCACGGCACGGACGCCATCGTCCTCGGGCGGTCTCGTTCGGCGAGATGGTTGAGGGCTCGCCAGGCCGTCCATCGCCTGGACCGCGTGTGCGCCAACAGTGCGTTCACGCTCTCGCTCGTCGAGCGGGAACTCGCGCCGCCCGCATCCGTCGAGCGCCGGGTTACGCCCCTCGGCGTGGCGGAGTACTGGGCTGAGCCGGCCAGCGCCGAAGAGCGCGCGCAAGTCAGGCGGCTGTGCGGGGCGACCGAGGGAGACCGCATCGTCCTGACCGTGGCGCGGCTCGACCCGCGCAAGGGCCATCTCCGGGCGCTGCAGGCTATCGCCCAACTGCCGCCAGGCCAGCGCCAGACAATCTGCTACCTGGCCATCGGACGGCCCGTCGACCCCGTTTACGCGACGCATCTGCAGTCCGAGGCCAAGCGCCTGGGCGTTCGCGCGACCTTCGCGGGCGCGCAGCCCGACGCCATCGTGCGGGCCGCGTATGCCGAGAGCCGCGCCTTCCTGTTGGCCGCAGAGCCGGATCAAGAGCGCGTCGAAGGCTTCGGCCTCGTGTTTCTGGAGGCGGCGTTCCAGGGCCTGCCCACCGTCAGCACCGCCGCCCATGCGGTGCCCGAAGTCGTTCAGGACCGCGTCACCGGTTTCCTCGCGAAACCCGGCGACACCGCCGACATCGCAGCACAGCTGCTCGCCATGCTCGACGCCAACGCCGCCGGCCAGCTTGCCGGCGCCTGCGTGGCGCGCGCCCGCGAGTTCAGCTGGCAACGGTGCGCTGACCTCACTTATGCCGATTTGTAGGAGGGGCTGACGTGCGTGTGTTGATGGTGAATTCCTTTTACTTCCCTGACCAGGTCGGCGGCGCCGAGCGGTCGCTGAAGATCCTGGCGGATGCCTTGACCGCCGACGGGCATGAAGTGGCCGTGCTGGCCACGGGCGAACCGGCGGCCGAGACCGAACGCGTGGGGCAGGTGCGCGTTTTCCGCCGCCCCTCGGCCAACATTGCGCGGCGGCTGCCCGCCAGCCTGCCATCGGGCTTGCGCAAAGCCGCCTTCCACCTCCACAACACCTACACCGCGGGCAGCTTGCGCCATGCCGACGAGGCACTTGACGCATTCCGCCCCGACGTCGTCCACACCAACAACCTCGCCTGGCTGTCGGTATCGGTCTGGGGCGCCGCGTCACGCAGGCGCATTCCCATCGTGCACACGCTGAGGGACTACGCCCTCCTTTGCGCCAACTACGGCTTCTTTCGCGGCGGCCAACCCTGCGGCACTGATCGCTGCTTCCAGTGCAAGCTGCTTTCGGCCAACAAGATTGCCGCGACCCGGCAGGTGACGGCCGTCGTGGGCAACAGCCGCTACACGCTGGACCGTCACCTCGAGGAAGGCGCGTTCCCGCAGGCGCGGCACTCCGTCATCTACAACGGCTACCGCACCGATCAGCCCATCGATGCGCGGCGCCATCCCAGGCGCGACGGGCGCCCCTTCGTGGTGGGCTTCATTGGCACCTTGACGGCGCACAAAGGCGTCGAGATGCTGCTCAAGACCTTTGCCGGCCTCGTTCGCGGCCCTTGGCAGGGCCATGCCGTCGAACTGGTGATTGCCGGAGAAGGAGAACCGAGCTACACCGCTCATCTAAGGGCCTTGGCTGAGGGCTTGCCGGTCAAGTTCCTGGGTGTCGTGCCGCAGCCTGAGTTCTTCAAGCAGGTCGATGTTTGTGTGGTGCCATCGTTGTGGGCCGAGCCCTTGTCGCGGGTTCTGTTCGAGGCTTTCGCCCACGGCGTACCCGTCATCGCCTCCGCAACCGGCGGCAGCGGTGAGCTCGTCAAGCCCGGAGAAACGGGCTGGTTGTTCGACATCCATGCAGCGGATGGCCTGGCTGTTCAGCTCCAGGCCGCCTACGACGACGCTGACCGCTACGAGGCGATCAGCAGGACGGCTCTGGCGCTGGCGGCCACCTTCAGGCCAGAGCGCGTGGTCAGCGAGTACATCGACCTGTACGAAACCGTGCAGCACCGGGGGTAAGGACCTATGGGTTTCATTGCAGCTTCGCTGAAAACGCCGGGCGCTTCCACGCGTCAGCCAGCGTCCACCGGCAACCTCTTCCTGAGCGTCGGAGGGATCCTCTTCGTTGGCATCTGGACCGTGACACTGATGGGCGGCGCCTGGGACTATCTCTTCAAGCGGCTGCATGCACCGACGCCCTCCGTCACGCTGCTCACGCTGCTGGTGCTGGCGATGTTCTCGCTGCGCCTGCTGAATCGCGGTCGCGAGATGGCGATCGGCGCGCCAGACATTATTGCGGCCACGTGGCTGTTCGCCGCTTTTCTATTGCTGGCAGCAATGGTGAACGCAAACACGCAGTCATTGCCCGTGGTGGGGATACTCCTGTCCTTTCACGTGTATTTCTTCTATCTGATGTTTTTCGCGGTCTCGCCCATAGTTTCGGGCTCGGTGAAATCGGGACCACTGACGATGTATTTGGTCGCTTTTGGTGTCGTTATGGCAGCAATTGGGGTGGCGCAGGCAGTTACTAAAAATCTTTTCTCGTTCGGCTATTACATCACTGCTTCCGTCAATTCCATTAATGCGACGACGGGAGGGCGCGTCAGGGGCTCCGCATTTTTCTCGCATGCAGACGACCTGGGTATATTTTTGTGTATTCCCCTGGTGATCTGTCTTTACAGATCACTTCTCGCGCCGGCATTCTCCAAACGGCTTGCTTGGCGACTTGTCGGGCTCGTTCTTCTCGCTGGCTGCATCGCCACGCTAACCAGAGCGGTCTATCTGACCGCGGTAGCGGTTTCGCTTCTCACAATATGGGGATACTTGCGGTCAAAGGTCAACCGTGCATCGTTGTTTCCGGTGTGGCTGCCCATTGTTTTAATGGTGGCTGGAGTTGGCGTGTTCTTCCTGCGGTATGTGATCGAAGCGTTCATCATGAACGTCGATGCACTCAGGGATTTTAGGTATTTGGTGTCGGCCAAGTCGCTCGACGCTCGACTCTATGGTGTCAACTATTACCTCCACTACTTGAATGTCGAGGGCCCATTGGCATGGCTCTTCGGTTTGGGTTGGGTGTTCAACTCGAACATCAAAGCGGGCGTGCCAATTGACAATGGGTTTCTTGGAATAGTGGTCAGTTGTGGTCTGGCGGGAATGTCCTTTTGGCTGTACCTTTCGTGGCGTATTTGGGTGGTAATTAATCGAATGGCCGGCGCGGGTGGAGGTGCTTTGGCTGTGCCGCTGGCATCGTTCTATTGCGCGTGGCTGATGATGAGCGTGTTTGGGCTTTATTATGAGCCCTTTATGGTCGCTGTATTGCTCGTCGCTACATTGCCTGCTCAAGAAACCGGCAAATTCCTTTTGCCCAGATATGCCCGCTGAGCGTCTTGATTGGATTGACAGGCTGAGAGGGATCGGTATCGTCCTGGTTGTTCTTGGGCACAATCCGTGGCTGAAGAATCATCAGCTCCACGCTGCGATTTATTTGTTCCACATGCCGTTGTTCTTTTATGCGGCTGGCCTAGTGCACAAAGAGGTTCCGCTCACAAGGTATCTTCGCAGCCGTCTTCGGGCATTGTTGGTCCCATATTTGGTTTGTGGTGTATTATTTTCTTTAATAGCTGCGAAATTGGATTGGCGAGCGCTTGTTGCGAACTTGATCGGCGTGATTGCCGGCGTAGGCGACCTCATGCCGCAGCCACACATTTGGTTTCTTCCATGTCTCTTCCTGGTCGGCATCGCTCAACTTGTGACGCTTCGCAACACAAGTGAAATGCGCACGCCGCGTTTACTTGTTATTTTGCTTGTTCTGCTAATTTTCGCACAGACGTCCCGTTATGCCATGCCGGGTATTGAAATCGACCGTGATACCGTCACCTATCGGGCACTCCCTTGGTCCTTAGATCTTGTGCCCGTAGGTTTAGCGTTTTTTGCGTTCGGAATTACAGTTAGGCGACGTTATTTACATCTCGTAGGAAGTTCAGCTCATCACCCCGTATGGATCTTAGTGTTGGCCGCCTTGGTGGCTGCCATCGGTTGGTACGCTTCAGGTCTAGGCTTAATGGTTCTCGATTTGAATCATCGGCTCATTGAGGGCGTTGGCACATTGCCCTTCGCTGTTGTTTGCGTCTTGGTCGTGTCAGGACTATGCGTTCTGATCCGCGGCAAGGCGGGTTCGGCATTGGAGTACATAGGGCAACGATCGCTGGTGATTTTCCTGTTTCACTACTATGTGCAAAGCAGGATTAGCACTCGCATAGATGGGTTCGGTGGTGCGATGGTTGGATTTTCATGTGGGTTGATAGTGCCGCTTGCTCTTGATTTCGCAATTCGAAAATATGCTGTTTTGGAATGGATTTTTTACCCCAAGAAGACCACATAAATAGGGGCAAATTAAACCCTGAAAGGGGAATATATGTTTAGCATCAAGTTTATGCGTCGCTTGGGTATCTTCGCCAGCGGAGTTGCCTTTTCCGTCATCGTGTCCGCGGCGACCGCGGATCCGACGCCCGTGAATGGCAGTTTCATCGTCGATACGCTGCCAAGCCAATGGCTCATCGTGCGGGGGACAAAAGGCACCGCATCGGTCACCGTCCGCGATGTCGACGGCCAATTCGCCTACCGCGCCGACAATTTCGTGCTCAATGCGTCGAGCAACCTGCTGACGCTGCCTGCACTCACGCCGGGCTTCTACAGGCTCACCGTCCAGGTGCCCGAAGAGGTTGCGGTCAAGCCGGTCTCCTTTGTGGTCATCCCGGCCACTCGCCCAAAGCTGGACAAGCGTTTCGGCATGGACGCGGGTCTGAGCTGGTACGGCGGCGATGATCAGTCGATAGGCAAGGCCATCGATGCCTTGTCGGCGGCCGGTGTCGGCTCCGTGCGTGACCGACTGCGCTGGTCCCAGGTGCAGCTCACCGCCGCGGTGAACCCGCCGTTGTGGGGGCGATTCCTCAACGTGGCCCGCAGGCTGTCCCTTGCAGGTTTCTCGCAAGTGACGTCGTTCCACGATTCACCGGCCTTTACTCGCTACAGCAGCGACACGGTGACGTCGGGCGACCGCAAGCCGCCACGCGACCTTGCGGCGCTGCAGGCTTTCKGCGCGGCGTTTGCGCGCGACATGGGTCCGTACTTTGACGGGGTCGAATATTGGAATGAGCAGAACACCGATTTCTACCTCGGTACGCCCTGGCAATATGCCTCGCAGTTGAAGGCGTTCTATGCAGGTGTGAAGTCGGCTCGGCCGCAATTGAAGGTGCTGGGTGGAGCGCCGTCCCGCGGGCTCGACGAGTTTTTCAAGGCGACCTACGAGAACAGCGGCGTGGCGTCGCTGGATCTGCGCAACCAGCATTACTACGCCAATCCCGACCAGACGCTGGAGTTCGTTGCGGCCAGCGTCGCTCCAATCGACGCCGCCGGCGGCGCCACGGGTCAGCCGGGCTGGATCACCGAGACCGGCCTGGGCGTGCAGGGTCCGACGGGCACCGCGGGTCCCATCACGGCCGCGACCGAACGGGCGCAAGCGGCTTTCCTCGTGAAGACCTATGCATCCGGGTTCGCTGCGGGCTACGAGCGCGTCTTCTTCTTCTTTTTCCGGGAACTCGTCGAGCAGGGCCGCGCCAACTGGGGCGTGTTGAATGCCGACTTTTCACCGCGCCCGTCCTATGCGGCTCTGGCGGCATTGGTGCGGCACGTGAACGGCAAGCCGTTGGCGGGCTATCGCCACGTGGCGAATTCCGCTTCGTCCGCCGTGTTCTTCGGTGACGGTACTTCCGGTGTCGTCGCGGTGGCCTGGGGTGACGAGGCGGCCTCGGCCAAGTGGCCCGCCGATGCGAAGTTCTGGGACATGTTCGGCCGCCCGCTGAACCGCAGCGAGTTGGGCGGCAGTGAGCCCGTGCTCGTCGCCACGACTTCAACCAGCCTGGTCGGCATCACCAAGCTGCCCGCGGCGGCCGCGTCAGTCGCGGCGCGTGCGACGCTGCGTATCGTCGGCGACATCGAGGCGCCGGGGACCGTTGGCAAGGAGGTCGTGGGTGCTCATGCGCTCGAAGCGGCCACGGTGGCAGGTAGCACCGTTCGCGTCAGCGGTGCCGTGCTGGCGAACTCTTCCATAGTGGCACAGACGCTGAACGTGGATTGCTCGGGCAGCAGCGACATGGTGCCGGTGCAGAGGCAGGTGGCGGTTGGCGTACGGCCCAATACGTCGACGCCGTTTGCCTGTGAATTCAAGGCCGGCTCGACGGCAGGCGTGCGCGGCTTCATGCGCGCCTCGGTGTCCAGCGGCGGCGTCACGGACGCGCTGGTCGTGCGCACGGTGTCGGTGCCCGACACCAGCGCAGCGGCCTTGGGCGCGAAGTTATCGGCGCCGGTTTGCCTGACCTGGCGTACCCGGTCCGCGCCCATTGTCTCGATGACGCTGGAGGCGAAGTCCTCGACCGGCAACTCCTGCATGGATGGTTTCATCTCGCGTTCGACGTTGAACATCGCGGGTGACGGCTGGGTGTTCCCGATTGCCGATGTGCCGGCGACCGTCGCATCCACCTTGAACGGGGTTTCGTTCAAGGCAGCCCCGCTTGCCGGCGTGGCCTATCCGCTCAAGCCGCTGATGATGCAGGCCGTGGACAAGGACGGTGCAATCTGGTTGCTGCCACTGGCAACCGAGAAACTGGCGAGCGGCGTAGTCCAGCACACGGCGCTGTTCGCGACGGCGCGGTTGGCGGACTGGTCGACAGTCAAGAAGAGCGCGTTGGCCGCTGGTTCGGTGGCGCAGATGTCGATCGGCTTTGCTGGCGGAGGCGGGACGGCGACCGACAAGACGGCGTTCGTGATTTCGGAGATGCGAGCCCTATAAAGGATGGAGTAGATGCTGGTTGTGAATCTGTCGATGCTGGGCGCGCGCCCGACGGGGCTCGGTGTCTATGCCGAACGCTGTGCGAAGGCGCTGTCGGAGCGGTTTGAGATCTCGGTGGTGGCGGGGCATGGTTTTGTCCCGGATGCGCCGCGGCTGGTTTCGGCTCCCGCCAGCGTGGCGATCGGCGCAAGCCGCGGGGCGGCCATCAAGCGCGCACTGTGGGCGCGCTCGGTGGAGTTGCCCGGCGCCCGGCTGTTGTACTCGCCGACGCACCACGCACTGCCTCGGGCGGCGCGCCAAGTGATCACGATTCACGACCTCATCTGCCTGCGCTTTCCCCAGCAGCATCGGATGCAGTATTGGTACTTCCGGCACCTGCTGCCGCGGGTCTTGAAGCAGTGCGCGGCGGTGTTCACGGTGTCCGAGACCACCCGCCGCGACATTGCCGAGCACTACAAGTTCCCACTGGAACGCATCCATGTGGTGCCCAACGGAGTCGATGCGGCGCGGTTCGCGCCAGCATCGTCTGACGTCTTGCCAGCTGCTGCCCCGCCGTATTTGCTGATGGTTGGTGCACGGTATCCGCACAAGAACGTGCAGGAGGTGCTCTCCGAGTGCGCCGCGTGGTCCGACGAGTACAGGCTGGTGGTGGCGTCCTGCGGTGGCGACTACCGCAAGGCGCTCGAATCTCAGGCCGAAAGCCTCGGCCTGCGGGACCGCATCGAGTTCCTGGACTACGTGGATGACGCCCGGCTGCGCCAGCTGTATCAAGGTGCTGCCGCTTTGCTCTATCCGTCCTTTTGGGAGGGATTTGGCATCCCGCCCCTGGAGGCCCTTGCCAGCGGCACCCACGTCATCGCGGCTGACATCCCGGTGCTTCGCGAGGTGCTGGGCGATGCGGCCCAGTTCGTGCAGCTGGGATCTTCGGCATCGTGGCAGGCGGCCTTTGCGGGTCTAAAAGATGCATGTGCTGGTGCAGCACGCAAGCGCGCGGCAGCAGCCATCCTCGAGACGTTCACGTGGGAACGCTCGGCCGAGGCGTTGCAGTCGGCCTTGCTGTACGTCGATGCCACGCTGCAGCTCAAGCAGCGTCGTTGAGTTCAGAACCTGAGTTGGAGAAGATGCCTTGTCGAAGTTGTCTGCCTTGATCGTCAATTACGCGACGCCCCGCCTGGTGCTGAAGTGCGTCGCCTCGATGCAGCAATACGGTGTCATCGAGCGGGATGCCGACGTGATCGTGGTGGACAACGCGTCCCCGGACGATTCCGTGTCGGTGCTCCGCGCCCAGCTGCCGCCTGGTGTCCGCTTCATCGCTTCCGACCGCAATGGCGGGTTCTCGGCGGGCATCAACACCGGATTGGCCGAGGTTGATTCTGAATACCTGCTGGTGCTGAACCCCGACACCTATTTCGTCGACCAGTCGATCCAGAAGGCGCTGGAGCTCCTGGACACGCAGCCCAAGGTCGGGCTGATCGGCTTGGACCTGGTGAACCCCGATCGGTCGAGGCAGTTTTCCGCGCGGCGCTTCTACAGCCTGATGGACATCATCGGCCGGCGATCCCGTCTGGGGAACCTGCCCTTCATTCGCAAGTCGGTCGCCTCGCACATGATGATGGACGCCTGGGCCAGCGGCGCGCCCTTTCACGCCGACTGGGTGATGGGTACGGGCTTCGTCATTCGTACAGATCTTTTCCGTTCCATCGGTGGCATGGACGAAAGCTACTTCCTGTACATGGAGGACGTGGATCTGTGTGCCCGCGTCTGGAAGTCGGGTCATCAGGTGGTTTGCTGCGCCGGCGCGGTGCTGGTGCACGATCATCAGCGAGCCAGCGTAGACGTCTTCAGCCGCTCGGCGCGTATGCACCTGAAGAGCCTGAAGACATTCATGAGCAACTATCGCGTGCCGCTGCTCACCAAGCCGGGAGTCGCCGGTCTGTTCCGGCGCCACTGAACCGGGAGCGTCCCTCTTCGGTCGCGCGGGCGCTCGCTGGCAAGGCCCGGGCCAACTCGAGCGACCTTGTCTCGGGGGTGGGGCAATGATCGCGCCCTGCTGTGCGCTGCACGACAATCGGCGTTGGCTTTTTTGGAGGATTGGTCTTGAAAGTTCTCGTCACCGGCGCTGCCGGCTTCATCGGCATGCATGTCTGCCAGATCCTTCTGGCACGTGGTGACCAGGTCGTGGGCTTGGACAACCTCAACGACTACTACAGCCCGCAGCTCAAGCACGATCGCCTGGCCCGCCTGACGCCCAACCCGGGCTTCAGCTTCGTGCAAATGGATGTGGCCGACCGCGCCGGCATGGCCAAGCTGTTTGCCGATGAGCGCTTCGAACGCGTGGTGCACCTGGCGGCGCAGGCCGGCGTGCGCTACTCAATCGAAAACCCCCACGCCTACATCGACAGCAACATCGTTGGCTTCACCAACATCCTGGAAGGCTGTCGCCACGGTGGTGTGCAGCACCTGGCCTATGCGTCCAGCTCCAGCGTCTACGGTGGCAACACGCTGATGCCGTTCTCGGAGCACCACAGCGTCGACCACCCCATCAGCCTCTATGCCGCGACGAAAAAGGCCAATGAGCTGATGGCCCACACCTATTCACACCTCTTTGGGCTGCCAACGACGGGCCTGCGCTTCTTTACGGTGTATGGCCCGTGGGGCCGGCCGGACATGGCGCTCTTCCTGTTCACCAAGGCCATCATCGAAGGGCGGCCCATCAACGTGTTCAATCACGGCAAGATGGTCCGCGACTTCACCTACATCGATGACATCGCCGAGGGCGTCGTGCGCGTCCTGGACCGCACGGCTACCGCCGACCCCAACTACAACCCCAACAAGGCCGATCCGGCGCGCTCCAGCGCCCCCTACCGCGTCTTCAACATCGGCAACCACGCACCCATCCAGCTGATGAGCTTCATCGAGGCCATCGAGCAGGCCGCGGGCCGCGAGGCTGTCAAGAACTTCATGCCCATGCAGGATGGTGATGTGCCGGCTACGCATGCTGATGTCGAGGAGCTGGCCGAGTGGACGGGTTTCCGTCCGGCGATGCCTGTACCTGAAGGAATCCAGCGGTTTGTCGCCTGGTATCGGGACTACTACAAGGTCTGAATGGCACTGGACCGTCACGTGACTGCGTTACAAACGGGTTAACCGTTTTTTGCACGAGGATTGAGAATGAAAGTCACCGCCATCGGCACCGGCTACGTGGGCCTGGTCACCGGAGCCTGCTTGGCCGAAATGGGCAACCACGTGGTTTGTCTGGACGTGAATCCCGAAAAGATCCGCGTCCTCAACGACGGCGAGATCCCTATTCACGAACCCGGCCTGCTCGAAGTGGTGCGCCGCAATGTGGCGGCCGGCCGCCTGCAGTTCACCACCGATGTGGACATGGCCGTACAGCACGGCACGCTGCTCTTCATCGGCGTGGGCACGCCGCCTGACGAAGACGGCTCGGCCGACCTTCAGTACGTGGTGGCCGCGGCCCGCTCCATCGGCCAGCGCATGACGGACTACAAGGTCATCGTCGACAAGAGCACGGTGCCGGTCGGCACGGCCGACAAGGTCCGCGCTGCGGTCAAGGAAGAGCTCGAAAAGCGTGGCCTCGGAGACATGGCATATGCCGTCGTCTCCAATCCTGAGTTCCTGAAGGAAGGTGCGGCGGTCGACGACTTCATGAAGCCTGATCGCGTCGTCATTGGCTCCGACGACGAGCAGGCCACGCTGTTGATGCGCGCCCTGTATGCGCCGTTCAACCGCACGCAGGACCGCATGCTGGTCATGGACGTGAAGAGCGCCGAGTTCACCAAGTACGCCGCCAATGCGATGCTGGCCACACGCATCAGTTTCATGAACGAGCTGGCGCTGCTGGCGGAGCGCGTGGGCGCCGACATCGAGCTGGTTCGGCGCGGCATCGGCTCTGATCCGCGCATTGGCTATCAGTTCCTTTACGCTGGCGCCGGTTATGGCGGTTCCTGCTTCCCGAAGGATGTCAAGGCGCTGGTGAAGACCGCCGCCGACAACGGTATTCCGCTGAAGGTGCTGACCGCCGTGGAAGAAGCCAATGAACGCCAGAAGCGCGTGCTGGTCGACAAGGTCGTGGCGCGTTTCGGCGACGACCTCAAGGGCCGCCGCTTCGCCATCTGGGGCTTGGCATTCAAGCCGAACACCGACGACATGCGCGAGGCACCATCGTTGGTCATCATCGATGAGCTGACCCGGCGCGGTGCAACGGTCGCAGCCTACGACCCGGTGTCGATGCCGGAAACGGCTCGCGTGATTGGCCCGCGTGACGACGTGACGCTGGTCGAGCGCGCCGAGGCGGCGCTGCAGGGCGCGGACGCACTGCTGATCGTGACGGAGTGGAAGGAATTCCGCACGCCGGATTTCGACGCCATCAAGTCGAAGCTCAAGGCACCTGTTGTCTTCGACGGCCGCAACCTCTACGACCCCAAGCTGATGAAGGCACTGGGCATCGACTATCGAGGTATCGGCCGGGGCTGACCCCCTAGCTGTGTGCGGCAGGCCCGCCGCTTGCTTGCTTTGGTGCAACCGTCACTACGTTAGGAGGCCGGCATGGCCAAAGCAATGATCCTGGCCGCGGGCCAGGGAACGCGGGTGCGCCCGTTGACGAAGCACACGCCCAAGCCGATGGTGCCCATCCTGGGCAAGCCGGTCATGGAGTATCTGGTCGAGCATCTGGCGCGCCATGGCGTCAAGCAGGTCATGGTCAACGTGGCCTTCATGCACTGGAAGATAGAGAACTACTTCGGCTCGGGTCATCGGTGGGGCGTTGAGCTCGGTTACTCCTACGAAGGCGTTCGCGAGCAAGGCGAGGTGATCTGCAAGCCGGTCGGCTCGGCAGGAGGCATGCGCAAGATCCAGGACTTCGGCGGTTTCTTCGATGAAACCTTCCTCGTGCTGTGCGGCGATGCCGTCATCGATCTGGACATCGCCGCGGCGCTTGCCGAGCACAAGTCCAAGGGAGCCATCGCAAGCGTCGTTACTCTCGAAGTGCCTCGCGACCAGACCAAAAACTACGGCATTGTTGTCGCTGACGCCGAGGGCCGGGTGACTTCCTTCCAGGAAAAGCCCAAGCCCGAGGAGGCGAGGAGCAACCTGGCGTCGACCGGCATCTACATCTTCGAGCCCGAAGTGCTCGACCTGATCCCGTCGGGCGTCGAGTTCGACATCGGCAGCCAGCTGTTTCCGCTGCTGGTGGAGAAGGGCCTGCCCTTCTTTGCGCAGAAACGGCCGTTCAACTGGATCGACATCGGCCGCGTGACCGATTATTGGGCCGTCACCCAGCAGGTCATGGCCGGCGGCGTCGCGCAAATGGACATCCCTGGGCGCGAGGTGCGGCCGCAGGTGTGGGTGGGGCTGAACACTTCAGTGGACTGGGACAAGGTCCACATCGAGGGCCCGGTGTATATCGGCTCCAACGTGCGTATCGAGTCAGGTGCTCGGGTGATCGGACCTACCTGGATCGGTCACGGATCTCACCTGCGCGCCGGTTCGGTCGTTGAGCGGGCCGTGCTCATTGAGCACACGCGCATCGGTGAAGGCATGACGGTGCGCGAGATGATCATCTCGCCGCAGTACTGCGTGGATCGCACCGGGCACACCAGCTATGTCGGCGACGAGGTGACGCCGCTGCGTTGGGGTGACGCGCGCGCCTGAGCTGCGGGCCAATCGACTCAGGTGAAGGTCTTGGCCTCAACCAGCAGTGGTGCGCTGACGTCCTTTGCCGACAGTTGCGGTATGAGTCCGTCCAGCGGCCATTCGATGCCAATGGTCGGGTCATCCCAGCGCACTGCGCCCTCGCACTCGGGTGCGTAGCGGCCACTGGTCTTGTAGAGGAAGTCCGCGGTTTCGCTGACGACGACGAAGCCATGGGCGAAGCCAGGCGGGATCCAGACTTGCCGCTGGTTCTCGGCCGACAGTTCGAAGCCGACCCAGCGCCCGAAATTGGGGCTGGACCGGCGCATGTCGACGGCCACGTCGAACACTGCACCGGAGACACAGCGCACGAGCTTGCCCTGAGCATGTGGGTCGAGCTGGTAGTGCAGGCCGCGCAGCACGCCGCGCGCGGAGCGCGAGTGGTTGTCCTGCACGAAGTGCACGTCGTAGCCCAGGGCCTGGTTGAAGCGCTCCTCGTTCCAGCTCTCCATGAAAAAGCCGCGGGCGTCGCCGAAGACCTTGGGCTGGATGAGCAGGACTTCGGGAAGGGCGGTTGGCGTGACTTGCATCGTGTTCAGAAGGCCTTGTCGGTCAGCAGCTTGAGCAGGTATTGGCCGTAGCCATTCTTGGCAAGGGGCTTGGCGAGGGTTTCAAGCTGTGCAGCATCGATCCAGCCTGCACGGTAGGCGATCTCTTCCGGGCAGGCCACCTTCAGCCCCTGGCGCTTTTCCAGCGTGGCAATGAACTGGCCCGCTTCGAGCAGGCTGTCGTGGGTGCCGGTGTCCAGCCATGCATAGCCACGGCCCATGATCTCGACATTGAGCTGGCCCTGGCGCAGGTATTGGGCATTGACGTCGGTGATCTCGAGTTCACCGCGGGCGCTGGGCTTGATGGCTGCCGCGATGTCGCAGACCTGCTCGTCGTAGAAATACAGGCCCGTCACCGCGTAGTTGCTCTTCGGGCTCTTCGGCTTCTCTTCGATGGACAGCGCACGTTGCTGGGCATCAAAGTCGACCACGCCGTAGCGTTCGGGGTCGGTCACGTGATAGGCGAAGACGCTGGCGCCGCCGTCGCGACCCGTGGCGCTGCCCAGCAGGCCGGCGAAGTCATGGCCATAGAAGATGTTGTCCCCCAGCACGAGGGCGCTCGGCGAGCCATTGACGAATTCGCGGCCGAGGATGAAGGCCTGTGCCAGGCCGTCAGGGCTAGGCTGCACGCAGTAGCTGATGTTCAGGCCCCAGCGCGAACCGTCACCAAGCAGGGCTTCGAAGCGAGGCGTGTCCTGTGGCGTGCTGATGAGCAGGATGTCGCGGATGCCCGCGAGCATCAGCGTGCTCAGCGGGTAATAGACCATGGGCTTGTCGTAGACCGGCAGCAGTTGCTTGCTCATGGCCAGCGTGGCCGGGTGCAGCCGCGTGCCGGAGCCGCCAGCGAGGATGATGCCCTTGCGGTTATTCATCGGAGCCCTTAAAGAATTTCGTTCAGCATGCGTTCCACGCCTTGCTGCCAAGGCGGCAGGACGAGGCCGAAGCACTGCTGCAGCTTGGCCGTGGCCAGGCGCGAGTTCAGCGGGCGCTTCGCGGGTGTGGGGTAGTCGCTTGTCGGGATGGCGAGGATCTGGTCCGGCGCGACCTTGATGACCTTGCCCTGTGCACGTGCGAACTCGATGACAAAGCGGGCGTACTCGTGCCAGCTCGTCTCGCCGCCAGCGACCGCGTGATAGGTGCCGGTCAGCGCAGGGTTCACGCGCGCGGCGCGCAGCATGTGGACGGTCAGGTCGGCCAGCAGGTCGGCGCCTGTTGGCGCGCCGATCTGGTCGGCGATGACCTTGAGCTGCTCGCGTTCGGCGGCGAGGCGCAGCATGGTCTTTGCGAAGTTGCCGCCGCGGGCGCCATAAACCCAGCTGGTGCGCAGGATCAGATGCTGGCAGCCGCTGGCGCGGATGGCGTCCTCGCCTTCGGCCTTGGTTGCTCCGTAGACGCTGAGCGCCCCGACGGGGGCTTCCTCATCGCGAGCATGGCTGCCGCTGCCATCGAAGACATAGTCCGTCGAGTAGTGCACCAGCAAAGCGCCGGTACGCTTGGCCTCGATGGCCAGCAGGGCAGGGGCGGTGGCGTTGATCTTGCGTGCGAGCTCGGGCTCGCTCTCGGCCTTGTCGACGGCGGTATGCGCAGCGGCATTGACGATGACGTGGGGGGCAATGTCTCTGACGCGGGCAAGCAGCGTTTCGGGCTGGGTGAAGTCCGCGCCGTCGTCATGGTCCATTGCGATGACTTCGCCTGCCACAGCCAGTGAGCGTTGCAGTTCCCAGCCGACCTGGCCACCCTTGCCGAGAAGAAGAATCTTCATGGCTTCAGCTGTATTGCTTGGCAACCCAGTCCCGGTAGGCGCCGCTTTGCACGCGGGCGGCCCAGTCTGGATGGTCCAGATACCACTGCACCGTCTTGCGGATGCCGGTCTCGAAGGTTTCTGCCGGGCGCCAGCCCAGCTCGCGCTCGATCTTGCGTGCGTCGATGGCGTAGCGGCGGTCGTGGCCGGGGCGGTCCTTCACATAGGTGATGAGGCGCTCGTAGGGGCCGTCCGCCGAGGGTTTGAGTTCGTCGAGCAAGGCGCACACCGTCTTGACGATGTCGATGTTGGCCTTCTCGTTCCAGCCGCCGATGTTGTAGGTCTCACCCAGCTTGCCGCCGGCCAGCACGGCACGGATGCCGCTGCAGTGATCGGTGACGTAAAGCCAGTCGCGGATCTGTTGGCCGTCGCCATAGACGGGCAGGGGTTTGCCTGCCAGCGCATTGACGATCAGCAGCGGAATCAGCTTCTCCGGGAAGTGATAGGGCCCATAGTTGTTCGAGCAGTTGGTGGTGACGACCGGCAGGCCGTAGGTGTGGTGCCAGGCGCGCACGAGGTGGTCGCTGGCCGCCTTGCTGGCCGAATACGGGCTGTTGGGCTCGTAGGCGTTGGTTTCGGCGAAGGGCGGATCCGAGGCTTTCAGCGAGCCATAGACTTCGTCGGTCGACACGTGGTGGAAGCGAAAGCCTTGTTTGGCTTCGCCTTCAAGGCCGCCCCAATAAGTGCGTGCCGCTTCCAGCAGCGTGAACGTGCCCTCGACATTCGTCTTCATGAATGCGCCGGGGCCGTGGATGGAGCGGTCTACATGGCTCTCAGCCGCGAAGTGGACGATGGCGCGGGGGCGGTGCTTGGCCAGCAAGCTGTCGATCAGGCCGCGGTCGCAGATGTCGCCCTTGACGAAGACGTGACGCGCGTCACCGTCCAGCGAGGCCAGGTTCTCGAGGTTGCCAGCGTAGGTCAACGCATCGAGATTGACGACGGGCTCGTCGCTCTCACGCAGCCAGTCCAGCACGAAGTTGCTGCCGATGAAGCCGGCGCCGCCGGTGACGAGGATGGTCATGTTCTGCCGTAGGTGTCTTCGAAGCGGACGATGTCGTCCTCGCCGAGATAGGAGCCAGACTGCACTTCGATGATCTCCAGCGGCACCTTGCCCGGGTTGGCCAGGCGATGCGTCTGACCCAGCGGGATGTAGGTGGACTGGTTCTCGGTCAGCAGGATGGTCTTGTCGCCGTTGACGATCTCGGCCGTGCCGCTCACGACGATCCAGTGCTCCGCGCGATGGTGGTGCATCTGCAGGCTCAGGGAGGCACCCGGCTTGACCATGATGCGCTTGACCTGGAAGCGCTCGCCCGAGTCGATGCTGTCATACCAGCCCCAGGGGCGGTGCACCTTGCGGTGCAGGGCATGCTCGCCGCGTTGCTCGGCGCCCAGGCGGTTGACGATCTGCTTGACCTCCTGGCTGCGCGACCGGTCGCTGACCAGCACGGCATCGGCCGTCTCGACGACGATGATGTCCGTCAGGCCGACGACGCCGACCAAGCGGCTGGTGGCGTGCACCAAGGTGTTCTTGCTGTCGGCGATCAAGGCGTCGCCGACGAAGGCGTTGCCGTCGGCATCCTTCTCGGAGACCTGCCAGACCGCTTCCCAGGCGCCGAGGTCGTTCCAGCCGGCATCCAGCGCGACCATGCGCAAGGGGATGTCCGTCCCGGGGCAGCGCTCCATGACGGCGTAGTCGACCGATTCGCTGGGCACGGCGGCAAACTCGGCCTTGCCGGGGCGCACAAACTTGGCGTCGGTCTTGCGCGCATCCCAGGCAGCGCGCGTGGCAGCGGCGATGTCGGGGCGGAATCGTTCCAGCGCCTTCATCCAGACGCTGGCACGCAGCACGAACATGCCGCTGTTCCAGTAGTAGTCGCCTTCGGCCAGATAGCGCTGGGCGGTCTCCAGGTTGGGCTTCTCGACGAACTGTGCGACCACCAGGCCCGCGGCGTCGCCCGAGGTGCGGATATAGCCATACCCTGTTTCGGGCCGGTCTGGCGTGATGCCCAGGATGGCGATGGCACCTTCGGCCGCGATGCGGACCGCGTCCTGCAATGCCGCGGTGAAGGCTGCCGGGTTGGTAACGGTCTGGTCGGCCGGCGTGACGACGAGAACGGGGTCTTTGCCGCCCTCGAGTGCGGCCAATGCGGCCAGCGTCAGCGCCGGGGCAGTGTTGCGGCCCAGCGGTTCCAGCAGCACGCTGCTGGGCTCCTGCCGGGTCTCGCGCAATTGATCCAGTACGAGGAAGCGGTGCTCCTCATTGCCGACGATGCAGGGACCGGCGAGCTCGAACTCGGGCGAGGCCAGCGCGGCCAGGCGGCGCGCGGCGAGCTGGAACAGGCTCTCGTTGCCGGACAGCACGAGGAATTGCTTGGGGTAGCCGCTGCGCGACAGGGGCCAGAGCCGGGTGCCGGAGCCGCCGGCCATGATGACGGGTTGAACGTGGGTCATGCGGGATTGAAACCGTGAGGGTTGAGTCGTTGCCAGCGCCAACTGTCTTGGCACATGCGGGCGAGATCGAGCTTGGCCTCCCAGCCAAGCAACTCGCGCGCCAGGGCCGGGTCGGCCCAGCAGGCTGCGATGTCGCCAGGGCGGCGCGGGACGATTTCGTAGGGCACGCTGCGGCCGCTGGCGGCTTCGTAGGCGCGCACCAGGTCGAGCACGCTGTAGCCCTGGCCGGTGCCGAGATTGACGGTCAACGAGCCGGTATTGGCCAGCAGCCAGCGCAGTGCAGCGACGTGCCCTTCGGCCAGGTCGCTGACATGGATGTAGTCGCGCACGCCAGTGCCGTCGGGCGTTGCGTAGTCATTGCCGAAGACGGCCAGCTTGGTGCGCCGGCCCACCGCCACCTGGGCGACATAGGGCATCAGGTTGTTGGGCGTGCCGCGCGGGTCTTCACCGATGCGGCCGCTCTCGTGGGCGCCGACTGGGTTGAAGTAGCGCAGGCAGGCGGTCTGCCAGGCTGGATCGGCGATGCCGAGGTCGTGCAGGATCTGCTCGCCCATCAGCTTGGTCGCGCCGTAGGGGTTGGTCGAGGAGGTCGGTGCGTCCTCGCGCAGGGGCAGTTTGTCCGGAGCGCCGTAGACGGTGGCGCTGGAGCTGAACACCATGCGCGTGCAACCGTGGCGCTTCATGGCCTCGCAGGTGTTGACCAGCCCACCGACGTTGTTGCGGTAGTAGGCCAGAGGCTGGCCGACCGATTCACCCACGGCCTTGTAGGCGGCGAAGTGAACGACGGCGGCCGGCTTGTAGCTGCCGAAGACTTCGTCCATTGCCGCGGCGTCGCAGACGTCGGCACGTTCGAACTCGATGGGGGTGCTGGCCAGTTCCGCCAGCCTTTCCAGCACGACGGGCGAGCTGTTGGAAAAGTTGTCCACGCCGACGACGCGATAGCCCGCCTGCTGGAGAGCCAGCCAAGTGTGCGACGCGATGTAGCCTGTCGCACCCGTGAGCAGGATGGTGGTCATCAGAAGAAGATGGCTTGACCCGTGCAGCCGTAGCTGCTGGCGGTGTACACGTACTGGGCAATGCTGCTGCTGCGGCTGGCACGGTCGTACTGGCAGCCCAGGCTGAGGCCGCGTGTGAACGCCCAGCGCATGCTCAGGTTGTACGTCTTGAAGTCGTCCAGCGCATCGGCAACGGCGGCACCTGCCGTGCTGGTGCGTGTGGCGCGGTTCCGGCTCGCCTTGGCGCTGAGACTGACCTTGCCTGTCACGGCGTAGGTGCCGCCCAGCTGATAGGTGGTGTAGACCCGGTTCAGGTCAGCCGTCTGGACGACACTTTCCTGCCCGGTGTCCCGCGCATATTGCAGGTTCAATTGCAACTTGGCTGTGGGCTGCCAGTTCCAGCCGATGGCACCGGTGGTGCCGCTGAAATCGCGTAACCGGTCATCGAGGCTGTTTTTTGACTTGCTGCGGCTGATGCGCGTGTTTAGCGTGCTGCGGCCGCCGGTGCTCCACTTGGTGGTGAAGTCGAAGTCGTCCCGGGTGTAGTCATTAGGTACCGAGACGACGACAACCTGCGCCGTCTGCGGGTCAACGGCAAGGCCAATGGGATAGTGCGGGTTTTTGCCCTTGGTGCGTCGCCCCACCAGGCCCAGCCTGACATTGCCGCCGGGCGTGGCATAGATGCCGAGGGAACCCGTGTTCTGCTCGAAGTCGAAACGGTCGTACTCCGAGGCGCTGAAGTCCCGGCGGCGGTGCGTCCAACTACTTTCCAGCGTATACCGCGTCAGTACGCCAAGGCGGACCAAGGCCTGGTATTCGTCCTCGCGTTCGATGTTCTTCTTGAGGATGGGATCGACGCCGCTACCGATGTTGAAGTCAGCGAGGGATCGGTCCGATTTGGCGCTCAGCACTCCCGACAGATTACCCACCGTCTGCCAATTGAGCGCACTGCGCAAGGTGTAGGAGCGATTGTTGAGCTCGCTAATCGTTGAATAGCGGTTGCTCTGCAGCGAGCCGTCCACCGTCAGATGCTGACGACCGAGCTTCGTGTCGATGCCGCCCAGAACCCCGGCGCTGGTCACTGTGTCATCGTTGGCGGCGCTTGACTGTCGGTACACATTGGAGACATGAGCAACACCTAACGACGCACCGACATAAAAGGGCGTCGTGTCATCGGTCTGAGCGTGCGCGGACTGGACCGCTGAAAGCGCGGCGATCAGCAGCGCAAGCCGGGTCCAACGGTGGCAATGGCGAGCAGGCTTAATAGGCATGGCGATCAAACACCACCAGCCTCACGGTCCGCAAGATGATCTGCAGATCCAGGGCCAGTGACCAGTTGCGCAGGTATTCCAAATCGTATTCGACGCGTGCCACCATCTTGTCGATGGTGTCGGTCTCGCCACGCAAGCCATTCACCTGGGCCCAGCCGGTGATGCCCGGCTTGACCTTGTGGCGCACCATGTAGGCCTTGATGATCTTGCGGTATTCCTCGTTGTGGGCCACGGCGTGCGGGCGCGGCCCGACGATGCTCATGCGGCCCTGCAACACGTTGATGAATTGAGGCAGTTCGTCCAGTGAAGTGCGACGGATGAAGGCGCCAAAGGGCGTGATGCGCGCGTCGCCCTTCGTTGCCTGTTTGACTACAGGGCCGTTGTCCTGTGTCCGCATGGAGCGGAACTTGTAGACGATGATCTCCTCGCCATCCAGGCCGTTGCGCTTCTGCCTGAAGATGACAGGGCCCGGTGAGCTGAGCTTCACGCCAATGGCCAGGGCAAGCAGGATGGGCGAGATGAGGATCAGGATCAATGTGGCCAGCACGACGTCGCTGACGCGCTTGATCAGCTGGTTGGTGCCGGTGAAGGGCGTCTCGCAGATGCCGACCACCGGCACGCCCGAGATGTCCTGCAGGCGGCCCTGGATGATGCTGATGCCGAACACGTCGGGCACGAAGAACAGCGAGGCCGTCGTGCCCTGCACCTGTTCCAGCAACTCGACGATGCGAGGCTGCGACCCCAGGGGCAGGGTGATGTAGACCTCGCGCACGCCCTTGTCGCGCACGAACTCGCTGAGCTGGGGCAGGGTGCCCAGGATGGAGGCGCCGGCTTCCGGGTGCAGGCGCTCAGGCGCACGGTCGTCGAAATAGCCCAGGCAGACGACGCCCTGAGAGTCGCGCAGCGCTCGCGCCACCTTGTGGCCCAGCACGCCCGCGCCGACGACGACCGCCGTACGGCGCGCGCCTGGGTCGCGTGCCCGCCATTGCTGGATGCGCCGGCCCGTCTCGATGGCGGCGATCTGGACGGCAGGTGTGATGACGGCCCACCACAGCAGCACCTCGTCCTCGAAATAGTGCAGGCTGTTGGTGGCGTAGCCGCACAGCAGCAGGATGCCCAGCAGCACCAGCCAGGAGGACAGCACGTCCACAAGGGCGCTGGCCGGGTGGTCGCTGAAGCGGTTGCGACCCGGGAAGGTGAGGGCGAAGACGAGCAGGCACAGCGTCAGGGTGGGGCGCAGCACCGGCTCGTCGAAGTGACCGTTCACGACAAGAAAGGTCAGAACGATGATGCCGGGCTCCAGGAAAGCGGCGATCAGGGATTCGACCGACTGCGGTGCGCTGTAGAACGTCCTCTTGTAGCTGCGGTCCTCAAACATCTTGGTGGGTTTGGTAGTCCTCGAGTCAGGGTGTACCCGAGGCTGAAAAAGGATCAGGGATTCTCTACCAACAAATTTGACGGCCGAACCGTCGGCGTCCCCTGTTCATGGTCCGCTGCCTACAATCTTGTATATGTCTGCTTCCTGGCCCCTGCCGCCCCTGCCTCCGCTGCCGTCCATCACGCCCTTGCTGATGCCGGCCCTGCAGGATCGCCTTGTTTTGCTGATCAACCATGTCGTGTCGCGGGAGCCCATCGCGGCGCAACGCCTGCGGCCGCTGGCTGGGCGTGGGCTCGTCGTCCACCTGGCAGGCTGGCCTAGCCTGCTGCCGGCGGCGCCTGATTTGATACTCGGTGTCACACCAGCGGGTCTTTTTGAACGCCTGGACGCCGCCCCGGCAGGCGCCGGCGGCCTGCGCATCGAGATCGATGCATCCAACCCCGCCAAGCTGGCTCTGGGTGCATTCACGGGAGAGGCGCCCACCGTCAGCGTGCAGGGCGATGCCGCTTTCGCTGGCGAGATGCACTGGTTGATGGACAACCTGCGCTGGGACATCGAGGACGATCTGGCCGGCATCGTCGGGCCGCTGCCCGCCCGCCAGCTCGCCCAGTTCGGCCGCACCTTGCGGCGCACGTTGTCGGGCATGGCCGCGCGTTTTGCGACGACGACGTCCGGTAGCGGCGCATGAGGTTTGTCTCGCGGCTGCTGGTCATTCTGTGGACGGTCTGGCGCTTCGGTCTCGATGATCTGGCCTTGTCGGGCCTGCGTCGCAAGCGCTTCAGGCTGCTGCGTCGCCTGACCCGGCTGGGCCGGCGCTGGCAGCAGCCGCGAGGCGTGCGCCTGCGGCTGGCGCTGGAGCACCTCGGCCCCATCTTCGTCAAGTTCGGCCAGGTGCTGTCGACGCGGCGCGACCTGCTGCCGCTCGATGTCGCGCTGGAGCTGGCCAAGCTGCAGGACCGCGTGCCGCCCTTCCCGGCGGCGCTGTCGCGTGAAATCGTCGAGCGCGCCTTCGGCCGGCCGCTGGAGGAACTGTTCGCCACCTTCGACGCCGAGCCAGTGGCCAGCGCCAGCATCGCCCAAGTGCATTTCGCGACGCTGAAGGACGGCCGCGAGGTCGCCGTCAAGGTGCTGCGCCCCGGCATGCTGGACATCATCGACGACGACCTGTCGCTGATGCGCCAGCTGGCCGTCTGGATCGAGCGCTTCTCCGCCGATGGCCGGCGCCTGAAACCGCGCGAGGTGGTTGCCGAGTTCGACACCTATCTGCACGACGAGCTGGACTTGGTGCGCGAGGCCGCCAATGCCGCCCAGCTGCGCCGCAACATGGCCGAGCTGGATCTGATCATGGTGCCCGAGATGCACTGGGACCTGTGCAGCTCCGAGGTCATCGTCATGGAGCGCATGAAGGGCGTGCCGATCTCGCACCGCCCGGCGCTGGAGGCGGCCGGCATCGACATCCCCAAGCTGGCCCGCGACGGCGTGACCATCTTCTTCACCCAGGTGTTCCGCGACGGCTTCTTTCACGCCGACATGCACCCGGGCAACATCCAGGTGAGCCTGGCGCCCGAGACCTTCGGCCGCTACGTCGCGCTGGACTTCGGCATCATGGGCACGTTGACCGAGGTGGACAAGGACTACCTCGCCCAGAACTTCATCGCCTTCTTCCAGCGCGACTACAAGCGCGTGGCCGAGCTGCACATCGCCTCGGGTTGGGTGCCGCCCGAGACCCGCGTCGATGCGCTCGAAAGCGCGGTCCGGGCGGTTTGCGAGCCTCATTTCGACCGGCCGCTGAAGGACATTTCGTTGGGCCAGGTGCTGATGCGGCTGTTCCAGACCTCGCGCCGCTTCAACGTCGAGATCCAGCCCCAGCTGGTGTTGCTGCAGAAGACGCTGTTGAACGTTGAGGGCCTGGGCCGCCAGCTCGATCCCGAACTCGACCTCTGGGCCACGGCCAAGCCCTTCCTGGAGCGCTGGATGAACGAGCAGGTCGGCTGGCCGGCGTTCAACAAGCAGTTGATGAAGGAGGCGCCGCGCTTCGCACAGCTCATCCCCGAGCTGCCGCGCCTGCTGCACGACGCCCTCAAGAGCCAGGCCCGGCGTGCCGACGACGCCGAGACCCGCGCTCTCGTGCGCGAGCTGCGGCGCACCAACCGGCTGCTTTCCGGTTTGCTCTGGGGCGCCGCGGGCTTTGCCATCGGCGTCGCCGTGGCCTGGCTGACCGTGCGCTTTCTGGACATCAGCCCCTAGCAAGGCTCGCCAGCCGCGCCCTCATAATCCGCGCCAAATTTTTCGGCCCTTATTGCGCTCATGAACACCACGCTCATCGTTTTCGTCGTGCTCTACCTGCTCGGCACGCTGGGCATCGGTGTCTGGGCCGGCACGCGGATCAAGAACACCAGCGACTTCGCCGTCGCCGGGCGCAGCCTGCCGCTGATCATGGTCGTCACGACGACCTTCGCAACCTGGTTCGGCGCCGAAACCGTCATGGGCCTGCCGGCCAAGTTCGTGCAGGGCGGCCTGGGCGCTGTTGTTGAGGACCCCTTCGGCGCCGGTTTCTGCCTGGTGCTGGTGGGTGCCTTCTTCGCCGCGCGGCTGTACCGGATGAACCTGCTGACCATCGGCGACTTCTACCGCCAGCGCTTCGGCAAGGGCGTCGAGGTGTTCTGCTCGCTGGCCATCATCCTCAGCTACCTCGGCTGGGTGGCGGCCCAGGTCACGGCCCTGGGGCTGGTGTTCAACATCCTGACCGACGGCGCCATGAGCCCGCAGACCGGCATGGTCGTCGGCCTGCTGGCGGTGCTGGTCTACGTCGTCATCGGCGGCTTCCTGGCCGTGGCCTGGACGGACTTCATCCAGATGATCGTGCTGGTCATTGGCCTGAGTGTCATCGCGGTGTTTGCCTCGGACCTGGCCGGCGGCGCAGACAAGGTGCTGGCCCTGGCCAAGAGCCGCGACCTGGGCCGCTTCCTGCCCAACCCGACCTTCACCGAGATGGCCATGTTCCTCGGCTCGGGCCTGACCATGATGCTGGGCTCCATCCCGCAGCAGGACGTGTTCCAGCGCGTCATGTCCGCCAAGGACGCCAAGACGGCACAGCGCGGCGCCATGATCGGCGGCTTCAGCTACATCGCCTTTGCCTTCGTGCCCATGTTCATCGTGCTGGCCGCCGTGGCCGTCATGGGCGACAAGGCGCTGGAGCTGGCCCAGAACGACTACCAGCGCGTGCTGCCCAGCTTCGTCATGGGCCACATGCCGCTGTTCATGCAGATCCTGTTCTTCGGTGCGCTGTTGTCGGCCATCAAGAGCACCTCGTCAGCCACGCTGCTGGCGCCGACGACCAGCTTTGTCGAGAACATCCTCAAGCAGATCCGCCCCGGCATGAGCGACAAGCAGTCTCTCGTGGCGATGCGCGTCACGCTCGTCATCTTCGCCTTCGCCGTGCTGGCCTACGCCATCGCGCTGCAAGGCACATCCATCTACGACCTCGTCAGCGCCGCCTACCAGGTCACCCTGGTCGCCGCCTTCGTGCCGCTGGTCTTTGGTCTGTACTGGAGCCGCTCGACCACCCAGGGCGCCGTGTTCTCGATCTTTGCCGGCATCGCCGTCTGGGTGGCCTTTTTCCCGCAGGTGACGACCTGGGGCGAGCTCTTCCCGGGGCAACTGGCCGGCCTGCTGGCGGCGCTGGCGGGCATGGTGGTCGGCTCGCTGATGCCCCAGGTGCTGACCGACCGTCGCGAGCACGTCAGCCACCATCTCCAGCCTCATCCCTGAGCGTGTCCCTTAAAATGTCGGGCTTTGCGTCTCTTCGAGCCCGACCATGCCAATCTACGCCTATCGCTGCAGCGCCTGTGGTCACGCCAAGGATGTGCTGCAAAAGCTGTCCGACGCGCCGCTGACCACCTGCCCCGCCTGCGCGGCGCAGAGCTTTTCCAAGCAGGTCACCGCAGCTGGTTTCCAGCTGAAGGGCTCGGGTTGGTATGCAACCGACTTCAAGGGTGGCTCGACCGCCGCCCCCGCGGCCCCGGCCGCCAGCGATGCTGCCAAGCCCGAAGCCGCCAAGGCTGAAGCATCCGCATCGCCGTCTTCCTCCACCTCCTGCGGCGGCTCCTGCGCCTGCCACTGACCGAAAAGCTTCGTGGGCGCTTCCTTACGCAAATACCTCGTTGCCGGCCTGCTGGTCTGGCTGCCGCTGGCCATCACCATCTGGGTGCTGGCCCAGGTGCTGGACGTCGTCAACGGCGTCTTCGGGTCCATGCTGGCCGCGCTGGCCCTGATCATGCCGGCCTCGCTGCGCGAGGCCATCCTGGAGCTGCGCCATGTGCCCGGCCTGGGGCTGGTGATCCTGGTCGGTGGCCTGCTGGCCACCGGCGTCCTCGTTGCCAACATCTTCGGCCAATGGCTGCTGACGCAATGGGACCGGCTGATGTCCCACATCCCCATCGTCAAGAGCATCTACAGCTCGGTCAAGCAGGTGTCGGACACGCTGTTCTCCAGCAGCGGCAACGCCTTTCGCGAAGCCGTCCTCGTGCAGTACCCGCGTGCCGGTAGCTGGACCATCGCCTTCGTGACCGGCACGCCCAGCGGCGAGGTGGCCTGCCATCTGGAGGACGAGCACGTCAGCATCTACGTGCCAACCACGCCCAACCCGACCTCGGGCTTCTTCCTCATCGTGCCCAGGTCGGACGTGAAGCCCCTGCACATGACGGTGGACGAGGCGCTGAAATACATCATCTCCATGGGCACCGTGGCGCCGCTGCCCCATCCCGTGGACCTCGGCGCCATCGCCGACGAGGCGGCGCGAAACCAGCCGGGTTGAACGCCCCGGCAGGCGTTCAATCCTGAGAGCCGAGCGAGCTCGCCAGCGCCCCAAGAACACTCCCTGAAAAGAATTCGGAGAAATCCCATGCGTACCTGCTATGCCGGCCAAGTCAGCGAAAAGCTGCTCGACCAGACCGTGACCCTGATGGGCTGGGCCCATCGCCGCCGTGACCATGGCGGCGTCATCTTCATCGACCTGCGCGACCGCGAAGGGCTGGTCCAGATCGTCTGCGACCCCGACCGCGCCGACAGCTTCAAGATTGCCGAGGACGTCCGCAGCGAGTTCTGCCTCAAGATCGTCGGCAAGGTGCGCGCCCGCCCGGCCGGCACCGAGAACGCCAACCTCGTCAGCGGCAAGATCGAAGTGCTCTGCCACGAGATCGAGGTGCTGAACCCGTCGGTGCCCATCCCCTTCCAGATCGACGAGGACAACCTCAGCGAGACGACCCGCCTCACGCACCGCGTGCTGGACCTGCGCCGCCCCTACATGCAGAACAACCTGATGCTGCGCTACCGCGTCGCGATGGAAGTCCGCAAGTTCCTGGACGAGCACGGCTTCGTCGACATCGAGACGCCGATGCTGACCAAGAGCACCCCGGAAGGTGCGCGCGATTACCTCGTGCCCAGCCGCGTGCATGACGGCCACTTCTTCGCGCTGCCGCAGTCGCCGCAGCTGTTCAAGCAGCTGCTGATGGTGTCGGGGTTCGACCGCTACTACCAGATCACCAAGTGCTTCCGTGACGAGGACCTGCGCGCCGACCGCCAGCCCGAGTTCACGCAGATCGATATCGAGACCTCCTTCCTGACCGAGGAAGAGATCCGCTCGATGTTCGAGGGCATGATCCGCCACGTCTTCCGCAAGAACCTCAACGTCGAGCTGGGTGACTACCCGGTCATGAAGTACGCGGAAGCCATGCACCGCTTCGGCTCCGACAAGCCCGACCTGCGCGTCAAGCTCGAGTTCACCGAGCTGACCGACGCCATGACGACGGTGGACTTCAAGGTGTTCAGCGGCCCGGCCACCACGCCGGGCGGCCGCGTCGTCGCGCTGCGCGTGCCCAAGGGCGCGTCCATGAGCCGCGGCGAGATCGACGCCTACACCGAGTTCGTCAAGATCTACGGCGCCAAGGGCCTGGCCTGGGTCAAGGTCAACGAAGTGGCCAAGGGCCGCGAAGGCCTGCAGTCGCCCATCGTCAAGAACCTGCACGACGAAGCCGTCGCCGAGATCCTGAAGCGCACCGGCGCCCAGGACGGCGACCTGCTGTTCTTCGGTGCGGACAAGGCCAAGGTCGTCAACGACGCCATCGGCGCGCTGCGCCTGAAGGTCGGCCACAGCGAGTTCGGCAAGGCCAATGGCCTGTTCAACGACGTCTGGGCGCCGCTGTGGGTCGTCGACTTCCCGATGTTCGAGCACGATGAGGAGAACAACCGCTGGGCGGCCGTTCACCACCCGTTCACGGCACCCAAGGACGGCCACGAGGACCTGATGACGTCGGACCCGGGCAAGTGCATCGCCAAGGCCTACGACATGGTGCTCAACGGCTGGGAGCTGGGCGGCGGCTCGGTGCGTATCCACCGTGCCGAGGTGCAGGCCAAGGTCTTCGAGGCGCTCAACATCAGCGCGGAAGACCAGCGCATCAAGTTCGGTTTCCTGCTGGACGCGCTGCAGTACGGTGCGCCCCCGCACGGCGGCCTGGCTTTCGGCCTGGACCGCATCGTCACGATGATGACCAAGGCCGAGTCCATCCGCGACGTCATCGCCTTCCCCAAGACCCAGCGCGCCCAGTGCCTGCTGACCGGCGCGCCGTCGCTGGTGGACGAAAAGCAGCTGCGCGAGCTGCACATCCGCCTGCGCAATTCGGCGGCTGCGGCGCAGTAAGCCCGCACGGCTCCGGCACCAAAAGCCTCGCGGTCGCGAGGCTTTTTTTCTTGATGGCGCCCCCGCAGGCCCGGGGGAGAGGGCGTCCGGCCGTCCCGCTTTCCTGGGACGGGTCGGCGTGAGGGGCAAGGCAGACTCCCGCCGATGAACATCCGTCCCTTGCTCGCTCTTCCCGTTGTCGCGCTGCTGCTCGTCGGCTGCGGCAAATCGTCCACCACGCTGGGCGATGGCGGCTCCGTCATCAGCGGCTCGGCCGGGCCGGCCGGTGCGCACAAGGCCAGCCGCGAGCTGGTCAAGTGCGATGCACCGGTGGCGACGCTGGCCCTGGTCGAGAACCCCAACGGCTATGCCTACTCCAGCAGCTACCAGCTGCCGTCCAGTCCCGTGCCCCTGGTTCGCCTGCTGGCCCAGCAGAGCGGCTGCTTCCGGGTTGTCGACCGCGCCGCCGGCCTCAAGGCGACGGTGCGCGAGCAGGAACTCAAGGAAGCCGGCATCCTGCGCCAGCAGGGCAACACGGTGAGCAAGGGCAAGGGCTACGAGGCCCAGTACAGCCTGACACCCAGCCTCACCTTCAGCGAGCAGGACGCGGGCCGCCAGATCGGCGGCATCCTGCAGGCCATTCCCTATCTGAACAAGCTCGTCGGCGCGGCCGAGCAGGTCAAGCTCAAGCAGGCCCAGGCAGCCCTGCTGCTGACCGATAACGAGACGACCGAGCAGGTCGCTGCGTCCACCGGTTCGGTCGAGGTGGCCGACCTGGGCGTCGGCGGCGCCGTGCTGGGCAAGCTCGGTGGCGCGGCCGGCGCGGGCTGGAGCAATTCCAACGAAGGCAAGGTCATCGCTGCGGCCTTCCTGGACGCCCACAACCAGCTCGTCGCCCAGGTGCGCGAGCTGCAGGCCAAGGAGCTGCCGCCCGAGGTGGCGCGGCGCAAGAAGACCTGATTCTTCATGGGCTTGGCCGGCGCTATGCTGGCCGCATGCCCCCGGCCAAGCCCTTCAAGATCCCCGAGTCCGTCCTCGTCGTCATCCACACGCCGGACCTGCAGGTTCTGCTCATCGAGCGCGCTGACCATCCCGGCTACTGGCAGAGCGTCACGGGCTCCAAGGACACTCCCGACGAGGCGCCCGCGGAGACCGCACGCCGAGAGGTGCTGGAGGAAACGGGCTTCGACATCGCCGCATTGGGCGGTGAGCTGCGCGACTGGCATCTCGCCAATGTTTACGAGATTTACCCTCACTGGCGCCATCGCTACGCCCCGGGCGTCACGCGCAATACCGAACACGTCTTCGGCCTACAACTGCCTGAGGCGTTGACGCCGGTACTGGCTCCGCGCGAGCATCTATCGTGGCTCTGGCTACCCTGGCATGAGGCTGCCGACCGCTGCTTCTCACCATCCAACGCCGAAGCCGTGCTGCAACTGCCCCGCTTCAGCGCCGCAATCTTATGAAGCCCCCACGCTCACTCCGTTCGCTGCCCCCCGAGGGGGCGCTCAGCGGCTTCGGGCGGCCGCACGCCGCTGAGATGCCATGAGATCCGTCGCCCGCCCCACCCCCCATCCGCCCGGCGAAGTGCTGCGTGTGGCCACCTACAACATCCACAAGGGCGTGCGCGGCCTCGGGCCGGCAAAGCGCCTGGAGATCCACAACCTGCAGATGGGTGTGGAGGCCATGGACGCCGACCTCGTCTGCCTGCAGGAGGTGCGTCTCTTCCATCACCGCGAAGCCGCCTACTTCGACCGCACCTGGTTCGGCTGGCCCGAGAAGGGCCAGGCCGAGTTCCTCGCCCCCGAAGGCTATGAGGTGGCCTACCGTACCAATGCAACGACCAAGTTCGGCGAGCATGGCAACGCGCTGCTGTCGCGCTGGCCCATGGGCGACATCGGCCACCACGACGTGTCGGACCACTCCCTGGAGCAACGCGGCCTGCTGCATGTGCCGGTGCACTGGCATGGCACGGTCGTGCACGTCGTCGTCGCGCATTTCGGGTTGATTCATTCCAGCCGCATGCGCCAGGTTGACCGCCTCGCCAGCTTTGTGCGCGACAACGTGCCCGAGGGCGCGCCGTTCCTTGTTGCCGGCGACTACAACGACTGGGGTGAGCGTCTGGACACGCCCATGCGTGCCCACGGCCTGCGTCGCGCGACGGCACCGCACGGGCGGACTCGGGCCCCCACCTTTCCATCGCGCCTGCCCGTGTTCGCGCTGGACCGCGTCTACATGCGTGGCCTGCGCTGCACCGGCGTTCAGGTGCCGCGCGGCCCGAGCTGGTCGCGCATGTCAGACCACCTGCCGCTGATCGTGGAGCTGGCCCTCGAATGAGGCGCCTGGGGTCGAGGCGGCGCCGACGCCACCAGGCCGCCGACCCCGGCTTCGTTGGCGGCAATGAGGTCGAACTGCTGCGCGGCGGCGAGCAGCTTTTCCCGCGCATGCATGCAGCCATCCACGGCGCGAGCCGCGAGGTCTGGCTGGCGACCTATATCTTTCATCACGACGCCACCTCGCTGGCCCTGGCCGATGCCTTGATTGCGGCGGATCAGCGTGGCGTGCGCGTGCGCCTCGTCGTCGATGGCTTCGGCAGCAACGCCAGCATCAGGACGCTGCGCGAGCGCTTTGCCGGCAGCGGCGTGGCCCTGGCGGTGTTCCGGCCCATGGATCGCTGGTGGCGCTGGTTCCAGCCGGGCCAGTTGCGCCGCCTGCACCAGAAGCTTTGCGTTGTCGATGGCGAGCAGGCCTTCGTCGGCGGCATCAACGTCATCGATGATCGCCTGGACATGCACCATGGCGTCACCGAGCTGCCGCGGCTGGACTTCGCCGTGCAGGTGAGTGGCGGCCTCGTTGACCTGGTCGCGCAGAGCGTGCGTTCGATCTGGTCACGCGCCTGGCTGGGCCGGGAGTTCGACGATGCGCTTATCGACTACGTGCCGTTGCGGCGCCGTTTCGGCCTCTGGGTGACTCAGCTCTGGCGTGGGCCGCAGCGGCTGGGCGAGCCGGTGTCGCATCTGCAACCGGTCCGCGCCGCCTTCGTGCTGCGCGACAACCTGCGGCGGCGCCGCACCATCGAGCATGCCTATGCCGATGCCATCACCGACGCCCGCGAGAGCGTCGACGTGGTCTGCCCTTATTTCTATCCCGGTCAACGCATTCGCCATGCCCTGCGCCGCGCCGCCGACCGCGGCGTGTGCGTGCGCCTGCTCCTGCAAGGCAAGCTGGATTACCGGATCGCGGGCTGGGCTGCCGAAGCGCTGTATGCGGACCTGCTCGGCCATGGCGTCGAGATCTACGAGTACACGCCAGCCTTCCTGCATGCCAAGGTCGCCGTCGTCGACGGCCAGTGGGCCACGGTCGGCAGCTCCAACATCGACCCGCTGTCACTGCTGGTCAACCTGGAGGCCAACGTCGTCGTGCAGGACGCCGGCTTCGCGGTTCAACTCGCCAGCGAGATCGAGGCCGCCATCGCGGTCTCGCAGCGCGTCGGCGAGCGTGCCGGTACCGGCCTGCGCGCCTTGCTGCACAAGGCCGTCGTCGTGTGGTTTGCCTACGTGTTCTTGCGCGTCGCAGGCGCGGCGGGGCGCTACTGAGCGAAACCCGGCGCGTGCTCGGCCTTGAGCGCTCCGGCCTGCACCAATGCGGCCGCGCGCTCGATGTCCGGCGCAAGGTAGTGATCGGCCGGGCTGCTGGCGCAGTCGGCGCGCAGCCGCGTGTGCAGGGCCTCCACCGGCGCCGAACTCTGCAGCGGACGCAGGAAGTCGATGCCCTGGGCCGCCGCCAGCAGCTCAATGGCAACGATGTGGGCCGTGTTGTCGATCATGGCGTGCAGGCGGCGCGCGGCAAAGGTGGCCATCGACACGTGATCCTCCTGGTTGGCGCTGGTCGGCAGGCTGTCCACGCTGGCCGGGTGGGCCAGGCTCTTGTTCTCGCTGGCCAGGGCCGCGGCCGTCACGTGGGCGATCATGAAGCCGCTGTGCAGGCCGGCGTCGGCCGTCAGGAAGGGCGGCAGGCGCGAGATGGCCGGGTCGATCAGCATGGCGATGCGGCGCTCGGCGATGGCGCCCACCTCGGCGATGGCCAGGGCCAGGTTGTCGGCCGCGAAGGCCACCGGCTCGGCGTGGAAGTTGCCGCCCGAGATCATCACGTCGTCGAACACCAGCGGGTTGTCGGTGACGGCATTGGCCTCGCGCACCAGCACGCCGGCGGTGTGGCGGGCCTGGTCCAGGCAGGCGCCCATGACCTGAGGCTGGCAGCGCAGGCAATACGGGTCCTGCACGCGCTCGTCGCCCTCGCGGTGCGACTGGCGGATGGCGCTGCCGGCGAGCAGCTCGCGGTAGACGCCGGCGACCTCGATCTGGCCCGGCTGGCCGCGCACCTCGTGGATGCGGGCGTCGAAGGGGCCGTCACTGCCGCGTGCCGCGTCCAGCGTCATCGCGCCGCTGGCCAGGGCCGTGGCGAACAGGCCCTCGAAGCGCAGCAGCGCGTGCAGGGCCAGGGCCGTGCTGGCCTGCGTGCCGTTGATGAGGGCTAGGCCCTCCTTGGCGGCCAACGTCAGTGGTCGCAGCTCCAGGCGGGCCAGTTCGTCGCGCGCCGGAATGCGTTTGCCGGCCACCAGCGCCTCGCCTTCTCCCATCAGCGCGAGTGTGAGGTGAGCCAGTGGCGCCAGGTCTCCACTGGCGCCCACCGATCCCTGGCAGGGCACATAGGGGACGAAGCCGGCGCTGAGCGCATCCAGTAGGGCTTGCACGACCTCGCGGCGTACGCCGGAGAAGCCCCGCGCCAGGCTGCCAGCCTTGGTCGCCAGCATCAGGCGTACAACCTCGGGCGACATCGGCGCGCCGACGCCCACCGCATGGCTGCGGATCAGGTTGAGCTGCAGTGCCGCGAGCTGGTCCTTGGCAATGCGCGTGCTGGCGAGCTTGCCGAAGCCGGTGTTGACGCCGTAGACGGGCGCATCGCCCGCGGCGGCGGCAGCGACCAGGGCGGCGCTCTTGTCGACGGCACGCCAGTCGTCGAGCTGCAGCGCAGCGCGGCCGGCGGCGATGTCGGCGAGTTGATCGAGCGTCAGTTGTCCGGGGATGAGTTTCATAGAAGACTTCACAGGGAAGGCAGGTTCAGTTCGTTCTTCTTCGCGCAGTCGACGGCGGTGTCGTAGCCCGCGTCGGCGTGGCGCATGACGCCGGTGGCCGGGTCGTTCCACAGCACGCGCGAAATGCGCTTCGCGGCCGCGTCGGTGCCATCGCAGACGATGACGACGCCGGAATGCTGCGAGTAGCCCATGCCCACGCCGCCACCGTGGTGCAGCGACACCCAGGTGGCGCCGCCAGCCGTGTTCAGCAGTGCGTTCAGCAACGGCCAGTCGGATACGGCGTCTGAGCCGTCCTTCATGCCTTCGGTCTCGCGGTTGGGGCTGGCGACGGAGCCGCTGTCCAGGTGGTCGCGGCCGATGACGATGGGTGCCTTCAGCTCGCCGCTCTTGACCATCTCGTTGAAGGCCAGGCCCGCGAGGTGGCGCTCGCCCAGCCCCAACCAGCAGATGCGCGCGGGCAGACCCTGGAAGGCGATGCGCTCGGCGGCCATGTCCAGCCAGCGGTGCAGGGCTTCATGCTGGGGAAACAACTCCTTCAGCTTGGCGTCGGTCTTGCGAATGTCCTCGGGGTCGCCCGACAGCGCCACCCAGCGGAACGGGCCTTTGCCCTCGCAAAACAGCGGCCGCACATAGGCGGGCACGAAGCCGGGGAAGTCGAAGGCGTTGGCCACGCCCTGGTCCAGCGCGACCTRGCGGATGTTGTTGCCGTAGTCCACCGTCGGGATGCCCAGTTGCTGGAAGGCCAGCATGCCCTTCACATGGTCGGCGCAGCTCTTGGCGGCGGCCGCCTTCAGCTCGGCGTGCTGGGCCGGGTCGGCTGCTGCGGCCTTCCACTGCTCCACGCTCCAGCCGGCCGGCAGATAGCCGTGGATGAKGTCGTGSGCCGAGGTCTGGTCGGTGACGAGATCGGGCCTGATGGCCGTGCCCTGCTTGCAGCGCTCGGCAAGCTGCGGGATCAGCCGCGCCGCGTTGCCCAGCAGCGCGATGGACTTGGCCTCGCCGGCGGCCGTGTACTTGGCGATGCGGTCCAGCGCGTCGTCCAGATCGAAGGCCTGCTCGTCGACATAACGGGTCTTCAGGCGGAAGTCGATGCGCGACTGCTGGCATTCGATGTTCAGCGAGCAGAAGCCCGCGAAGGTGGCGGCCAGCGGCTGGGCGCCGCCCATGCCGCCCAGGCCCGCGGTCAGCACCCAGCGGCCCTTGGCCACGCCGCCGTAATGCTGGCGGGCGGCCTCGGCGAAGGTCTCGTAGGTGCCCTGCACGATGCCCTGGCTGCCGATGTAGATCCAGCTGCCAGCCGTCATCTGGCCGTACATCATCAGGCCCTTGCGATCCAGCTCGTGGAAGTGCTCCCACGTGGCCCAGGCCGGTACGAGGTTGGAGTTGGCCAGCAGCACCCGCGGCGCGTCCGGGTGGGTGCGGAACACGCCGACCGGCTTGCCGGACTGGATCAGCAGCGTCTCGTCGTCGTTGAGTTCGCGCAGCGACTTGCAGATCGCGTCGAACGCCTCCCAGTTGCGCGCCGCCTTGCCGATGCCGCCGTAGACCACCAGCGCGTCCGGGTTCTCGGCCACGGCGGGGTCGAGGTTGTTTTGCAGCATGCGGTAGGCAGCCTCGGTCAGCCAGCTCTTGCAGCTGAGCTGGGTGCCGGTGGGCGCTTTGACAGGGCGGGGCAGGGCTGACATCGGGTACTCCTGAAAGTGCCGCGAACTCTAGTTGTCTATACAAGTCAAGTCAACTAGGATGGCGCCCATGCCCAGAAGCCCGGCCAGCCCCGAACCCCAGTACCTCAAGGTCAAGAACCATCTGCGCGAAGGCATCGCCAGCAGCCACTGGGTGGCCGGCGATCTGCTGCCCAGCGAAGGCGCTCTTGTCGCCCAGTTCGAAGTCAGCCGCATGACGGTGAACCGGGCTTTGCGCGAGCTGGTGCAGGAAGGGCTGATCGAGCGCGTCCAGGGCGTGGGCAGCTTCGTCGCCCAGCTGCATCGCATCTCGTCGACGCTGAATGTGCGTGACGTGCATGAGGAGATCCTCGAGCGCGGCGGCATGCACGAAGCGCGCGTGCATGCGCTCTTGAAGGGCAAGGCGACGCCGCAGCAGGCGGCCGAACTCGGCCTCAAGCGTGGTGCGCCCGTCTTCCTCAGCCTCATCGTGCACCTGGAGAACGGCGTGGCCATCCAGTGCGAGGAGCGTGCCGTCAACCCGGCCAGTGCGCCCGACTATCTTTCACAGGATTTCACGCGCATCACGCCGACGCATTACCTGCTGGAGGTGGCGCCGCTGTCCGAAGCGCGCTACATGATCGAGGCGGCCCTGCCCGGCGAGGTTGAAGCCAAGCTGCTCGGCATCAACCGCCGCGCCCCCTGCCTGGTCGTCAAACGCATCACTTACAGCCGCGGTGTTGCCGTAACCAGCGTGAAACTGACCCACCCCGGAGCACGTTACCAATTGCAAGGGAGCTTCGCGGCATGAGCTGCGCCGCACAGAGCTGCGGAAAATGCTCCACTCCCGTGAAGCGGGCTTGAGCGCAAGGAAAAGAACATGAGTTGGAGCAGGGTCAGCGCGGCCGACGTGCAGCCGCAGGCCTGGAAAAACACGGGCGGCACCACGCGCGAGCTGCTCGCCTGGCCGCACGCCCATGACTGGGCAGTCCGCGTCAGCGTCGCGCGTGTCGAGCGTGACGGGCCGTTCTCGGCCTTCCCCGGCGTGCACCGCTGGCTGGCCGTCATCGGCGGCGCGGGCCTGCGCCTGTTCGACTGGCCGCAGAGCATCGGCGACGAGCCGCTGCGTTTCGACGGTGGCCTCGCCCCCGAGGCCGAGCTCATCAAGGGTGAGACCGACGTCTTCAACGTGATGGAGAGGCGCGGCAACCTGGAGGTCGAGTCGGCCCACCATGTGCTGTTGCCCAAGACGCCTTGGGTGGGCCTGTTCACCGTCAACGGCGGCCTGCTCGAGCATGGCCACCGCGCGATGCCGATGGCGCCGTTGACGCTGGCCTGGTGTGAGGACCCGGTGGCGCAGAGCTGCGTTTTCACGGGCGAGGGCAATGCCTGGTGGTTGACCTGGGGCCCCGATACATGAAGCTATGGCGCGGCGGGGTTCTTGCGACGCTGGCCGGCGAGCATGGCTGGGGCCTGATCGACGACGGCGCTCTGTTGGTCGAGGACGGCCTGCTGCGCTGGGTCGGCCCGAGCGCCGAGGCTCCTGCGGCCGAGCAGACCATCGAACTGCATGGTGCCCTTGTCACGCCGGGGCTGGTGGACTGCCACACCCATCTCGTCTACGGCGGCAGCCGCGCCAACGAGTTCGAGCAGCGGCTGCATGGCGCGAGCTATGCCGACATCGCCAAGGCTGGTGGCGGCATCCGCTCCACGGTCGCGGCGACACGTGCGGCGAGCGAGGCCGAGCTGTTGGCCGCCGCCCGCAAGCGCGCCCAGGCCCTCATCCGCGAGGGCGTCACGACGTTGGAGGTCAAGTCCGGCTACGGACTGGACGCCGCCACCGAGGCGCGCATGCTGCGCGTCGCGCGCCAGCTCCAAGGCCTGGGCATCGACGTGCGCACGACCTATCTCGCCGCCCATGCCCTGCCGCCCGAGTTCGCCGATGCCGACGACTACATCGCCGCTGCCTGCCTGTGGCTGCCCGACCTGTATGAGGCCGGCCTCGTCGATGCGGTCGACGCCTTCTGCGAGCACATTGCCTTCAACCCGGCCCAGGTCGCGCGCGTGTTCGACGCAGCGCAGCGGCTGAACCTGCCGGTCAAGCTGCACGCCGAGCAGCTCAGTGACCAGGGCGGCACCCAGCTCGCGGCCCGTTACCGAGCGCTGAGCTGCGACCACCTTGAGTTCCTCAGCCCGGCCGGTGTTCGGGCCATGGCCGAGGCGGGCACCGTCGCGGTGCTGCTGCCCGGCGCCTTCTATGCGTTGCGCGAAACCCAGTTGCCGCCGATTGCCGCGCTGCGCGAGGCCGGCGTGCCCATTGCCATCGCCACCGACCACAACCCCGGCAGCTCGCCGACGCTGTCGCCGCTGCTGATGTTGAACATGGCCTGCGTGCTGTTCCGCCTGACACCCGAGGAGGCGCTGCGCGGCCTGACCGTCAACGGCGCCCGTGCCTTGGGCCTGACCGACCGTGGTCAGCTCGTGGCTGGCCAGCGCGCCGACTTCTGTGTCTGGGATAGCGCGCACCCCCGCGAGCTGGCAGCATGCTTTGGGCATAACCCGCTGAAAGAACGGGTCTTCCAAGGAAATCAGGGAGGGTCATGAGCGTCTATCGCCTGCAGCAGGGCCGCGCGCCGCTGTTGATCAGCCTGCCGCATGTCGGCACGGAGATTCCGCCCGAGCTGGCCAAGCGCCTGGTGCCGCGCGCCCTGGCCAGCGAGGACAGCGACTGGCACCTGGAGCGCCTTTACGGCCCGCTGGCATCAGCGCTGGGCGCCAGCCTCATCGTGCCGCGCTACAGCCGCTACGTCATCGACCTGAACCGGCCACCCGACGATCAGCCTCTCTATCCCGGCGCTTCGGGAGGCACCGGCCTGGTGCCGACCCGTTTCTTCACCGACGACCCTCTTTACGTCGACGGCACCGAGCCGGACGCCATCGAGATCGCCGCGCGCCGCGAGGCTTATTGGCAGCCGTATCACGAGGCGCTGGCGGCCGAGCTGACACGCCTGCGCGCCGAACACGGCCATGCATTGCTCTTTGACGGCCACAGCATCCGCTCCGAGCTGCCCTGGCTGTTCGACGGCGAGTTGCCGGCCCTCAACCTCGGTACGGCCGATGGCGCCTCCTGCGCGCCCGCCATCACCGAGCGGCTGGGCGCGTTRCTGGCCGGCCAGCAGCAGTTCAGCCAGGTCGTCAACGGGCGCTTCAAGGGGGGCTACATCACTCGCCACTATGGCCGACCGGGCGACGGGGTGCACGCGGTGCAGCTGGAGATGTGCCAACGCTGCTACATGAATGAGGCAGTGGAGCCCTCGGGTGCCTACGACAACGCCCTGGCGACTGACGTGGCGCCGTTGATCGAAAAGATGTTGAAAGAGATGCTCGCATGGCAGCCTTGAAGCGACTGCACGCCAGCCTGGCCTGGGTGGATGGCCGTTGGCAGCGCGACGTGCTGCTCAGCGTCGATGCGAACGGCCATTGGTCGGAGATTACGGTCAACCTGTCGGCACCGCCAGACGCGGAGAAGCTCGGCGGCCCGGTCATTCCCAGCCTCGTCAATGCCCACAGCCACGCCTTCCAGCGTGCTTTCGTCGGGCTGGCCGAGCGCCGCGACGCCGGGCAGGACGACTTCTGGAGTTGGCGCGACCGCATGTATGCCCTGGCCCTGCGCATCTCGCCCGAGCAGCTGCGCGCGGTCGCCAGCCAGCTCTATGCCGAAATGCTTCGCGGTGGCTACACCCAGGTCTGCGAGTTCCATTACCTGCACCACCCCGCGCAAGGCCAGCACTTCGAAGACGAATTGGCGATGGCCTGGGCCTTGGCCGAGGCGGCCGAGGACGTCGGCATCGGCCTGACGCTGCTGCCGGTCGTCTACACGCGCAGCGGTTTCGGTGTGAATGCGTCGAACACGGACCTGAGACCCGACCAGCACCGCTTTGCCGCCGATGCCGACTGGGTCTGGCGCGCCAGCCAGCGCGTCTTGGCCGCCGGCCTGCCGCGCGTGAATGCCGGCGTGGCCTTGCATTCGCTGCGCGGCGCCTCGCCGCGCGACATCGCCCGCCTGCGGGATCTGGCCGGCGCGGCCGACCTGCCCATCCACATCCACGTGGCCGAGCAGACGGCCGAGGTGGCCGACTGCCTCGCTGCGACCGGCCGCCGCCCCATCCAGTGGTTGGCGGACGAGGGTCATCTGGATCCGCGCTGGCAGCTGGTCCATGCCACCCATGCTGAACCGGCCGAGATCGAGTCCGTCGCCCGCAGCGGCGCCGGCATCGTCATCTGCCCCGGCACCGAAGCCAACCTGGGTGACGGCCTGGCCGACCTGCCGCGCTGGCTGGCGGGTGGGGTGCCGCTGACGGTGGGCTCGGACAGCCAGGTCACGCGCGGCTGGGTGGAGGAGCTGCGCTGGCTGGAGTACGGCCAGCGCCTGACCTTGCGCCAGCGCAATGTCGCGTCGGCGCCGGACAGCCAGCCGTCCAGCGCGGCCAGGCTCTTCGACGCCGCCGTCCACGGTGGCGCCCGTGCTGCCGGCTTCGCGGCTTGGGGCCTGACGCCCGGTGCCCGCGCCGACGCCCTGGTGTTGAACCGCGAGGCCGATGCACTGCGCGGGCTGCCCGACGAAGCCTTGCTGGACGCCGTCGTCTTCGGCAGCAACGGTTCGCCCTGGCAGTCCGTGTGGGTGGCTGGGCGGGCCCGGCCATGGCGGGCCCCGGCCCGGGTGGGAGATGCTTTCGAGGCGGCCATGCGCGAGCTTTGGGCCACTAATTAGCCCAAATCGGCCGGAAATGGCTAATCTCGGCCTTGCCCAACGGGGGGCGAGGAGGGTGCCATGATCGACATGAACCAGTTTCCGATCCGGGCCAGGCTGGCCGCCGTGGGCGTGCTGGCTGGTCTGGGCATGTTGCTGATCGGCGGGTCGGGCCTGCTGGCCCAGTCCGACGCCAGCGGCCAGCTCAAGCGCTTCGTCGACAACGACGTTGAAGCCCAGGGCCAGCTGTCCAACGCCCGCGCGGCTGTCGGCAACTTGCGTCGCTACGAGAAGGACATGCTGATCAACATTGCCGACGCCCAGGCGGTCGGCAAGTACCGCAAGGAATGGGACGAGGCCGAGCAAAAGGCGCACGCCGCGATGGACAAGGTGGCGACGCTGCAGCTGAATGCGCAAATCCTCGCCACCGTCGGCGAGTCGCAGCGCGCGCTGGCGGCCTACCGCGAGGGTTTCAGGCCCTTCGCCGAGCGCGTCGCCAAGGGCGAGTTTCCCGATACCGCCGAAGCCAACAAGGGCATGGAACCCATCAAGGGCCCGGTGCGTGCGCTGGACAAGGAACTGGGCGCCCTGACCCAGCTCATCGACAAGAACTCCGAGGAGCAGATCGCGCAGATCGACGCGCGCTTCGCGTCGTCTCGCACCGGGCTGATCGTGTTGCTGGTGGTGGCCATCGCCGTGCTGGCCCTGCTGCTGCACGCCAATTCCAAGTCCATCCTCACGTCGCTGCAGCGCGCCGTTGCGGCGGCCGAACGGATCTCGCGGCAGGACCTGACCGGCGACGTGCAGGCCAGAGGCCGTGACGAGACGGCCCAGCTGATGCACGGCCTGGCGGCGATGCAGAACTCCCTTGTGACCGTCGTGCGCCAGGTGCGCGGTGCCACCGACAGCATCGCCACCGCATCCAGAGAGGTGGCCGTCGGCAGCCATGACCTCAGCTCACGCACCGAGCAGGCGGCGTCCAACCTGCAGGAAACGGCTTCTGCGATGGAGGAGCTGACCGCCAGCGTCACGCACAACGCCGAGTCGGCGCGGCAGGCCGACAAGCTGGCTGGCGACGCCGCCGAGGTGGCGCGCCGCGGTGGCGCGGTCGTCAGCGAGGTGGTCGCCACCATGGGCCGCATCAGCAGCTCATCTCACAAGATCAGCGACATCATCGGCACCATCGACGGCATCGCCTTCCAGACCAACATCCTGGCGCTGAACGCAGCCGTGGAAGCGGCGCGGGCTGGCGAGCAGGGGCGCGGCTTCGCCGTCGTCGCGGCCGAGGTGCGCACGCTGGCCCAGCGCTCGGCTGAAGCCGCCAAGGAGATCAAGGGCCTGATCACGCGCAGCACCGAGAACGTCGACAGCGGTGCTGCCCTCGTGTCCCAGGCCGGCGAGACGATGAAGGAGATCAACGCCTCCATCGCCCGCGTCTCCGACATCGTCGCGGAGATCAGCCACGCCACCAGTGAGCAGAGCACCGGCATCGGCCAGATCGGCCAGGCGATTTCGCGGCTGGACCAGATGACGCAGCAGAACGCCGCTCTGGTGGAAGAGTCGGCGGCCGCTGCTCAGAGCCTGCAGCAGCAGGCCGACGAGCTGTCGGAGTCGGTGGCGGTGTTCAAGTTGAGCTGATCACGCCTTCTGCGGGCTGCGCGGGCTTCTTCTTGCGACTGAAGCGCTGGATGAAGTCGTCCACCACTTCGTAGAGCACCGGAATCACCAGCAGGCTCAAGAAGGTGCTGGTGATCAGTCCGCCGATGACGACGATGGCCATCGGCGCGCGAAAGCTCGGGTCGGTGCCGAAGCCCAGCGCGATGGGCATCATGCCTGCGCCCATGGCCAGCGTCGTCATGACGATGGGCCGGGCGCGCTTGTGGCAGGCATCCAGCAGCGCCTCCAGGCGCGTCAGCCCCTGCTCGCGCTGGGCGACGATGGCGTATTCCACCAGCAGGATGGAGTTCTTCGTCGCGATGCCCATCAGCATGATCATGCCGATCATGGCCGGCATCGACAGGTCGGTGCCGGTCACGAACAGCGCCAGGATGGCGCCCGGGATGGACAGCACCAGGGCGCCCAGGATGGTCACCGGCTGCACCCAGGCGTGGAAGAGCAGCACCAGCACGATGTAGATGCAGGCCACACCCGTGCCCATGGCGAGCGCGAAGCCCTGGCCCAGCTCGGCAAAGGCTTCGGCGTCGCCGATCTCGGCCTTGCTCACGCCCGGCGGCAGGTTGGCGATGCTGGGCAGGGCCGCGGCGGCCGCCTGCACTTCGCTGAGCGGCATGCCGTTCAGTTCGATCTCGAAGTTGACGTTGCGCAGGCGGTCGAAACGGTCGATCTGGGCCGGCCCGCTGGTCAGCGTCAGTTCGGCCACCTGTTGCAGCGGCACCGGGCCGTGTGTGCCGGGCACCGTCAGCTGGCCGAGCAGGGCCAGGTCGGCGCGCGCCGCGTCGGGCAGGCGCACGACGATGGGCACCTGGCGCTGGCTGAGGTTGAGCTTGGGCAGGAACTGGTCGTAGTCGCCGGCCGTGGCGATGCGCAGCGTGTCGGCAATCGCCGCGGTGGACACGCCCAGGTCGGCCGCGCGCGCCGCGTCGGGGCGCACGATGAGCTCGGGGCGCTGCAGGCTGGAGCTGCTCGTCACCTGGCCGATGCCGGGCAGGGCGCGCAGCTCCTTCTCGACCTTGGCCGCATGGGCCGCCAGCGCCTCGCCGTCCTCGCCGGCCAGCACGAGCTGGTATTTGTCGTTGGAGCCGCCGAAGGTCACCTTGATGCGCGCACCGGCGATGTTCTCCAGCTTCTCGCGCAGCTCGCGCTCGATCTGCTGCTTGCTGATGCCGCGGCGCTCGTGGCGCGGCGTCAGGTTCAGTGTCAGCGTAGCCTTGCGGACCTCGGCCGCGCCGCTCATGGCGAAAGGGTCGCCGCCGGCGCTGCCGCCGCCCACGGCCGTGTAGACCAGCTTGACCTGCTTGTGCGCGGCCGCGGCGGCACGCGCCTGTTCGGCGATTGCCGCCGTCTGCTCATAGGTGCTGCCGGGCGGCAGCTCGATGCTGATCTGCGTCTGGCTGAGGTCGTCCGGCGGGATGAAGGCGCCGGGGATGGCGCCCATGAACAGCGGCGTGCAGGCGGCCACGCCGAAGACCGCGGCGATGGCCAGCGTCTTGCCCTTGTGCGTGAAGGCCCAGCGTGCGGCCTTCAGGTAGCGGGCCATCCAGAACGGTTCCTTGTGCTCGTGTTTCGGGGGCTTGAGGATGTAGGCGGCCATCATCGGCGTCAGCATGCGGGCGACGACCAGCGAGAAGAACACGGCGATAGAGGCCGTCCAGCCGAACTGCACGAAGAATTTGCCGACCACGCCGCTCATGAAGGCGGTGGGCAGGAAGACGGCGATCAGCGTGAAGGTGGTGGCGATGACGGCGAGGCCGATCTCGTCGGCCGCCTCGCGAGCGGCTTCCAGCGGCGTCTTGCCCATCGTCAGATGGCGCATGATGTTCTCGATCTCGACGATGGCGTCGTCCACCAGCACGCCGATGACGAGGGACAGCGACAGCAGCGTCACGACGTTCAGCGTGAAGCCCATCCAGTACATGATGAGGAAGGCCGGAATCGCCGACAGCGGCAGGGCCACGGCGCTCACAAACGTCGCGCGCCAGTCGCGCAGGAACAGGAAGACGACCAGCACGGCCAGCGCCGCGCCTTCCAGCAGCAGCTTCATGCTGCCGTCGTAGTTCTCGATGACGGGATCGACGAAGTTGAAGGCCTCGGTGACGGTGATGTCGGGGTGGGCGGCCTTGAGCTCCTCCAGCGCGGCGCGGATGCGCTCGGCCACGTCGACCTCACCGGCCCCCTTGGCGCGCACGATCTCGAAGCCGACGACGGACTTGCCGTTCAGGAAGGCGCCGGCGCGTTTCTCGCCCAGGGTGTCGGTCACGGCAGCGACCTGGTCCAGCCGCACGTGGCGGCCGTCCGGCAGCGGGATGCTCAGCGCGGCCAGCTCGGCGGCCGTCTGCACGGTGGCGATGGTGCGCAGCGACTGCTCGGAGCCGCCCAGCGTCGCACGGCCGCCGGGAGCCTCCTGCTGCACCTGCTTCAACTGGCGCGACACATCGGCGGCGCTGACGCGCAGGGCCAGCAGGCGGCTGGGGTCGATCTCCACGCGCAGCTCGCGGCTGACGCCACCGACGCGGGCCACCGAGCCCACGCCGCGCACCGACAGCATGCGCTTTGTGACCTGGTTGTCGACGAACCAGGACAGGGCCTCGTCGTCCATGCGGTTGCTTGAGACCGTGTAGGTCAGGATGGGCATGCCCGACAGATTCATCTTGGTGATGACCGGGTCACGCAAATCGGCCGGTAGGTCGGCGCGCACCTTGGCGACGGCGTCGCGGGTGTCGTCCAGGGCTTCCTGCAGCGGCTTCTCGAGGCGGTACTCGACGGTGACGGTGGCGATGCCGTCCTGCACCTTGGTGTAGATGTGCTTGACGCCCTGGGCCGTGGCGACCGAGTTCTCGATCTTGCGGGCGACCTCGGTTTCCATCTGCGCGGGTGCTGCGCCTGGCAGCGAGGCGCTGACGACGATGGTGGGCAGTTCGATGTCGGGGAACTGCTGGATCTTCATCTGCTTGAAGCCGTAGAGCCCGGCCGCCGTCAGCATGATGAAGAACATGATGGCCGGCACCGGGTTGGCGATGGACCAGCGGGAGACGTTGAACATCGTCATGTCTCCTTACTTGGCCGCGGGGACGGTGTCGCCCCCACCGTTCGCCACGCGAACGGTGTCCCCATCCGCGAGGAAGCCCACGCCCGACTCGACGACGGCCGTGCCCGCGGGCAGGCCAGCCTTCACCTCGACGCGGTTGCCCTCGCGACGGCCGACCTGCACCTTCTGCTCGCGCACCTTGCTGCCGTCGAGGCGGAAGACATAGCTGAAGCCGTCGCGCAGCAGCACGGCTGTCTGCGGCAGCGTCAGTCCCTGGCTCTCGCCGAGCACGAAGTCGCCGCGGGCGAACAGGCCGGCACGCAAAGCCTCGCCGGCCTTCAGGTCCACATAGACCAGGCCGTTGCGCGTCTGCGGGTCGATCTGCGGCGCGACGCGGCGGACGCGGCCTTCCACGGCCTGAGCGCCGCTGGGCTGCACACGCACCGTCTGGCCGACCTTGAGCTGGGCCAGCTCGGCGCCGGGCACCTCGGCGCGCCATTCCAGGCGGCCCTGGCGTTGCAGGCGGAACAGTTCCTGGCCCGGCTGCACCAGCGCGCCGGGCGTGGCGATGCGGGCGTTGATGACGCCGTCGTCGGGCGCCGTGATCTGCGTGTACGACAGGCGCAGCTGGTCGGCCTGCACGCGCGCCCTGGCCGCAGCCACGCGGGCCTGCGCGGCCGCGTCGGCTGCGAGGGCCTGGTCGATGGCCTGGGGCGACAGCGCCTCGCTGCCCTGCAGCGTCTTCACGCGCTCGGCGGTCTGATGCGCCTCACGGGCCGAGGCCTCGGCCTCCAGCAGCGCGGCCTTGCTGGCGGCGAGATCCGTCTCCAGCGTGCCGGGACTCAAGCGGGCGAGCAACTGGCCCTTCTTGACGCGGTCGCCCACGTCGACCAGCAGCGCAGCCAGGCGCTGGCCGCCGATCTCGGCGCCGATGACGACCTCCTGCCAGGCGGCGATGGAGCCGGTGCCGGCGAGGGTCTGAGGCCAGGTGCCGGCCTGGGCGACGACGCGCTTGACGGTCAGCGCCGCCTTGGGCGCCGCGCTGGCGGCGTCGGCGGCGAAGGCGGGGCTGGACAGGGCGGCGACAAAGGCCGCCGCGAGGGCGACGGTGAGTGCGGTGGTCAGGAAAGGAATGCGGATCTTCATGGCGTTCAGCGCGCGGAGGCGGTGTTCGTGTTCGTCGTGGGGGCGTCGGCGGTCCAGCCGCCACCCAGGCTGCGATAGAGGCGAATCCAGGCGAGGGCGTGCTCGGCGCGCACGCTGAGCACGGCGTCGTAGGCGGCCAGCGCGTTGCGGAAGGTGGTGTTGCGCTGCACGCCGCTCTGCAGGCCGGCCTGGGCCTGCGAGAAGGAGCGGCGGGCGATGCCCTCCCATTCGCGCTTGACGGCGTCCACCTCGCGCTCGCGCTCGGCGCCGGCGGCCACGCGTTGCAGGGCCTCCTCCACCTCGGCGACGGCCGTCTGCCAACGGGATTGCAGGGCCGCGGCGGCTTCGTCGGCGGCGGCCTGGGCGCCTTCGGCACGGGCCTTGCGCTGGCCGCCGTCAAACAGCGGCAGGCTCAGGGACGGGCCGACGGCCCACATCGAAGCGCTGCTGCTGGTACCGCCGACGCGCAGCCGCGACTCGCCGGCCAGGGCGCCGAGGCTGAGCTGCGGCCAGCGCTGGGCCTCGACGCTGCGCTGCTGCTGGGTGGCGGCCAGCCAGCGCTGGTGGGCGGCGGCGACGTCGGGGCGCTGGGCCAGCAACTGGGCGGGCAGGGTGCTGACGTCAAAGCCCGGCGCCTTGGGCTGGCTGCGGCGCAGCTCGAACTTTTCGTCGGCGATGGCCGGCGGTGCCAGCTCCTTGGCCAGGGCCTGGGCCTGCTCGCCGCACAGCAGGGCCAGCGTCTGCAGCGCGATCTGGGCCTCGGCCCGCCATTGGCTGCGGGCGGCCGACGCGATGGCGCGGTCGGTGTTCAGCAAGGCGGCATCGCTGGCGCTGATCAGCCCAGCCTTCTGCTGCTCGCGTGCCCAGGTGGTGATCTGTTCGGCAAAGCGCAGGTCCAGCTCGGACGATTCCTCGTGGCCCTGGGCCAGGCGCAGTTGCACATAGGCCTGGGCCACGTCCGCGGCCAGGCTGACGCGGGCGGCATGCCAGTCCGACGTCGCGGCCTGGGCCTGCAGGTTCTCGGCCGCGGCGGCGGCGCGCTGGCCGCCGAAGAGGTCGATCTCCCAGCTCGCGTTGAACTGGGCGCTGCCCTGGCTGCTGATGCCGGGGACGGCGTTGAGGTTGCGACCGCGCTGGGCCTGGGCATTGGCCGTCAGCTGCGGCAGCAGGGCGGCACGGGCCTGGGTGGCGCTGGCCTCGGCCTGGCGGCGGCGGGCGGCGGCCTGGGCCAGCGTCGGGCTGCCGCTCTCGGCGCGCTCGATGAGGCGGGCCAGCTGCGGGTCCTCGAAGGCCGCCCACCATTGGGTCAGTGCCGCCGTACTGCCGCCGTGGGGCAGCGGCGAGCGCCAGGCGGCGGGGATGGCCGTGGCGGCCGGCGGCGTCGCGGTGGGCGCCGTCATGCAGGCGCTCAGCAGGGCCAGCAGAGGGGCGGCGAGGATTTTTCTTGGGGGGATCATTTCAGTTGTCCATTGCGTGTTCGCGGTACCTGAAGAGGGGGTATTCCGGGCCGAGCGCTGGGCCGCTCCCGAGCCGGYCCGCGCTGGCGATGTGCTCGCGGCTCAACGCCGCGGGCATCGCCGTCCCCATGGGGGACCGGTCAGACGCACCGCGTTCAGCGGTGTGCGGCTGGACGAGGGGCTTCATGTTTGGCGCGTTCGTAGGCGACCAGGGCGCAGCCCCAGTCGGCGAGGCGGGCGCAGGTGTGCTCGAGCAGGGGGTCGTCGGCCAGCAGTTCGGGGTGGAAGGCGTCCAGCATGGGTCGGGTCATGGAGTAGTCGTGAGCCATGGCCTGCAGGCCCATGGCGAGCTGGTGGATGGCGGCCGTCGGCTCGTCCAGGCCCGCATGGCGGGCCAGCAGGCGGGCGAAGCGGTCGAAGATGGGCCCGACTTCCTGCGCCACCGTCTGCATGAAGATCGGGCTGGGCGCCTGCATCTCGCGGAAGAACATCTGGGCGCTGCAGGCGCCATCGTCGAACAGGAAGGGCTGCAGGAAGCGGCGGATGGCCTCGTGCAGGTCCAGCCCCGGGTCATCGAAACCGGTGAGCTGTTGCTGCAACTCTTGCACCGGCAGGCGCAGCACCTCGCGGTAGAGACCGTCCTTGTCAACGAAGTGATAGTGGATGGCACCCGGGTTGACGCCCGCGGCGGCGCAGATCTCCCGCGTCGGCACGGCGTCGAAGCCGCGTTCGCCGAACAGGCGCATGGCCTCCCGCAGCAGGCGCTCGCGCGGCGGCAAGGGTGCGGACGAGGGGGGATTCACAGCACGCATGGGGCTGGACTGTAAAGCCAACCAAGCGCTTGCTTGGTCGCGTTTTGTATCGTTTTTTATCGGCTGGCGACTGACGGCACGCCAAGCAAGGCATCAGATGGACTCTGCCGGCAGGGGGTGCTTCCGGCACGGGAACGGTCTTTGCCGGCCTGCACAGGYGGCGTCGGCCGCGCCGCGCTGCCAGGTGATGGCAGCGTGAACCGCTTCATCAACCTTGGAGAGTTCATCATGAGCAGGAAATTCAACCCCTTGTCGACGACCGTTGCGCTGGCGACGGCCGCCCTGGTGATTGGTGTCGCCGGCTGCGCGTCCACGCGCTCCAGCGATGAAACCGCCGGCCTGTCGCGCGACGCCGATACGACCCCGACCCTGGCCGAGGCCACGCCCACCAATCCGCTGGACACGACGAGCCAGCCCAATCCGGTGGACACGACAACGACAGTAGCGATGCCCGCTGAGACCCCGGCTCCTGCGGCGCCTGTGGCCAGCATCGAGCCGCAGCCTGCCACGACAACGACCAGCGAGGCCTCGCCACCGATCTCGCCGGCGACGGATGTCAGCGCCGCACCGCCCATGCCGGCTCAGACGCAGCCCAGCACGCCTGCCTACCCAAGCAGCACCGACACCACGACGTCGAGCACGACCACGACGACCACGACCGATACGTCGAGCAACAACAACAACGCCGATCAGGCACTGCCGCCGCGCCGCGACCGCCACTGAGGCGGTCAGCGGTCAGCGGTCAGTGGCAGGGCTAAGGTGCGAGCGCTTGGGTGAGCGCTTGCGCCGGCCGCAGCGCGCCGACGTCGATGCCGCGCCAGTTGCTCAATTGCAAGTGGCTGTAGCTGCGTAACAGCTCGTCTTCGGTCTTCAGCAGGCCTTGTGCGACCGCGGCAAAAGCCGCTTCGGCCGCACGGGCGGCGCCGTCGTCGATCTTCAGCGCGACGCCGAGGCCCAGCTCCGGCAAGGCCGCGCAATAGACGCCCTCGGCGCCGATCTTGCAAAAGACGCGCTCGCCGAAGGCTTGCATGACGCGGGTGTCGAAACGGTCCGTACCGCCCACCATGAAGGGAGCCACGGCGGCCGCTTGGCGCAGCCTGCGCGCGGCGCGGGCGTTCACGTCGGACAACCCCTGGCCGGTGCCGCAGCGCGCAAATGCCAGTGCCAGTGAACGCAGCGGCAAGGCAAAGGTCGGGATGGAGCAGCCGTCGATGCCACGCGGGGCCTGCTCGACGTCCACGCCCGTTGCGGCTGACAAGGCGGAAGACACCTCGCGCATCACGGGATGTTCAGCCGCGACATAGCCGCGCGCGAATTCGGCCGGCTCGGCGCCAGCATTGCGCGCCATCAGGCAAGCCACGCAGACAAAGCCGCTGTGCTTGCCCGAGCAGTTGTTGTGCAGCGGCGTCGCGACCTCGCCGCGCGCCGCCATGCCGCGCAGCACCGGCTCGCGGCTGGGCCATTGCGTGCCGCATTCCAGCGCGTCGGCCGTCAGCCCCAACTTGGCCAGCACGCCGGCGGCCGTCGCCACATGCTCGGGCTCGCCGCTGTGCGAGGCGCAGGCCAGCGCGAGCTCAGCATCCGTCAACGAGAAGGCTTCGGCCCCGCCGCTTGCCACCAGCGGCAGAGCCTGCAGCAGCTTGACTGCCGAGCGCGGGAAGATGGGCCGGTCGATATCGCCCAGGGCCGTGTGCACGGCGCCCGAGGCGTCGACGATGGCCAGGGCGCCGGCATGGCGGGACTCGACGGTGCTGCCGCGTAGGACTTCGATGAGGACGGGGTTCATGGGCCGCTCGGACGGTAGGCAAAGGCGCAAGCCTAAACCGCCTGCGCAGCTTCCGGCAGCTTGGCCACCACCTTGATCTCGAACTTGAAGCCGTACAGCCAGGTCACACCGATGCCGGTCAGCGTGGGGTAGGGCGCCTCACCCCAATACTCGGGCACGATGGCCCAGATCCTCTCGAAGTTGGCCTCGGGGTCGACGATGTAGACCGTCACGTCCTGCACGTCGTCGAAGCTGCAGCCGGCAGCGGCGAGCACGGCGTTGAGGTTGTCGAACGCCAGCCGCACCTGGGTCTCGAGGTCGGGTTCGGGTGAGCCATCGGGCCGGCTGCCCACCTGGCCCGACACGAACAGCAGGCCGTTGGCACGCACCGCCGGCGAATAGCGGTTGTGCTCGTACAGGGCCTGGCGGCCGGCGGGGAAGACGACGTCGCGTCGGGTCATGGCAATCTCCGTAAGAAAACGATGACTGCACTCTAGGCAACGGCTCTCTTTCGAGCTAGACGCTGCGGCGGACACCACTGTTTTGCCGCATTGGACAATCGCGACCCAAGGAGGGCGCGATGGACCGCTTCGATGCCATGCAGGCGTTCGTGCGAGTGGTGGAGGCCGGCAGCTTCACCAAGGCGGCCGAAGCGCTGCAGCTCAGCCGCACGCGGGTGACCCAGCTGGTGCAGGAGCTGGAGGCGCGGCTGCGCGTGCGCCTGCTGAACCGCAGCACCCGGCGCGTGCAGGCAACCGCGGACGGTGCCGCCTACTACGCGCAGGCGGTGCGCCTGTTGGCCGAGCTGGACGAGGTGGAGAGCAGCCTCGCCGGCGCGTCGGGCGTGCCGCGCGGGCGCCTGCGTGTCGACGTGCCCAGCCCGCTGGCGCGGCTGGTGCTGGTGCCGGCACTGCCGGGCTTTCACGCGCGCTACCCGGAGCTCGAACTGGAGCTGGGCGTCAGCGATCGCTTCGTCGACCTGATCGGCGACAACGTGGACTGCGTCGTGCGTGGCGGCGAGTTGGCCGACCCCTCGCTCGTGGCGCGCCGCGTTGGCGAGCTGCAGCTCGGCGTGTTTGCGGCACCGGCGTACCTGGCGCGCGCGGGCGTGCCTTCCCACCCGCGCGAGCTGGAGGGCACGCACCACCGCGTCGTGGGCTATCGCGGCGCCCGCGCCGGCCGCCCGCTGATGTACGCGATGACGCACGGCGACGAGACCGTGGAAGTCGCCGGCCGAGCCACGCTGACGGTGGACGACGGCAATGCCTACCTCGCCGCCGGGCTGGCCGGCATCGGCCTGCTCTGGTTGCCGCGCTACATGGCCGATGCGCACGTCGCCGCCGGTGAGCTGCGGCCCGTCTTCGAGGACTGGCGCCTCGCGCCAATGCCGCTGTACCTGGCCTACCGGCCCAACCCCCATGTCAGCGCGCGGCTGCGGGTCTTCATCGATTGGGTCGCCGCGCTGCTTGCGCGGCAGCTGCCACGATGACGAGCTCAGGGTCAGGGTGTCGCGGCGAGGGTGAAGCGTTGGCGCACATGGCGCGGCTGCTCGAGCTCGTCGGCAATCGCCACGGCCAGGTCGGCCACCGAGATGGATGCTCAGATTGCCGGGGCCTCAACGAGGGGCCGCTGGCTTCCATTTGCCCTGCTCTTTGAAGTTATGAAGCAGCGTCTCCAAGGCCCATACCTCGACCGGGGCGACGCGTCCATAGTCGGAGACGCTCCAGGTTTCACCCTTGGACGTGGCGCGGACTATTGCCGTGTAGTCATCGGTCCATCGGCCGGCGTACTTGGTCTGTTGAGCGGAGCGCCTTGCCAGTTCGACCATTTGGGTCAATCTCACATACTCACCAATCCACATTTCTCCCACGTACCGCGTTCTGCGGTTGTCACGCAAATCCTTTTCCTCAAGAACTGCTTTGCCGTCCTTGAAAAACGTCACTACATAGACTGGACAGCTGCCATAGCAGGCTGTGCGTTCCAGCGAGATGCTGTCATAGGGCAGCTCCTCCAAAACGGTGCGCGTGTCCTTGCCAATGAAGGAGAAATCACCTCCTTCGACATACGTCTGCAGGGTGGCCCGTGACCCTTGAACGTTCTGGTCAGCCGCGGCAAGTCGAATTGGGCCCATGACTAGAAGCAGTGCCCACGCGATGCCATACCAACAGCTGCGCTGCGCATTTCCATTCATAGCAATCTTTCAGTTGGCAATGTGTTGGGCATGATCGTCGCTTCGAGCACGCTAACAGCGCCTGCGGATCAGGCAGAGATTCGACTAGCGCACGCGCCCCGTCCGGCTAGATTCCTTGTCGGCTCGGAAGGGAGCACGCGAACAGGCCGCAACGCTGAGAGAGGCTTGCCGTGCCTTCTTTGTTTCTGATGCGTCCAGTTGGGATTGAACCAACAACCCCTGCCTTCGGAGGGGCAGCGTTGACGACTGGCGCCTTCAATCCACGTGCACCCGATTGCGCCCACTCCGCTTGGCCGCATACAGCGCCTGGTCCGCCCGCAGCAGCAGGCTGTCGCCCTGATGCTGTTGCGGCGCGCCGCCCGAGATGCCGACGCTGATGCGCACCAGCAGGCCGGGCGTGACGGCGGCCCAGTCGTGTTCGACGACGGCCAGGCGCAGTCGCTCGCAGATCTCGGCGGCCTGTTGGGGGGCGATACCCACCAGCACGGCTAAAAACTCTTCACCGCCGATGCGGGCCAGCAGATCGGCGCTGCGCAGGCGATGGCGCAGCAGCTGGGCGAGCTGCTGCAGCACGGCGTCGCCGACGGCGTGGCCATGGGTGTCGTTGATGCGCTTGAAATGGTCGACGTCCAGCGCAGCGACGCTGATGACCTGGTTGGCCATGCGCGCACCCTCCACCAGCAGAGGCAGGGCGAACTCGGCGTGGCGGCGGTTGTGCAGGCCGGTCAGCACGTCCTCGTGGGCGGCGCGGTCCAGGGCCATGGCGTGCTCGCGCAGGCGCGCCTGCTCGGTCTCGAGATGCACGGCGCGGGCGCGTTCGCGGCGGGCGTCGGCGGTGGCGCTGTCGGCGCGGGCCTGGGCCTGCTCGACCTGGTCGCGGATCAGGATGACCTCGGTCTGCAGCACGAGGTTGTCGCGCGAGATCTGGCGGTCCAGGCCGACGAGTTCCTCCAGCCAGACCAGGGCCTCGCGGTATTGGCCGCAGGCCTTGTAGGTCTCGTACAGCGATCGGATCAGCAGGCGGCGCAGCTTCGGCGGCGGCTCCGCGGCGGCCTGCAGCAGCGCCTCCAGGATGCGCGCGGCCTGCAGGGGCTCGCCCTTCAGGCGCAGGAAGACGGCGCGCTGCGCGTCGGCTTCGACGGCCAGCGTGCGGTAGCCGTGGTCGTGGGCGAGATGGCCGAATTCGTTGAGCAGCGGCAGGGCGTCGTTCAACAGGCCGCCCGCGAGCAGCGCGTTGACCAAGTTGGACACGGCCACCGCCACCTGGAAGGGGCTGCCGGACTGGCGGGCCAGCACGGTGGCCTGGTCCGCGGTGCGGCGGGCGCTGGCTACGGCGTCGGCCAGGGCTGTGGCGTCGCCCAGGGTCCGGGCCTCCTCGACGCGGCGCAGCCAGAAATAGGCCAGGTTGTTGTGGCAGGAGAACAGCACCTCGGCACAGTCGGTGCGGGCGGCGATCTCCAGCGCCTGCCCGGCCGATGCACAGGCCTGGACGGGGTTGTCCAGGCTGGAATAGGCGACGCCGACGCGGTTCAGCGCCCAGGCTTCGCGCACCGGGTCGGCGGCGCGGCGTGCGGCGGCCAGCGCCTTCATGCCCGACTCCAGCGCCTCGCGGCCCATCAGCAGTTGGCCGTAGACATAGCACTGGCTGGTCAGTGCGTCGGCCAGCAAGCCGTCGTCGTCCAGGCGTTCGGCCAGGGCCAGCGCCTCCGTCGAGCAGCGCGCGCTCGCCGTCAGCTTGCCCAGGCGCGGATATTGGTGCGCCAGCAGGGCCAGGGTTTCGGCGCGCCGGCGCTGTTGGGCCGGCGGGCAGGTCAGCAGCAATTGCTCCAGCGCCTCGCTGGACGTTTCATAAGCCCCGGCTGCGGCGCGCAGGCGTGCGGCGGCAAAGGCCTCGTCGAATGCGGCGGCGTCAAAACCGCGGTCTTCGGCAGGCAGGGCGGGGAGGTCGAGGAGGGCTGACATGGAACCAGCCGATTCTGCCTAGGCCCAGAATGCCGGGCATGACGGACATCGCTGTTTTCGGGGTTGACTTCACGAGTGCGCCTCGGGCAGCCAAGCCAATCCGGGTCGCCGGCGGCCAGCGGCATGGCGCCGTCGTCCGCCTTGCTGGCCTGGTAGCGCTACACAGCCTGGACGAGTTTTCCAGCTGGCTGGCCCGGCCGGGGCCCTGGGTGGCCGGTTTTGACCTGCCTTTCGGCCTGCCGCGTGAACTCGTCGACCACCTCGGCTGGCCGACCGACTATGCCGCGCTGATGGCCCATTACGCGGGCCTCGCGCGGGCTGACATCCGCGACAGCTTTGCCGCCTTCTGCGACGCGCGCCCGGCCGGCGCCAAGTTCGCCCACCGCGCCTGCGACGGCCCGGCCGGCGCCAGCCCCAGCATGAAATGGGTCAACCCGCCGGTGGCCTGGATGCTGCATGCCGGCGTGCCGCGGCTGATTGCGGCGGGCGTGCATCTGCCGGGTCATCTGACGGGCGACCCGACCCGCGTGGCGCTGGAGGCCTACCCGGGGCTGCTGGCGCGCGAGCTGATCGGCCGGCGCTCCTACAAGAGCGACACCAAGGCCGCGCAGACGCCGGAACGGCTGATCGCGCGCAAGGACATCGTCGAGGGCCTGGAACAGGGCCGCACGCGGCTGGGCCTGCGCTTGAAGCTGAGCCATGCACAGCGCGACGACCTGGTTGCCGATGCGAGCGGCGACAGCCTGGACGCGGTGCTGGCAATGCTGCAGGCGGCCTGGGCCGCGCAGCAGCCGCGCTACGGCTGGCCGGCTGGGGTGGATGCGCTGGAGGGGTGGATCGCCAGCGCTTGAGGCCTTGCTCAGGCAGGTCGCACCGCGAACTGGACTCGTCACTCAGAATGCGGCTTTGGTTGCCTCGCGGCAAACAGGGGGTGCATCGATGCAAGCCTTAGACCACGCAGCCCTGGGCGCCTATCTGAAGCGGCGGCGGGGTGCCATCTTGCAGGCGTGGCGCACCGCCGTGACGTCCGACCCGGCGCTGACGAGTGGGGCCGCGCTGCCCAGGGCGCAGCTTCATGACCACATTCCAGCGCTGCTGGTCGACTTCGAGCGCAAGCTGGCCGGCGGCGAGATGGTCGTGGGCGCTGACGACCGGGAACTTCACGAGGGCGACGCCGCGGCCCATGGCCTGCACCGCTGGCAGCAGGGCTTCGACCTCGCCGAGGTCACGCGCGAACTTGGGCGCTTGAACGAGTGCGTCGTGTTGGAGCTGGAGGCCTATGCCAATGGGCACCCTGGACTGGACCCTGCGGCGATGACCGAGGCGCGCAGGATCTGGGCGCAGCAATGCGGTGACGCCATCAGCGCCAGCGTGTCGCAATATTTCCAGCTGCAGCAGATCGAGGCGAGCAGCCATATCCGCGATCTCGAACAGGCCCTGCAGTCCTTGCGCGAGCTGGAGCAGGAGCGCGCCAGCCTGTGGCAGCAGGCGGCGCATGACCTGCGCGGCAGCCTCGGCGTCGTGGCCACCGTCACCGCGGGCCTCGCGTCGCCAAAGGCGTCCGAGCCGATGCGCGGCGGCTTTTTGCGCCTGCTTGACCGCAATGTCGGCTCGCTCAGCCATCTGCTGAACGACGTGACCAGCCTCGCCCGCTTGCAGGGCGGCCTCGAACACCGCAACCTGGAACTCGTCGATGCCGCCGCGGTGCTCGGCGCGCTGTGCGAAGACCTGCAGCCGCATGCACAGGAGCGCGGGCTCTACCTGAAGTTCAACGGGGTCGCCGCCTTGCCCGTGGAGGGCGACGCGGTCAAGACCCGGCGCATCGCCCAGAACCTCGTGATCAACGCGATCAAGTACACACGCAGTGGCGGCGTCACGGTCAGTTGCGGAGACTGTGCGTCTGGCGACATGGAACGCTGGTTTCTCGAGGTCAGCGATACCGGGCCGGGCTTTCACGCCGGGCCCGGCTCGCAGTTGGCGGGCGCGCTGGAGGAAGCGACCGACCAGGCCAAGCAGGTCGTGGCCGACCACGCCACGGGCGCGATCACGCATGTCAGCGTGGACCTGGCTGACGTGCATCCCTCGCCGGAAGACGCGCGGCCGGTCCAGCAGCAGCCGGGCGAAGGCATCGGGCTGTCGATCGTCAAGCGCTTGTGCGATCTTCTGGATGCGACCACCGAGCTGCAATCCCAGGGCGGTGTCGGCACGACCTTCCGCATCCTGCTGCCCAGGCGGTACGACGAAGGCTCGGCAAAGTAGCCCGCCCGCACCGGCATCGGCGTGCCGGTCGCGAGTGCAGATGAAGCACCTCGCAGGCAACAAAGCCGGGCAGCGAGTCGAGGAGGCATGGAAACGCCGCCCGGGCGCATTGGCAGAGTCCCAGCGCCGGTGCGAGCGCGAAAGGCCTCATCGCAAGCCGACCTGCCCCTTCCATGCATTCAGGATCTTGGCCCGGTCCCACGCCCGCCCGGCCTTCATCGTCCACGCCACTTCAGGCAAAGCTGGCTTGGCCGCATCCAGCGGCGCGACGAAGGCAATGAGGTCGGCGCGCAGGCCAGGGGCCACGCGGCCGACATCGGCCGTGCGGCCCAGATAGGTCGCGCCGTTGGATGTCATGACCTTGACCGCCGTCGCGGCGTCAAAGCCGGCTTCGCGCAGCAGCTCGAACTGCCGCAATGACGACCAGCCGGGAATGACGCCGCCATAGCCCGTCGGATCGGTGCCGGCGACGAGCAGGCCGCCAGCGTCGTGGAAGCGCTTCTCCCAAATCATGTTCTTCGCAAGGATGCGCCCATGCGGGTTGGGGCCACCGCGCTGGATGGCGGTGTAGCGCAGCACGTATTGCTCGCGCAGCTGCGGCATCAGCAGGTCCAGCGCCGCGGCCGGGGCCATCGGGCGGCCATACGAGAAGGTCTCGAAGATGGTCAGCGTCGAGGTGAGAGCCACCTTGCGTTCGATCATCTGGCGCTGCAGGGCGGCCATGCGCGGGTCGTCGACGGCCAGCGCGTCGAGGGACTTCGGCACTGCGTCGCCGCTCGGGCAGGCGTCGGCCTGCTTGCCTTCGACGAAATCGCTGGCCGCGAAGAAGCCATGCTCCAGGTTGTCGATGCCCATGGCCGTGGCTTCAGCGTAGGTCACCGCACACAGGTGGGCCGTGACCTTGGCCTTGCGCTCGTGCGCAGCCTTGACGATCGCGTCGAGCTGCTCGCGCGTCAGGTGCATATAGCCCTTGTACGAGGTCGCGCCGACATCGGCCCAGTAGCCCACCTGGCGCACGGCGTCATCGGCCGATGCGAGCCGCGGCACCTGCGCGACGAAGGCCTGGATGCCATTCAGGAAGGGCGCCGTCACGTCGAGGTCGGGGCCCGGCGCGGTGCCGGCCTTGATGTCCTTCCAGGTGTTGAGGTCGGCATAGGGGCTCATGCTGCCGGCCGTACGCATCGTCGTCACGCCGCCGGCGAGATACAACAGTGGGAAGCTCTGGAAGAAGGCGCCGTAGCTGCCGCGCTCGGTCGGGTAGAAGAGGTGTTCGTGCAGCAGCACGAAGCCGGGCATCAGCGCGCCGCCGGCCAGGTCCTTCACCAGCGCGCCGGCCGGGGTCTTGAGCTCGGCGTCCGGGGCCACCGAGGCGATGCGGCCGTCGCGGATGAGCACGCTCATGTGCTCGCGCGGTGCCCCGCCCGTGCCGTCGAACAGCTGGGCATTTCGCAGCAGGGTGACGGGCGCGTTGAAGAGGGTGTAGCGCTCGGTGTCGCCCGGCACTGGCGGCGCTTGCGCGAGGGCCTGCAGGGCGAGTGAAAGCGCGAGCAGCGCGAGTGGCCTTTTCATGCGCCGCATCCTCGCATGCGCGGGCGGCCTCACAGGTCGGCGATGCGCTCGTGGTCCCCTGCCAGCGCAAGATGGCTGACCAGAGGCAGGCCCGGCCCCCAGGCGTGGATGAGCCAGCCGGCGGGCTCCAGCGCCAGGGCCAGCGGTGCGTCGGGCGCGAGGTCCAGTGCGACCTGGTGGGCGGTGGAAGGCGCGCTGATGACCGCGGCATGGGCGATGCGGCCCAAGGTCATGCGGTGCAGATGGCCGCAGACGACGCGCTGCACCTGCGGGTGGGCAGCGACCAGTGCCTCGAAGCTGGCGAGGCCCGCTTGCAGCGACATCGCGTCCATGGCCGCGAGGCCGGTGGCGTGCGGCGGGTGGTGCAGGGCGACCAGCGTGGGCATGTCGGGCCGCTCGGCCAGCAGGGCCTGGGCCTGCGCCAGGCGCGCATCGTCGAAACCGCCTTCGGGCCGACCGGGCATCAGGCTGTCGAGCACGACGAGTCGCAGCGGGCCGGGCAGGTCCAGCGCGTACTGGATGGCCGTCGCGCCGGGTTCACCGCGGTGCACGCGGGCCAGGCCCGCGAAAGCCTCCTGCAGCGGGCCGCGTGCATCGTGGTTGCCGGGCAGCAGCGCGAGCGGCAGGCCCGCATCGACCAGCGGCATCAGCAGCTCGCGCAGCTGCGCGTACTCTGCCGGGTGGCCGGCATCGACAAGGTCGCCGCTGACCAGCACGGCCACCGGGCGCGGGCGGATCTGCAGCACACGTTCAACCGCGTGGCGCAGCGCCGCGGCGGTGTCGACGCGGCCGGAGATCAGCCGGCCCGGATGGGTGATGTGCGGGTCGCTGAGCTGGACCAGCAGATAGGGCGTGGCGTCCATACTTGTCAGCGCCGCCCGGCCGTCCGAAGGCGTTGACACACCCCCTCGGGGGGCAGAGAGCGAAGCGAGCGTGGGGGCTTCATCTCGCGCCTACTTGCGCATCAGCGTGCTCTTGCCGAACAGGCTTTCGATCAGGTCCACCGCCACCAGCGCCGTCTTGTTCTTCTCGTCCAGCGCCGGATTGAGCTCGACGAGGTCCAGCGAAGCCATGCGGCCGGTGTCGGCGATCATCTCCATGCACAGATGCGCCTCCCGGTAGGTCGGGCCGCCGCCGACCGTCGTGCCGACGCCGGGCGCCATGACGGGGTCGAGGAAGTCGACGTCGAAGCTGACGTGCAGATGGGTGTTGTCGTCCAGCGTGGCCAGCGCCAGCTCCATGGTGTGGCGCATGCCCATCTCGTCGATGAAGCGCATGTCGAACACTTCCAGGTCGTGTTCGTGCACGAAGGCGCGCTCGCCCTCGTCGACGCTGCGGATGCCGATCTGGCGGATCCATTTCGGTGAGATGGCCGGCACATGGCCACCGATCTCGACCAGTTCCTTGGGGCCGAAGCCGCACAGGCAGGCCACGGGCATGCCGTGGATGTTGCCGCTGGGCGTGAGCTCGCTGGTGTTGAAGTCGGCGTGCGCGTCCAGCCAGAGCACGCGCAGCTTCTTGCCGGTGTCGCGGCAGTGGCGGGCCACGGCGCTGATGGAACCCAGGCCCAGGCAGTGGTCACCGCCCAGCATGATGGGCAGGCGGCCGGTCTTGAGTTCGGCGTAGATGGCGTCGTGGGTGGCCTGGTTCCAGGCGACGACTTCCTGCAGATGGCGGTAGCCGTCGGTCGGCGGCAGCCAGGGGTTGGACGGGCCGGCCAGGTTGCCGCGGTCGATGACGTCCACGCCGCGGGCGCGCAGCGCCTCGGCCAGGCCCGCCACGCGCATGGCCTCGGGGCCCATGCTCGCGCCGCGGGCGCCGGCGCCGATGTCGGTCGGCACACCGATGAGGGAGACGTTTCTGAGTTTGGTCATGGCGTTGAGGGGCTGGCGAGTTCAGGAGCGGATTCGAGGATGGCCCAGGCTTCCTCGGCCGTCTCGACGTAGTGAAAGAGCTGTGCGTCGACGGGATTGATCATGCCGGTCTCGATCAGCAGCTCGATGTTGATCAGCTTGGTCCAGAACTCGCGGCCGACCAGCAGGATGGGACGCGGCCGGCTCTTCTTGGTCTGGATCAGCGTCAGCGTCTCGAACAGTTCATCCAGCGTACCGAAGCCCCCGGGGAAGCACACCAGGGCGACGGCGCGCATCAGGAAGTGCATCTTGCGCAGGCCGAAGTAATGGAAGCGAAAGCACAGCTCCGGCGTGATGTAGGGGTTGGGGTACTGCTCGTGCGGCAGCACGATGTTCAGCCCGACGCTCTTGCCGCCGACGTCGTAGGCGCCGCGGTTGCCGGCCTCCATGATGCCGGGGCCGCCGCCGGTAGCGACGACGACATGATTGCCGCGCTCGGTACAAGCGGCGGTGGCGATCTGCGCGAAGCGGCGCGCTTCCTCGTAATAGCGGCTCATCGCCAGATGGCGGCGCGCTCGTGCCGCGCCGGCTTCGTCGCCGCGGTCCTCGGCCACGGTCAGCAGGGCCTGGGCGGCCTCTGCCGACAGGATGCGGGCGCTGCCGAAGATGACGATGGTGGATTTGACGCCCTGCTCGTTCTGCATCAGCTCGGGCTTCATCAGCTCCAGCTGCATGCGCACGGCGCGCATGTCCTGGCGCAGCAGGAAGGTCTCGTCCTTGAAGGCCAGGTTGTAGGCGGCGCCCGGGCCGTCGTAGTCGGGGTGAGGGGGCAGGTCGCGGCACTCTTCCTTGGCGGTCGGGAAGTTGCGCGTCGGGACGTCGGTGGGCTTCATGGGGAAAAAGGATTGTGGGCAGGTCGGGACGGAATTTTCCGCCCCATTCAGAGGCGTTCGCGGGATTTCATCCGCCGCAGACGGAGCATTCGGGGTCGCGCTGCATGGCGATCTCGCTCCACTGCATGCGCCGGCCGTCCAGCATCAGCAGCCTCCCGGCCAAAGGCTCGCCCACGCCGGCCAGCAGCTTCAGCGCCTCGGCGGCCTGCATGGCGCCGATGATGCCCACCAGCGGTGCGAACACGCCCATGGTCGAGCAGGCCACGTCCTCGAAGCCGGATTCGGGTGGGAACAGGCAGGCATAGCAGGGCTGCTCTCGCGAGCGGCTGTCATAGACGCTGATCTGGCCGTCGAAACCGATGGCCGCACCCGAGACCAGCGGCTTGCCGTGGCGCACGCAGGCGGCGTTGACGAGGTGGCGGGTGGCGAAGTTGTCGGTGCAGTCGAGGACGACGTCTACGCGCGGGACTTCCTCGTCGAGCAGGGCGGCATCGGCCTTCTGCGCGAGGGCGCGCACCTGCACGCCAGGGTTCAGCGCGGCCATGCGGGCGGCGGCCGAGTCGACCTTGGGTTTGTCGAGGCTGCTCATGTCGTGGGCGATCTGGCGCTGCAGATTCGTCAACGACACGGTGTCATGGTCGACCAGCGTGATGCGGCCGACACCGGCCGAAGCCAGATAGAGGGCCACCGGTGAGCCCAGGCCGCCGGCGCCGATGACCAGGGCGCTGGCGTCAAGCAAGCGCTGCTGGCCCTCGATGCCGATCTCGTCGAGCAGCAGATGGCGGGAATAGCGCAACAGGTCGTCGTCGTTCATGGCGTCAGGATAGCCCTGGCAGCGCAGGATTTGCCGGCCCTCGCGACACTGGCGGGATGAAGTCCGCGCCCCATGTCGCCCCGCTCAGCCCCGCGCTGACGCTGCTGCTTGCCACCGCCACCGGCCTGGCCGTTGCCTCCCTCTACTACGTGCAGCCGCTGCTGGGCCTGCTGTCCGAGCAGTTCGGCGTCGGCAGCGCGGCCATCGGCCTGCTGCCCACGTTGACCCAGCTCGGCTATGCGGCGGCCATTCTGCTGCTGTCGCCGCTGGGCGATCGTTTCGATCGGCGCCGCATCATTGCGGTCAAGTCCGTCGCCCTGGTTGCCGCCCTGGCTTGCGCTGCGCTGGCGCCGGGCTTTGCAGCCTTGTGCATCGCCAGCGTGGCCATCGGCCTGACGGCAACGCTGGCCCAGGACATCGTGCCGGCAGTGGCCACGCTGGCGCCCGAGGCCGAGCGCGGCAAGCGCGTGGGCCAGGTCATGACGGGCCTGCTGCTGGGCATCCTGCTGTCACGCGTGGCCAGCGGCTCGCTGGCGGCGGTGGCCGGCTGGCGCGCCGTCTACGCGGTGGCGGCGCTGGCCGTGGCGGCGTTGATCCCGCTGCTGTGGCGCGGCCTGCCGCACTTCGTGCCGGCGACGTCGGCGGGCTATGGCTCGCTGCTGCTGTCGATGGCGGGACTGTGGGCCCGGCATGCCCCGTTGCGCCGGGCTGCGCTGGCCCAGGGCCTGCTGAGCGTGGCCTTCAGTGCCTTCTGGTCGACGCTGGCCCTGGTGTTGGCGGGGCCGGATTTCGGCCAGGGCAGCGCGGTGGCCGGGGCGTTCGGCCTGGCCGGTGCAGCGGGCGCGCTGGCAGCACCGCTGGCCGGTGGCGTGGCGGACAAGCGCGGCCCGCAGGCCGTCATCCGCGTCGGCGCGCTGCTGGTGTTCATCGCCTTCACCGTGCAGGCGCTGGCACCGGCCTCGCTGTGGCTGCTGGTGGGCGTGGCCGTGGTGTTTGACCTGGGCGTGCAGGCCGCGCTGGTGTCGCACCAGAGCGTGGTCTACAGCCTGGACCCGGCTTCACGCAGCCGGCTGAATGCCGTGCTCGTCAGCACGATGTTCGTCGGCATGGCCAGCGGCGCGGCGTTGGGCTCGGCCCTGCTGGCATCGTTGGGCTGGCGGGCAGTACCGGCCCTCGGCGCGGTGGCGGCCCTGGGCGCCTTGGCCGTGACCCGGCGGCGATGAGCGTCAGCCGAGCGCATCTTGCGCCGACGCCACTCCGTTGAAGAGCGTCTCGACCAGTTGCTCCGCCAGTTGCAGCGACAACGGCCGGTGGCCGACGAGCAGCCGGAAGAACAGCGGCCCGTAGATCATGTCGAGCGCCACGTCGATGTCGATGCCGGATTGAATCTCGTGCAGCGACATGCCGCGCTCGATGAGCTGGCGGCCGGCCTCGCGGCTCTTCAGGATCACCTGGTTGCGAAAGGCCTTGGCCAGTTCGCTGTCGGGGTCGGCGGAGGCCATGGTCAGCGTGATCTGGCGACCGCGCGGCGTGGCGAAGGTGGCGATGACGCCACGCAGATGCGCCCGCAGGCCGGCCTGCACGGAGTTCGCCCGTGAGACCGGTTCATCCGAGGCCGGGTGCGCCATGAAGGCGGCCATCGCGAGGTCCTGGGCATTGGTCCAGGTTCTGTAGATCGTCGGCTTGCTGACGCCCGATTCGGCCGCCACGCGCTCGATCGTCAGCCGGCCCAGGCCCTCCTCGATCAGGATGCGGTAGGCGGTCGCCAGCGCGAGGCGGCGCGCCTCCTCGCTGGGCGGGCGGCCGGGCTTGCGCGGTGGTGTCGGATCGGTTGCTTGACTCATTACGTGACGTATCGTAATCTAATTCGACACCACCGGAGATTCATCATGCCCGCAGTCGGCACTTCACCCGACAACCTGTCGCCCTACCTTGTGGTTCGGGGTGCTCAGGCCGCCATCGACTTCTACGTCCAGGCCCTGGGCGCCAGCCTGGACTTCAAGCTGATCGATCCGTCCGATGGACGCATCGGCCATGCCGAGCTGCTGTTCGGCGCCACACGGGTCTTCATTGCCGACGAGTATCCTGACTTCGGGGCCGTCGGGCCCGAGACGATCGGCGGCTCCCCGGTCAAGTTCCACCTCGACGTGGCCGATGCCGACTCATTCGTTGCGAACGCCGTGCGGCACGGCGCCACCGTCCTGCGTGCCGTCAAGCTCGAGTTCCATGGCCACCGCAGCGGTCTGATCGCCGATCCCTTCGGCTACAGCTGGTTCGTTGCGAGCAAGGCGGAGGAGGTCAGCGTCGACGAAATGCAACGCCGCTGGGACGCGATGGTCGCGGGGAGCCCGTCATGACAACCGCGCCCGCCGATGGCGAGGTGCTGCGGGCATTCCAGGCGCTCGAAGACCGCTTCAACGATGCCATGGTCAGCAACGACGTCCAGCGCATCGCCCAATGCATCTCCGAGGACTGGACCCTCGTGACGCCGGAGAAGGGGCCGATCTCGCGCGAGGCCATCCTCCATGCCATAGCCAGCGGCATGCTGACGCACGATTCGATGACCAAGCAGGTGGTGCGGGCCAGCGTGTACGGCGACATGGCGGTCGTCACCGGGCGGGGCAGCAACACCGGCACTTTCAGGGGCGAGCCCATCAGCGCCGATGAATGGATCACCGATGTCTACCGCCAGGTGCAGGGACAGTGGCGCTGCGTGCTGACCCATCTCGCCCCTGCCGGCTGAGGAGGGGCGTGGCACCGGTTGGGCAAAAAAAGAGGGCCTCGCGAGAGGCCCCTGTGCTTTTTGAAGTCAGGACTCTTTGTAGTTATTCCGTCGTCTTGGCTTCGGCCTTGCGCTCGACAGCCGACTTGGACGCAATGACCGGTTGACCCTTGAGCTTGTTCAGCGCCTGCATCAGCGGGAAGTCTTCCGTCGAGCCGAACTCGGGCAGGGGCTTGGGCGGCTCGGCGCGCTTGGCGTACTCGGCTTCCAGCTTCTGGCGCGCTTCCTCGCGGGCCTTCTGGCGGGCTTCGTTTTCGTCCTCGGGGCCGTTGTTCAGATGCTTTTCGAGGTCGGCCTCACGCATGCGCAGCGCGGCGAAGACATTGCCCTCGGCGGTTTCGTCCAGCAGCACGTCGGGCACGATGCCCTTGGCCTGGATGGAGCGGCCGCTCGGCGTGTAGTAGCGCGCCGTCGTGATCTTCAATGCCGTTTCCGGGCCCAGCTGGCGCACGGTCTGCACCGAGCCCTTGCCGAAGGTCTGGGCGCCCATGACGGTGGCGCGATGGTGATCCTGCAGGGCGCCGGCGACGATCTCGCTGGCGCTGGCCGAGCCTTCGTTGACGAGCACCACCAGCGGCACGTTCTTCAACGCGGCGGGCAGGCGCTTGATCGGGTCGTCGCTGCTGCGGCGGCGGTAGTCGTCGGGGCTGGCCTTGTAGCTGGCCTTGGATTCGGCGATCTGGCCGTTGGTCGACACGACCTCGACGTCCTTGGGCAGGAACGCCGCCGAGATGGCGATGGAGGCATCCAGCAGACCGCCCGGGTCGTTGCGCAGGTCAAGCACCAGGCCCTTGAGATGGGGCTCCTGCTTGTAGATCTCTTCGAGCTTCTTGGCGAAGTCGTCGACGGTGCGATCCTGGAACTGGCTGACGCGGATCCAGGCATAGCCCGGCTCGATGACCTTGGCACGCACGCTCTGGACCTTGATCTCCTCGCGCACGATGGTCACGGGGAAGGTGCGGTTCTCGGCCTTGCGGTAGATGGTGAGGCTGACCTTGGTCGACGGGTCGCCGCGCATCTTCTTGACGGCCTGGTCGATGGTGAGGCCGCGCACGGCGGTGTCATCGATGCGGCTGATCAGGTCGCCGCTCTTGAGGCCGGCGCGGAAGGCGGGCGAGCCTTCGATGGGGGAGACGATCTTGACCAGGCCGTCTTCCATGCCGATCTCGATGCCGACACCGACGAACTTGCCGGTCGTGCCTTCACGGAATTCCTTGAAGGTCTTCTTGTCAAAAAACTGGGAGTGGGGGTCCAGGCCAGACACCATGCCGGCGATGGCGTCGTTGATCAGTTTCTTTTCGTCGACGGATTCGACGTAGTCGCTCTTGACGAGGCCGAAGACGGCCGCGAGCTGCTGCATTTCGTCCAGCGGCAGGGGGGACAGGGTACTGCGCGCATTGGCCTGCAGCTGCATGGTGGTGAGTGCACCTGCGACGGCACCGAGGGCAACCCAACCGGCGACTTTCAATCTGGAGCTCATGTAGCCGAGTCCTCTATCAACGTGGTTCCCGCCAAAAACAGCTTGACAGGTGCGGCCAGTTTAGCCGGGGGGGCTTTTGATGCTGTATCGATTTACCTGCTGGAAACCCTTCAAATCGGGTGCGCAGTGATGGAATGCGCGGGCGTTACTTCTCGTGCGCCCTGACGAAAGGCACTCGTTACGAGGCGTGCCCATCAGCAACTCAGCTTCTGGCCGGCCAGGCGGCAGGTCGACAGCGGCTGGCCCAGGGCGTCCAGCGCCTGCAGCTGCCAGCCCTCGGGCGTGGCCGTCAGCAGAGACAGGCCGAAGTCCGTGTGGATGCGTACCGTCTCCAGTCGGGCGCCGGGCAGCAGTTCGTGCTTCAGGGCCGCGGCGTCGTTGACGTGGCCTGATGCGGCCGAACCGCCGTTGCCGACGACGAGGGTGACCGGATGATTGCTCGCGAAGCCCAGGGCCTGGTGCATGTGGATGTGACCATGAAGTGTGGCCTGCACGCCTGGCGGGAAGAGGCGGCCGGGTGCCGCGTCCTGCAGCAGGGGCGTCAGGCCCGATCGGGCGGCGCGGGGCGCGCCGATCGGGCTGGGGCTGAAGGCCAGGCTGGGATGGTGGCTGGCAAAGAGGCTCTGGGCGCTGCCCTGGGCCAGCTCTGCGACGCGGTCGAGCTGCTGGCGCCAGCGGGCCCAGGCGGGGGAATCCCGGGGCGGCGTGCGGCTGCCGATCTCCGAGGAGTCAAAGACGATGAGCTGGCTGCGCGGCGACAGCGGCACGGGGAAGGGCGCGGTGAAGTCGCCCTCGTTGACGCCTGGGCCGGCGGGCTGGCAGGCACGCGCCGGACCGGTTTCGGCGTCCAGATAGCGCAGCCAGCCCTGGCCGGCACGGGCGCAGGCCTCGTGGTTGCCGCGCACGAAGACCCAGGGTGCGGCGGCCAGCAGGGCCTTGGCGGGGTGGAAGAAATCGGCCTGCCAGGTATCGTCGCCATAGCCCCAGGGGCTGCCGGCGCAGACGGCCATGCCGGGCGGGCAAGGGCTTTCGCGGTAGTGGTAGTCGCCGACGTGGATGACGAGGTCGGGCTTGAGCCTCAGGGCCAGGGCCAGCACGCGTGGGAAGGGCCAGTCCGAGGCGTCGTTGCAGCCCTGGAAGTCGCGGTCCGAGGCCTTGAGGCGGCAGCCGGTATCGCCGATGACGACGATGCGGCGGGCTTCGGCAGTGGGGGCATGCAGCACGATGTCGTCCACCTGCACGCTGGCCGCATCGGCGGGCCAGGGCGCCTCGCAGGCACGCAGCGTGAAGTGCGTCGGCTTGCGCTCGGGCTCCTTGTTGCCCGCGGGCGGCGGCTCGTCGCCGGGGGCGCTGCGTTCCTGCATGGCGGTGACGCTGCTGCCCCAGCGCAGCGTGGGGCAGCTGGCTTCGCCCGTCAGCGCACGTACCGCCCAGGCTGGCCCGGCGACGGCCTGCACCCAGGCTTGCTGCAGGCCAACCGGCGGCGCCGCAGCGGGCAGCGGTGGAGGAGGGCTGGCACAACCGGCCAGCACGAACAGGGCGGCCAGCCACGGGAAACGCGCGCAATGAATCATGTCTCGATCAACTGTGTGAGCGGCGCGAGATTAGCGCCCTCGCGGCCCGCGCGAGCCGGTAGATTGCCGGCCACCCCCAAACTTCGGCGCCCGTCATGCCCCTTGCCTGCCGTTTCACCCTGCTTGCCTTGGCCCTCTGCTCGTCGGCCTGGTCAGCGCAGATCGGTGTCATCCCGCCGGCCCAGCCGTTGACGGCCGAACGGGTCGCGGCGCTGCCGGCGACTGAACGCGGGCCATGGGTGGCCTATCTGGCCCGCTCCGACGCTCAGCGCACCGCCGACCGCGCCGCGCTGGCGGCCGAGCGCAAGGGGCTGACGGCCTGGCCCGCGCCGCCCGAGGGCGGTCATGCCGAGGCCAGCATGCCGCTGGACAAGCCGGCCGCCTGGTACGCGGGCGACGCGGCCCTGGCCGTGGCCCGCAACGTCCTGAGCTTCCAGACACCCGCCGGCGGCTGGGGCAAGAACCAGCCGCGCGACCGCGCGCCGCGCCTGCCCGGCCAGGCGTTTGTGGCCGACAACAACTCCAAGCGGGCAACGCCGGGCGACTTCGACCTGGCCCAGGACGCGCAGTGGAGCTATGTGGGCACCATCGACAACGACGCGACCATCACCGAGATCCGCTTCCTCGCCCGCGTGGCGGCCCAGCAGCCCGGCGCGCCTGGTGCCGCCTACCGCCAGGCGACCGAGCGCGGCCTGCGCTACCTGCTGGCGGCGCAGTTTCCCAACGGCGGCTGGCCCCAGGTGTGGCCGCTGCAGGGCGGCTACCACGACGCCATCACGCTGAACGACGACGCCGTCGTCGAAGTGGCCGAGCTGATGGGGGCCGCCGCACGCGGTGAGCTCGACCTGGGTTTCCTGCCAGCCGCGTTGAAGGCCGACGCCGCGGCGGCACAGGCGCGCGCCGTGCAGCTGCTGCTGGCCACGCAGATCCGCGTCGACGGCAAGCCGACGCTGTGGGCCCAGCAGCACGACGCGCTGACGCTGGCGCCGGCCTCGGCGCGCAACTACGAGCCGCCGGCACTGAGCAGCGGCGAGAGCGCGCGGGCGCTGGGCTATCTGATGAGCCTGCCCGACCCGTCGCCGGCGGTCGTCGCCGCGGTGAAGGGCGGCATCGTCATGCTGCGTGCCCTGGCCGTGCGCGACCGCGCCTTCGTCAAGGTGGACGACGCGCGCCGGCTGGTGGTGCAGCCGGGCGCCGGCCCGCTGTGGTCGCGCTTTTACGACCCGGCCACGCTCAAGCCGGTGTTCGGCGACCGCGACAAGAGCCTGCACGACGACGTCAACGACCTCAGCCTGGAGCGGCGCAACGGCTATACCTGGTGGGGGACCTGGCCGTTGAAGACGCTCGCGGCCTACGACGCCTGGGCCGCCAAGTGGGTCAGGAGTCCTTCCTGAGCTCGAAGCGCTTGATGTCGCCGACGACGAACAGGTAGCAGCACACGGCCACCAGCGCGTTCGCGGCGACGAACACCAGGGCCGCGTTGAACGAGCCCGTGCCCTTGATCAGGTAGCCGATGACGATGGGCGTCGTGATGCCGGCGGTGTTGCCGAAGGTGTTGAACAGCGCGCCACTCAAGCCCGAGATTTCCTTGGGCGAGGTGTCCGACACGACGGCCCAGCCCAGCGCCCCGAGGCCCTTGCCGAAGAAGGCCAGCGACATGATGGCGACGACGACCACGGCGCTGTCCACGTAGTTGCACAGGATCATGCTGGTGCTCAGCAGCATGCCGATGACGATGGGCGTCTTGCGTGCCACGGTCAGTGTCTTGCCGCGGCGCAGCAGCCCGTCAGAGATCAGCCCGCCGAGCACGCCGCCGGCGAAGCCGCAGATGGCCGGCAGCGCCGCGACGAAGCCGGCGTTGAGGATGGACATGCCCCGTTCCTTGACCAGGTAGACGGGAAACCAGGTCAGGAAGAAGTAGGTCAGCGTCGTGATGCAGTACTGGCCCACGTAGACGCCCATCAGCATGCGGTTGGAGAGCAACTGCTTGATGTAGCCGAGCTTGGGGGACTCCGGCGCGAAGCTGCGGCTTTGCGTGCCGGGCTGGTCCATGTTGACGAGGGCACCGCCGGCCGCGATGTGGTCCAGCTCGGCCTGGTTGACGCCGGGGTGGGTCTTGGGCGTATAGACGGTCTTGAGCCAGACGGCGCTGACGACGATGCCCAGCAGGCCCATGACGACGAAGACGGCCGGCCAGCCGTAGCTGTGCGTGATCCAGCCCATCAGCGGCGCGAACAGCACGGTGGCGAAGTACTGGGCCGAGTTGAAGATGGCCGAGGCCGTGCCGCGCTCGGCGGCCGGGAACCAGGACGCGACGATGCGGCCATTGGCGGGGAAGGACGGCGCCTCGGCCGCGCCGACAAGGAAGCGCAACGCGAACAGCACGACGACGGCGGTCGTCGCCGTCGCCGTCAGGAAGCTGATGCCGCCCTGCAGCAGCGTGAACACCGACCAGATGAAGATGCTGGCGGCGTAAACCTTCTTGGAGCCGTACCGGTCCAGCAGCCAGCCGCCCGGCAACTGGGCGATGACGTAGGACCAACCGAAGGCCGAGAAGATGAAGCCCATCGTCACCGAGTCGATGCCCAGGTCCTTGGACAACGCCGGGCCGGCGATGGACAGCGTCGCGCGGTCGGCGTAGTTGATCGTCGTGACGATGAAGAGCATCGTCAGGATGGCGAAGCGCTTCTTCGTTCGCGTGGCGCTGGCGGCGTGGGCCAGGGTGGCGGTGGCGGTATTCATCGGTTGTCTCCGGGCAATGCAGCGGCTCCGCCTCTTGCCGGGCGGTGGTGCCAAAGCGGTGGGATCAGGCTTGGGTGTAAGCCGTCTTCACGGTTGTGTAGAACTCAGCCGCGTGGCGGCCCTGCTCGCGCGGGCCGTAGCTGCTGCCCTTGCGGCCGCCAAAGGGCACGTGGTAGTCCACGCCTGCGGTGGGCAGGTTGACCATCACCATGCCGGCCTGCGAATGGCGCTTGAAGTGGGTGGCGTGCTTCAGCGACGTTGTCGCGATGCCGGCGGCCAGGCCGAACGGCGTGTCGTTGGACAGGGCCAGTGCGTGCTCGTAGTCGCGGGCGCGCAGCACGCTGACGACCGGGCCGAACACTTCCTCGCGGTTGATGCGCATGTCGGGCGTCGTTTCGGTGATCAGCGCCGGCGTCAGGTAGAAGCCCGGCGCGCCGTCGGCGTTCTTCTCGATGCGCTCGCCGCCTTGCGCCAGCTTGCCGCCCTCGCTCTTGGCGATGCCGAGGTAGTCAGTGTCCTGGCCAAGCTGGCTGGCGTCGACGACCGGGCCGATGTCGGTGCCGGCCTTGCGGGCGTCGTCCACCTTCAGCGTCTTCATCTTCTCGACCATGGCCGCAACGAAGCGGTCGTGGATGCCCTCGGTGACGATGAGGCGGCTCGACGCCGTGCAGCGCTGGCCGGTGGAGAAGAAGCCGCTATTGACGGCGGCGTTGACGGCCACGCCCAGGTCGGCGTCGTCGAGCACGATCATGGGGTTCTTGCCGCCCATCTCGAGCTGGAACTTGGCCATGCGCGCCACACAGGCCGCCGCGACCTTCTGGCCGGTGGCGACCGAGCCGGTGAAGCTGATGGCTGCCACGCGCGGGTCGTTCAGCAGCTTCTCGCCGACCACCGAACCGCGGCCCATGACGAGGTTGAAGACGCCGGCGGGCAGGCCCGAGCGCGACAGGATTTCGGCCAGCGCCCAGGCCGAGCCCGGCACGAGGTCGGCAGGCTTGAAGACGACGCAGTTGCCCCAGGCCAGGGCCGGTGCGATCTTCCAGGCGGGAATGGCGATCGGGAAGTTCCACGGCGTGATGAGGCCGACGACACCGACGGCTTCGCGCGTCACTTCCACGCCGACGCCGGGGCGCACCGAGGGCAGGCTCTCGCCGCCCGGGCGCAATGCCTCGCCGGCGAAGAACTTGAAGATATAGCCGGCGCGGCCTACTTCGCCGATGGCCTCGGGCAGGGTCTTGCCCTCCTCGCGGGCCAGCAGGTCGCCCAGCTCGGCTCGGCGCGCCAGGATCTCGGTGCCGACGGCGTCGAGGATGTCGAAGCGCTGCTGCGGTGTCGACAGGCTCCAGGCCGGGAAGGCGGCGCTGGCGGCCGTGATGGCCAGCTCGGCCTGGGCGGCATCGGCCTGGGCGTATTCGCCGACCAGGTCGCGCGTGTCCGAGGGGTTGATGTTGCGGGAGACGCCGTGGCCGTCCAGCCACTCGCCGTTGATGAGGTTCTTGAACATGAATGCTTACCGATCCAGCGCGGGGCGCTTGGGGTTGAAGGTCCAGTTGGGGATGAGGTATTGCATCGCAATCGCGTCATCGCGGGCGCCAAGCCCATGCTGTTTGTAGAGGGCATGGGCCTTTTCCACCTCAGCCATGTCGAGTTCGACGCCGAGACCCGGCTTGGCCGGCACCTTGACGTGGCCACCGATGATCTGCAGCGGTTCCTTGGTCAGGCGCTGGCCGTCCTGCCAGATCCAGTGCGTGTCGATGGCCGTGACCTTGCCCGGCGCGGCGGCGCCCACATGGGTGAACATGGCCAGCGAGATGTCGAAGTGGTTGTTGGAGTGCGAGCCCCAGGTCAGGCCCCAGTCGCGGCAGGTCTGGGCCACGCGCACGCTGCCGGCCATGGTCCAGAAGTGCGGGTCGGCCAGCGGGATGTCCACGCTCTGCAGCGACAGCGCGTGCGAGAGCTGGCGCCAGTCGGTGGCGACCATGTTGGTGGCCGTGGGCAGGCCGGTAGCACGGCGGAATTCGGCCATGACCTCTCGGCCCGAGAAGCCATCCTCGGCACCGCAGGGATCTTCCGCATACGCGAGAACACCCCTCATGTCGCGCATCAGGCGGATCGCGTCCTTCAGCAGCCAGCCGCCGTTGGGGTCCAGCGTCACACGCGCGTCGGGGAATCGCTCGTGCAGCGCGCGGATGGCTTCGACTTCCTCGTCGCCGCGCAGCACGCCGCCCTTGAGCTTGAAGTCGTTGAAGCCATAGCGCTCGCGCGCCGCCTCGGCCAGCTTGACAACGGCCTCGGGAGTCAGCGCCACTTCATGGCGCAGTCGGCTCCAGGCGTTGTCGGCGCCGGGCTCGCTGTTGTACGGCAGGTCGGTTTTCGTGCGGTCACCGACGTAGAAGAGATAGCCCAGCATCTCGACCGCATCGCGCTGCTGGCCTTCGCCAAGCAGGGCCGCGACCGGCACGCCCAGGTGCTGGCCGAGCAGGTCCAGGAAGGCCGACTCGATCGCGGTGGCCGCATGGATGGTGGTGCGCAGGTCGAAGGTCTGCAGGCCACGGCCGCCGGCGTCGCGGTCGGCAAAGGACTGGCTGACCTTCTGCAGCACGCCCTGGTGGCCACCGATGGGCTGGCCGACCACCAGCTGGCGCGCGTCCTCCAGCGTCTGGCGGATCTTCTCGCCGCCGGGCACTTCGCCCACACCGGTGTGGCCGGCGCTGTCGGTCAGGATCAACAGGTTGCGGGTGAAGAAGGGCGCATGCGCGCCGCTGAGGTTGAGCAGCATGCCGTCGCGCCCGGCGACGGGCACAACGCGCAGCTCTTTGATGACGGGGGTCGAGGTCATGTCAGTACTTCAAAGATGTAGTGCCCCACCAAGTGGCACCCATGGAACTGGCTCTGCCAGGCCATCGGGTGCGCCCCCTTGAGGGGGAGGCGCGTCAGCGCCTCGGGGGTGGGCTCAATCTGCGGTGATCTTGCGTTCTTCGATCACTTTTTTCCAGCGTGCGAACTCGCTCGCCTGGAAGGCGGTGAACTGCTCGGGCGTGTTGGCGACGACCTCGAAACCCTGCTCCAGCAACTTCGGTTTGATGTCCGGCGAGTTCAAGGTCTTGACGATGCCGGCATGCAGCTTGGCCTTGATGTCGGCGGGCAGGCCCTTGGGCGCGGCCACGCCTTGCCAGGAGTAGACCTGCAGCCCCTTGATGCCCAGCTCGTCCATGGTGGGCACGTCGGGCTGCACCAGCGAGCGCTGGGCGCTCGTGATGCTCAGCGCGCGCAGCTTGCCGGCCTTGATCTGCGGCAGCGCGGTGTTGATGTTCATGAAGCTGGCATCCACCTGGTTGCCGAGCAGGTCGGTCATGACCGGGCCGCCGCCCTTGTAGGGGATGTGCAGGCCCGACGTGCCGGTCTGCAGCCAGAACAGCTCGGCGGTGATGTGGTCGCTGCTGCCGTTGCCGCTGGAGCCGAAGCTCATCTTGCCGGGGTTGGCTTTCTCATAGGCCAGCACGTCGGCCATGCTCTTGTGCGGCGACGCGGCGGGCACCACCAGCACGTTGGGCGCCTGCACGGCGACGGTGATGTAGTCCAGGTCCTTGGTCGGGTCGTACTGCAGGTTCTTCAGCAGGTGCGGGCCGATGACCAGCGGGCCCAGCGACGAGACGAGGACGGTGTAGCCGTCCGGCGCCGCGCGCTTGACCATGCCGGTGCCGATGGTGCCGCCCGCACCGCCGCGGTTGTCGATGACGAAGCTGCCGCCGAGGGTCTCCTGCAGCTTGTTGCCCAGCAGACGGGCGATGGCGTCGGTGGAGCCGCCGGGCGGGAAGGGCACCAGCAGCGTCACCGGCTTGGCGGGCCAGGCCTGAGCCAGCGCTGCGGTGGTGGCAGCGGCGCCGAGCAGCAAGGCGGTCAGCAGTTTCTTCATGGCTTGTCTCCAGTGGGTCTTGTGGAATGGCTTATTGCGGGCCGAGCTTGGAGATCAGCGCGCCGAGTGCGTCGACCTCGGCTGCAGCCAGGTCCGACAGCGGCGGACGCACTGGCCCGGCCGTATGGCCCACCAGCGTCGCGCCGGCCTTCACGATGGACACGGCATAGCCCTCGCCCTTGTTGCGCAGCGCGACGTAGGGGATGAAGAAGTCGCGCACGAGGCGGTTGCAGGTCTCGGTGTCGCCCGCGGCGTGGGCGTTGTAGAACTCCATCGCCGTCTTGGGGATGAAGTTGAAGACGGCGGACGAGTAGACCGGGCAGCCCATGGCCTTGTATGCGCCGGCAAACAGCTCGGCGGTGGGCAGGCCACCCAGATAGGCGAAGCGATCGCCCAGCGTCTGGCGGATGGAGACGAACTTCTCGATGTCGCCGAGACCGTCTTTGAAGCCGATCAGATTGGGGCAGCGGTCGGCCAGCACCAGCAGGCTCTGCGGCGTCAGCTTGCAGGCGCCACGGTTGTAGACGACGACGCCGAACTTGACGCTCTTGCAGACGGCCTCGACGTGATTGATGAGGCCTTCCTGGCTGGCTTCGGTCAGGTAGTGCGGCAGCAGCAGCACGCCCTGGGCGCCAAGGCGCTCAGCTTCCTGCGCGTACTGGACGGCCACTCGCGTGCCGCCACCGGCGCCGGCCAGGATGGGCGTGCGGCCGCGGCAGGTGTCCAGGGCCACCTTGATGATGTCGCTGTACTCGCCCGGCTCCAGCGAGAAGAACTCACCCGTGCCGCCCGCCGCGAACAGCGCCGAGGCGCCGTAAGGTTGCAGCCACTCCAGGCGCTCGGCGTAAGGCTTGGGCGCGAAGTTCAGCTGTGCGTCGAAGTCGGTCAGCGGGAAGGACAGCAGACCGGCTTCGAGGACGGCTTTGAGTTCTTGGGGCGACATGGGCGGGTCTCCGTTCGGTGTTGGGATGGTTGAAGTTGTAGGTCATCGTACAACTGGGTTCAAATCCACAATCACTAGGGATAACCCTTGGAAACCATTTTTAATGGTCAGCCGGTTTCGGCCTGGGCCCTGCGGCGGCGTTCGCGGCTGTTGGAGAGGTGGGTGCGCATGGCCGCACGAGCCGATTCGGCATCCTGGCTGGTGATGGCGTCGAGGATGCTTTCGTGCTCCGCGTTGACGCGCCGCATATAGGCCAGCCGCTCCGCACTCATGTCCGCCACCGGCTCCAGCCGGGCACGCGGAATGATCTGGGCCCCCAGCGTCGCCATCAGGTCGGTGAAGTGGCTGTTCTGCGTCGCGCGGGCAATCTCCAAGTGGAACTGGAAGTCGGCGGCCACCGAGTCCTGGCCGGCTTCGACGGCGGCAATAACTGCGTCCAGCGCCTTGCGCAGGGCAATGAGGTTGTCGGCGGTGCGCCGCTGCGCTGCCAGGCCGGCCGCCTCCGTCTCGAGGCCGATGCGCAGTTCCAGCACGGCGATGACGTCCTGCAGCGTGCTGAACTGTTCCGGCGTGATCTTGAATGACGGCCCGTCGCCAGGCCCGAGCACAAACGTACCGATGCCGTGCCGCGTCTCGACCAGGCCAGCCGCCTGCAATTTGGAGATGGCCTCGCGCACGACGGTGCGGCTGACCTCGAACTCGCCCATGATGGCCGCCTCGGTCGGCAGCTTGTCGCCGGCCTGCAACTGGCCGGCCCGGATGCGGTCTCCGAGCGAGTCAACCAGTTCGAGGGCCAGCGTGCGCGGCCGGCGGCGGGCGAGGGGGGCGTGCATTCGCGGGTTTTCCCGGAGTTTTGAAATGATTGCGCCGTCTAAAGTGACGGAAGTTGTACGACAACTAGACGACGTACAACAACTTCAACTGTAGCAACGCCTTGGCAAACCATGACTGCTGTTTCCCCCCGTCCGCCCCTGACGCTGCGCATGCGCATTGAGGACAACGTCGCCATCGTTGCCAACGACGGCGGCCTGGCCGAAGGCACCGTGCTGCCGGACGGCATCCCAGGCGCGGGGCTGGCGCTGCGCGACAAGGTGCCGCAGGGCCACAAGGTCGCGCTGCGTGACATCGCCGAGGGAGAAGTGGTGCTGCGCTATGCCGTGCCCATCGGCTATGCGTTGAAGGCCATTCCCGCCGGTAGCTGGGTGCACGAGCGCCTGCTGCAGATGCCCGCCGCACGTGCGCTGGAAGGCCTGCCCATCGCCACCGTGAAGCCTGCTGTCGTTGAACCACTGGACGGCTACACCTTCGAGGGCTACCGCAACAAGGATGGCTCGGTCGGCACGCGCAACATCCTCGCCATCACGACGACGGTGCAGTGCGTGGCCGGCGTCGTCGCCCAGGCGGTCGCGCGTATCAAGGCCGAGCTGCTGCCGCGCTACCCGAACGTGGACGACGTCATCGGCTTGGAGCACAGCTATGGCTGTGGTGTGGCCATCGACGCGCCGGATGCCGTCATCCCCATCCGCACCCTCAAGAACATCTCGCTGAACCCGAACTTCGGCGGCGAGGTCATGGTCGTCAGCCTGGGCTGCGAAAAGCTGCAGCCCGCGCGCCTGCTGCCGCCAGGCTCATTCCCGATCACCGACGAACGCGACCCGGCCAGCGGCCCCGAAACCATTTGCCTTCAAGACGACGTGCACGTGGGCTTCATGTCCATGCTCGAAGACATCCTGCAAAGTGCCAAGCCTCACCTGGAGCGCCTGAACGCCCGCAGGCGCGAGACCGTGCCTGCAGCTGAGCTGGTCGTCGGCGTGCAATGCGGCGGCAGCGATGCCTTCTCGGGCGTGACGGCCAACCCGGCCGTGGGCTTCTGCGCCGACCTGCTGGTGCGCGCCGGTGCCACCATCATGTTCAGCGAGAACACGGAGGTGCGCGACGCCGTCGATCAGCTCACCAGCCGTGCGGCGACGCCGGAAGTCGCCGACGCCATCATTCGTGAACTCGGCTGGTACGACCGCTACCTCGACCGTGGCCGCGTCGACCGCTCCGCCAACACCACGCCCGGCAACAAGRMSGGCGGCCTGTCCAACATCGYCGARAAAGCSATGGGCTCCATCRTCAAGWSCGGCAGCTCGGCCATCTCGCACGTGCTGGCGCCCGGCGAGAAGCTGCGGCAGGACCAGCGCGGCCTCGTCTACGCCGCCACGCCGGCCAGCGACTTCATCTGCGGCACGCTGCAGCTCGCCGCCGGCATGAATYTGCAYRTSTTCACCACCGGCCGCGGCACRCCCTACGGCCTGGCCGAATGCCCGGTSRTCAAGGTCGCCACGCGYACCGACTTGGCCCGCCGCTGGCACGACCTGATGGACATCAACGCCGGCCGCATYGCCGATGGTGAGGCGACGATTGAAGAGACCGGCTGGGAGATGTTCCGCCTGCTGCTGGACGTCGCCAGTGGCCGCAAGAAGACCTGGGCCGAGCACTGGAAGCTGCACAACAGCCTGGTGCTGTTCAACCCCGCGCCTGTCACCTGAAATAACGCTGCCCCTCGCCCAGTCTTGCCCTGCTAAACGCGGGCAAGCCCAGTCGGTCTTGCAGACCGCGCTGCGGCTCGCGCCGCAGCTCTTCGGCAGGCACATGCCGCCCACTGGGCGCCATGTGTCCGGCCTCAGCCCCCGAGGGGACGGCGATGCTCGCGGCATCGAGCCGCGAGCACATCGCCAACCGGGCCGGCTAGGGAGCGGCCCGGCGCTCGGCCCGAAGACCGCGCCGTCCACGATGTGCACCCTCTCGTTCTATGCTTGGTCGCCATGACGACCCAGCAGCAACCGACAGTGGACCCAGCCGAACCCGGAACCGCGCTTGAAGGCGTGACGCAGGTAGTCGCCGAGCCCTTGCGCTTCAAGGCCAAGCTCGCCATCGGCGAGAACGCCTACAAGTCCCTGCGCATGATCAACCGCACCCGCGAGGTCTGGGACGTGCTGGGCGCCGCGGGCGCGGGCGCCGCCGTCGTGAAGTCGGGTGTGCTGGGCATCGGTGCCGCAGCCACGCCCATTGGCTGGGTGGCGCTGGCCGCGCTGGCCTCGGGCGGCGCCTGCTACGGCCTGTACCGGTGGCTGGGTGACACCAAGGGCGCGCGTGTCATCGAGATCCCCAAGTTCCTGAACACGCCGCTGGACACGCTGGGCCTGGCCCTCTTCGACCTCATCGCGCCGCTGGCGCTGCGGCTGGCCGCGGTGGATGGCCACATCGAGCCTGCCGAGCGGCAAGCGCTGGTGCAACACCTGGTGGACGACTGGGGCCTGGACGCCAGCTTCGTCACGCGGGCCATCGCGCAGATCGAGCCGGGCGTGATGCAAGGCTCGGTCGAGGAGGTGGCCGCTGAGCTGTCGGCCTTCCTGCATGCCAACCCCGACTGCAACCACAAGGCCATCGCCGCCGATCTCGGCCAGTTCCTGCGCCGGCTGCTGGAAGCCGGCGGGCCGCTGTCCGAGGCCGAGGAGGCGGCATTGGCAGCCAGCCTGACGCTGTTGCTGCAAGAGCCTGACGGCCCGCTCACCAAGGCCTGGGTCACCGCCAGGTCGGGCGCGGGCAAGGCGGCCGAACAGCTGGGCGCTTCGGCCAAGGAGGCGGCCGGCTGGACGCGCGAGCGCCTGCCTTCGCCCGAGGAGCTGCAGGCCGCGGCCGGCACCGCAGCGACCAAGGCGTGGCATGGCGCCAGGTCGGGGGCTGAGCAATTGGGCACGTCGGCCAAGGACGCCGCTGACTGGACACGTGAGCGCTTGCCCTCAGCCGAGCAGTTGCAGGCCGCGGCCGATACAGCCGCGACGCAGGTCCAGCAGTCCGTGCAAAAGGCCGCCTCATGGGCTCAGGACAAGCTGCCCGCCGCAGCCCAAGTCCAGGATGCGGCCAAGCGCTCGGTGAGTTTTGCCAAGACCGGCATTGAGCGGATCAGGAAGCGGTCTGGCCGCTGAGACGCCGCGCGGCAATTGCGTTGCCTGTAGGTCGGGGCCTGCAAGCCTGTGTGCCGATGTCCGGCACCGTGGTCGCGCCATGCTGGCAGTATGGTCTCACCGAAGAACGGGAGAGCCCCGAACGATGAGTGCTGAACGCCACCCCCTTGCCGGCAAGCCCGCGCCACCCGATGTCCTCATCGACGTCGAGGCCTTGCGCGAAGCCTATTTTTCGCGCCAGCCCGATCCGAGCTGCGCCGAACAGCAGGTCAGCTTCGGCACCTCGGGCCACCGCGGCTCGGCTCTGGATGGCTCGTTCAACGAATGGCATGTGCTGGCCATCACGCAGGCCATTTGCGACCACAGGAAGCAGAGCGACATCGCGGGCCCGCTCTTTCTGGGCGCCGACACGCATGCGCTGTCCGAGCCCGCTGTGCTCAGCGCACTGGAGGTGCTGGTCGCCAATGGCGTGGACGTGATGCTGGCGCCGGCGGGCCAGTTCACGCCGACACCGGCCGTGTCGCTGGCTATCCTTGAATACAACCGCGGCCGCGAAGGCTGGCAGCGCGCCGACGGCATCGTCGTGACGCCGTCGCACAACCCACCGCGTGACGGCGGCTTCAAATACAACCCGCCACATGGCGGGCCGGCGGGCAGCGATGTCACGACGGGCATCCAGGGGGCTGCCAACGAGCATCTGAAGCAGTCGCTCAAGGGCGTGCTGCGCAAGGACGCCGAGCGGGCACTCGGCACGTCGGCCTGCCATGAGTACGACTTCCTCGGCAGCTATGTGGCGGCGCTGGGGCAGGTCATCGACTTCGACCTGATCCGTGCAGCCGGCCTGCAGCTGGGCGTGGACCCACTGGGTGGCGCGGGTGTGGCCTACTGGCCTGCGATCGCCGAGCACTACCGCCTGCCACTGACGGTTGTCAGCAACGAGGTGGATCCGCGGTTCGCCTTCATGACGCTGGACTGGGACGGCCAGATCCGCATGGACCCGTCATCGCCCTGGGCCATGCTAAGGCTGACGAGCCTGCGCGATCGCTTCGACGTGGCCTTTGCCTGCGACACCGACCATGACCGCCATGGCATCGTCACCCGCAGTGCCGGTCTGATGCCGCCCAACCACTACCTCAGCGTCGCCGTGGACTATCTGTTCCGCCACCGGCCCGGCTGGCGCGCGAACGCGGCCGTCGGCAAGACCGTCGTCACGACGGCGCTGATCGACCGCATTGCGCGGCGCCTGGGCTGCCCGCTGTTCGAGGCGCCCGTCGGCTTCAAATGGTTTGCGCCGGGCCTGGCTGAAGGCAGCCTGGGCCTGGGCTGCGAGGAGAGCGCGGGCGCATCAATGCTGCGCCGTGATGGCCGCGTGTGGACGACCGACAAGGACGGCATCGCCGCCGCGCTGCTGGCGGCCGAGATCACGGCGCGCACCGGCAGCGACCCGGGGGTGTATTACCAGGGCCTGACGGCGGCCCTCGGCACACCGCACGCCGACCGCGTCGAAGGCCCGGCCACGCGCGAGCAGAAGGCCAGGCTGGCCGCGCTGACGGTTGCGAACGTGCAGGCGACTTCACTGGCAGGCGAGCCCATCACTGCGGTGCTGAGCAGTGCGCCGGGCAACGGCGCGCCGATCGGTGGCATCAAGGTGTGCACGGCCAGTGGCTGGTTCGCCGCGCGGCCGTCGGGCACCGAGGACATCTACAAGGTCTACGCGGAGAGCTTCCGCGACGAGGCGCATCTGCAGCAGTTGCTGCAGGAGGCGCGCAGTGTGGTGGATGAGGCGCTGGCTGCGGTTTGATCAAGCAGCCGCGAGTTCGGCCACGCCTTCACTGACGAACACGCATTCGCCGTCCCTGAACACCCGCACCTCGCCAGCGGCGAACGCCTGCCAGGCCTCGCCATGGGTCAGCGGCTCAGTGGAGACCAGCGCCATGCGGTCAGCCGGGTTGTTGACGGTGGCCAGGTCCACACTCAGGTCGCCGTCGCGCAAGGAGACGTGGCCGAAGGGCGGGCGGCGCTGCAGCCAGTGCAGCTTGGTTGACGCATGCGCCAGCATGGCGCGGCCATCGGTCAGCAGCAGGTTGAAGCGGCCGTGCTCGGCGATCTCGTGGATCCAGGGCGTCAGCGTTTCGGCCAGTTGCTGCCAGTCGGGCGGCTGGCTGCCGAAGCGCTGCTGGAGCTTCTGCATCAACCAGCAGAAGGCTCGTTCGCTGTCGGTCTGGCCGGCCGGCGTGAAGCTCCCGTCCAGCTGGGGGTGAAAGTCCTTCAGGTCGCCGTTGTGCGCGAAGACCCAGGTGCGACCTGCCCAGTCGCGGCGAAAGGGGTGGCAGTTCTCCAGGGTGCGGGCGCCCTGGGTGGCCTTGCGGATGTGGGCGAGGATGTTGCGTGCCTGCACCGGGTGGTGGCCGAAATGACGCGCCAGTTCGGATTCGGCCGCCGGGCTGTCCTCAACGGTGACTTGGCAGCGCTCGCCGTCGTGGAAGGCCACGCCCCAGCCGTCGACATGGTCTGCGGTGCGCCCGCCGCGAGCGGCGAAGCCGCTGAGGGAGAAGGTGGCGGCGGCCGGCTGGCGGCTGTTGAGGGCGAAAAGCTCACACATCGGTGGTGGCGGAAGCTGTCGGTACGGGTGGCAACGCTGCAAGTCTGCAGGCCGATGACACAAAACCCAACAAAGCTTTTGTCATGAGCTCATGCCTGTGCGGGTTCTCACGTTTCGCGGGCGCGCCGCAGGGCGTTAGGCTGGGCTGTACCACCTTCAGGAGACGCCCGTGCCGAAGTGCCTTGTTCCCGTCGCAGCTCTGCTGCTTGCACTGACCGCAAATGCCCAGGAAACGGCCTGGCCGTCCAAGCCCCTGCACTTCGTCGTGCCCTTTGGCCCCGGCGGCGCCAACGACATCGTGGCGCGCACGGTGGCCGAAGCCACGGCCAAGCAGCTGGGGCAGCCGATCATCATCGAGAACAAGCCCGGTGCCGGCTCCATGATCGGCGCGGCCTATGTGGCCAAGGCCGCGCCGGACGGCTACACCTTCCTGACGCCGGCGGCCGGTGTCATCACCAATGCGCTGATCAAGACACGCATGCCCTATGCCGAGAACGACCTCGTGCCCGTCGTCATGATGGCCGTCAGCCCCTCGGTCGTCGTCGTGCCGGGCGACTCGGCCATCAAGGATCTGAAGGGCCTGATCGCGGCGTCCAGGAAAGGCCAGGGGCTGAACTTCGCGACGGCCGGCACCGGCAGCACGCCGCATTTCGTGGCCGAGATGCTCAAGCTCAAGGCTGGCGCCAAGCTGCAGATCGTGCCCTTCAAGAGCGGCTCCGAAGGCATGGCGGCCGTTGTCGGTAACCAGGTCGATGCGACCTCCGAGGCCAGCCCCGTCGTGCTGTCGATGGTGAAGGCCGGCAAGCTCAAGGCCATCGCCTCGACGTGGAACCGTCGCATCGCGGCTTTGCCCGACCTGGCCACCGCCCAGGAGCAGGGCTTCAACGACGTTTTCATTGGCCATTGGTCGGGCGTGTTCGCGCCCAAGGGCACGCCCGAGGCCATCCTCGACAAACTCAATGCGGCCGTGAATGCGGCGCTGAAGACGAGCGAGCTGCGCGCCAAGCTCATCCCGCTGGCCATCGACCCGACGGGCGGCAGCCGCGAGGACTTCCGCAAGTTTCTGGCAGCCGAGAAAGCCCGCCTGGCACCAGTGGCCAAGGCGGCGCAGATGAAGGAAGACTAGCGGCCGGCTTCGACGAGGGCGCGCATCGCGGCCAGCAGCACATCCGTCGCTTCATCCGGCGTCAGCAGTTCGGCGCTGACGAAGGCGCCATTGACGAGCAAGGCCAGCTGAGCGGCGAGTGCCTTCGGCGCGCGTGCCTTCAGGCGTTGGGCGATGACTGTGAGGCGTGACCGCAGCGCCTGCATGTGGGCTCGCGCCACGCCGCGTGCCGGGTGATCCTGCTCGGCGAACTCGGCCGCCACATTGATCTGCGGGCAGCCCCGGTAGTTGGCGCGGCCCAGGCGCTCGCCGATCCAGCGCATGTGCGCTTCCAGCTCGGCCTTCGCGTCGCTCGCGTTCTCCGCGGCGACCCGGTCCCAGGTCGCCCAGAAGTCCACATCCTCGCGCTCCAGGAAGGCCACGATGAGGTCGTCCTTGGTGCGGAAGTGGCGGTACAGGCTGCTCTTGGCCACGCCGGCCTGCTCGATGACCAGATCGATGCCGACCGCGCGAACGCCGTTCTTGTAGAACAGCTCGGACGCCACGCCCAGCAGTCGCTCGCGGACGTTCTGGGCTTCGGGGGCAGTTTCAGCAGGCATGTTCATCACGGCGGTCGATTCGGTGTTGACACGATACAGACCATTCTGTATCGTTCAAAGAACAGACAGGTCTGTCTCGTTTCAAAAGGATGATCATGAGCAAGGATTTGGGCAAGAAGGCGGTCGCGGTCTACGGTGCCGGCGGGCACACCGGGCGATTCGTCGTCAACGAGGCGCTGAGGCGTGGCTTGAAGGTTGTGGCGATCGGGCGGGATGCGTCGCGACTGCCGGCTGGCGTGGAGGCGCGGGTCGCGACCATTGACGACGCGGCCGCGCTGGACGCGGCACTGCAGGGCTGCGGCGTGGTCATCAACTGTGCCGGGCCGTTTCTCGACACGGCGGCGCCGGTCATCGAGGCCGCCCTGCGCGCTGGCTGCGGCTATATCGACGTGACCGCCGAGCAGGCCAGCGCTGAAGCCGTCTTCGAGAACTTCGATGCCCGGGCTCGCGTGGCTGGCGTCGCCATCATTCCGGCGGCGGGTTTTTATGGCGGGCTGGCTGACCTGCTGGCGACGGCGCTGATGGGCGACGGCGCCGTGCACGACCTGGCCATCGCCATCGCGCTGGACCACTGGTGGCCCACCGAGGGCACCCGCAAGACCGGTGAGCGCAACCAGGTGCCGCGCGTTGTGCTGCAAGGCGGCCAGATCGTGCGCATGCCGACGCCGGCGGCCCAGCGCGACTGGCGTTTCAGTGCGGAGCACGGCGAGCAGGCCATGGTCGAACTGCCCTTCAGCGAGGTCATCACCATCGCCCGCCACCTGCGCGTGCAGAACCTGCGCTCGTGGCTGACGCTGTCGTCCCTGCAGGAGATCCGCGACACCACCACGCCGCCGCCCGAGGCCAGTGACGCGCAGGGCCGTTCAGCGCAGCGCTTCGAGATGGTCGTGCAGGCCGGCGAGGGCCTGAGCGCGAGAAAGGCCGTCGCGCGTGGCCAGGACATCTACGCGGTGTCGGCGCCGCTGGTGGTCGAAGCGGCCGAGCGCATGCTGCAGCCGTCCTTCAAGCGCAGCGGCGCGCTGGCCCTGGGTGAAGCCTTCGACGCCAAGGACTTCCTTCAGTCGCTCAGGGACGTTGAACTGCAATTGGGCTGAGGAAAGGCGCCAGCCAGCGCATCTGCGGCTTGTCGCGGCCCTCGGCGGTGGGCTCCAGGGACAGGAAATAGTCGCCCCAGGTCGGGCCACCGGCCCACCACAGCCAGCCGTCCCAGACGTCGGCATTGGCCTGCAGATGCTTGAGCGCGCCGGCCACGGCCTGCTCGCAGACGGCATTGGCGCCGCCGCCCAGCTCACCCAGGATGGCGCGGCGCTTGTTTTTGCGCAGCCATTCGGTGAAGCGCTTGAGCCGCTCCGCGCCGATCTCGGGGCTGACGCATTCGGGGCTGGTGCCGGAGCCGTCCTTGTCGAAGTACTGGTGCACCTCGAAGACCATGCGGTCCAGCGGGTCGCGCACCTGGCCCATGACCTCGGCGTTGGGCGTGCCGTACCACTTGGACTCGAACCAGCTCCAGGCACCGGTGTAGCCGTTGCCGGGCACGGTGATGAGGTTGGTCGCGCCGGTCTTGCGGATGGCATCGATGGCGGCCTGGGCGGCCTGGCCCCAGGTCTCGGTCGGCATGTTGCGCGGCTCATTGACGAGGCCGAACTGCACTTTCGGGTTGTCCTTGAACTGCAGGGCCAGGCGCCGCCAGAAGTCGGCAAACGCGGCGATGGGCACCTCGGGCTTGCCGACATGCACCTCCTTGTAGGCGGCGTAGTTGTGCGGGTCCAGCAGCACATGCAGGCCGCGGGCGGTCGTGCCGTCGACGAACTCGCGCAGGCGAGCGAGTTCCGTCGGGTCGAACTCGCCGTTCAACACCGGCTGCAGGCGCTCCCAGCGGAAGGCGATGCGCATCAGATTCATGCCCTTGGCCTGGAAGTAGGCCGTGCTGGCGACGCTGGGGTAGACGAAGTCCTTGCCATAGATGCCGGGGAAGGGCAGCTTCTCGCCCCATTCGGCGCTGGACAGGCTGATGCCGCGCCAGGGCAGCAGTTCGGCCGCGCAGGCGCCCTGGACGAGGGACGCCAGCAGGCAGGTGGTGGCGAGGTGTCGCAGCTTCATGGATCAGTCCTTCGTCAGGGTGGTGCCGTACAGCGCCTGGACCAGGTCGGTCCGCCAGGCATGGGCTTGCGGGTCATAGAGGCCGAAGCCCGCGGCCAGTTCCCAGTACATCCAGGGCAGCTGGCGGGCAGCCATCTCGGCGCGCATCGCCTTCAGGTAGCGCACCCGGGCGCCGAGTGCCGCGCGGCTGTAGGCGCCGAACTCGCCGACCACCACGGGGTAGCCCAGGCGCTTGCCTTCGTTGGCGGCCAGGTCGAGGCCTTCGCGGATCTTGGCCAGCTGGGCGGCGTCGCAGCAATCCACGCCCACGGGCGGCGAGGGGCTGACCCATTCCGCACCCTGATGGGTGAAGGTGAACGGCTCGTAATGGTGGACGGTGAGCAGCAGGTTGGCATCGGCCGGCAGCTGCAGCTTGGACAGGGCCCAGGGGCTGTTCCACTGCACCGGGCCGATCATGACGACGCGGCTCGGGTTGCTGGCGCGCACCACGCGCAGGGCGCGCGAGGCCAGGGTGTTCCAGTCGGCCTCGAGCTTGTTGTGCGGCTCGTTGTAGAGCTCGAACACCAGGCCCGGCCCGGCATTGGCGAAGCGCTCAGCGATCTGGCGCCACATGGCCAGGAAGCGCAACTGCACGACATCGGCCGCGACGCTGGCTTCACCCGACTCGACGGCATCGCCATCGAGCTGGTGGTAGTGGTGCATGTTCAGCACGACGGTGACATTGCGCGCGAGCAGCTTGGTGACGATGCCTTCGACGCGGGTCATGAAGGCCGCGTCGATGGTGGCTGCGGCATCCAGGCTGGCGTGGTTGCTCCAGCGCACCGGCAGGCGCACCGCCTGGCTGTAAGACGGGCTGGCGCTCGGGCCGACGAGCTGGATGAATTCGTCTTCGACCTTCAGCCCCCAGGCGCCTTCGCTGGGCGCTTCCAGCATGCTGCCGAAGTTGATGCCGCCGCCCAGCGCCGCGGCGGCGGTGCGGGCCTGTGCCGAGGCGCCGGGCGGTGTCCCGGACGGCGTGATCGGGTAGGCGGCCCAGGGGTCTGCGGGCGTGGACGGTGCCGGTTCGGCGGCGGCACCACCACCTCCGCCACCACAGGCGGCAAGCAGCGCGATCAGCAGGGCAGTGGCAAGGCGAGTCATGGCGTCAGCTCCGTGCCGGCGGTTGCACGCGGAGCGCGGCCAGCACGTCCTGGCAGGCACCCATGGTGTGGTAATCGGTCTTGCCGGCGGGACTTTTCTCGTCGGTGACTTTGCTGTTGTCGGGCGCGAGGATGCGATACCAGGCGCCGTGCTTGTGGTCGACGAAGTGCTGCCAGGCGTAGGCCCAGATCCGGTCGTACCAGGCCCAGTAGGCGTCGTCGCCGGTGCGTACGGCCAGCCAGGCGGCGGCGGCAAGGCTTTCGGCCTGGACCCAGAAGTATTTGTCGGCGTCGCACACCTTCATGTCGGGCGCCGGGCCGCTCCCAAGGCCGACGTGTCCCCCTCGGGGAGACGGCTGCGTACCCGCGGGCGGGGGGCGCCATGATTCGTCCGGCGCGAAGCCATAGACGAGGCCGCCGTGAACGCCGTCCCAGCCGCGCTGCATGGCGGTGTCGAAGAAGTGGCGCGCCGTCGGCACCAGCCAGCCGGGCGCCGCTGCGCCCAGACGACGATCCAGCATCAGCAGCAGCTTGGCCCACTCGGTGAGGTGGCCGGTCTGGAAGCCCCAGGGCCGGAAGATGTTGGTCTTGTCGTCGCGGTTGTAGTCCCAGTCGGGTGTCCAGTCGGTGTTGTAGTGCTCCCAGACGAGGCCGCCCGCGAGCGCCGCCTGGCGTTGGGCGATGGACGTGGCCAGGGTCAGCGCACGGTCGAGGTAGCGAGATTCGCCGGTGGCGGCGTGAGCGGCCAGCATGGCTTCGCAGGCGTGCATGTTGGCGTTCTGGCCGCGGTAGGGACCGATGCCCCAGTCCGGCGTCGCCTCGTCGGCGTAGAGGCCGTGGGCGGGTTCCCAGAAGTGCTGGTCCATCAGTTCGAAGGTGGCGGCGATGCCTTCGCGCGCGCCGGGCACGCCGGCTTCCGTGGCGTGCGAGTTGGCCAACAGCACGAAGGCCAGGCCGTAGCAATGGTTGGTGCCGTCGAGCACCGTGGCGCGGCCGCCGTGCCAGTCCAGCACCCAGGCATAGCCCCCTTGCGGCTGAGCATGGACCTGGTTGACGAAGGCCAGTGCGTGCGCGACGTCGTGAACAGGTCCGCCAAACCAGCGCCAGGCCAGCGCGTGGTTGAAGACGAAGCGCGTGCTGCTGACGAGGTGGCGGGTGCAGCGGTCGTAGATCGTGCCGTCATCCTTGAAGAACTGGAAGCAGCCGCCGGTTTCGTCGCGCGCACGCGGCGCGTAGAAGTCCAGCGTGTGGCGCATGTGCGCCCACAGTGTCTCGGGTTTGCGCAGGTCGGGAGGCGTCATCTCAGTACCTCGTCTTTCAGGAAGCGGGTCAGCTCGTCGGCCATCAAGGCATGCACGTCGATGCGCGGATGGGCCCAGGAGAAGGCCTCGAAGCGGTAGCTCCAGACGTTGGCGTCGCCCTCGCTGCGCAGCGTCTGCACGGCGCCCAGCACGGCGCGCGGGATGGCCGGCTGTTCGCGTGGCGCCGACATGCCGCCCATCAGCAGCACGATCCTGGCTTGCGGGTAGCGCGCGCGCAGGCCGCGTACGAAGGCGAGATAGCGCGGGCCGAAGTCAGCGGCGATGGTCTGGCCCTTCGAAGCCGGGAAGCCATGGTCGTTCTGGCCGAGGTTGAGCAGCACGACGTCGGGCGCGCGTGCATCGGGCGGCGCAACCGGTGCGTCCAGGCGCGGCGCGTACCGGTTCCACACTTCGGGCATCAGCAGCTGGTCCCAGGTCGCGGTGATGCCGATGCCGCTGATGGCGATGCCAACGTAGTCCGCGCCCAGCTTGGACGCTGTCACTGCGCCATAGGCCCGCGTGCCGTCGTGGCTGGACAGGTCGGCGTATTGATCCTCGCCGATATCGCCGTTGCATGCGCCGGCGGTGATGGAGTCGCCGTAGAACTCCAGCTTCAGCGGCCGGGGTGCGGGCGGGTCGAGCAGCTTGCCGCCTTCGGCCAGGCGCAGGCCGAGGAAGACGCTTTCAGCCTGCGAAGCCTCGGTACGCTTGACGAGGCGCAGCTCGTGTTCTCCGGCCGTCAAGGGCAGCCGCCAGTCGGCCGGCCCGCTGCTGCGCAGCGCCAGCGCGTGGCGGCGGCCGTCGACCTCGACGGTGAAATGGTTGATGCTGCCGCGCGAGGGTGCCAGGCGCAGCGTGAGCTGGTCGCCGGTGAAGCGGGCGCGCAACTCGCTGCCGCTCCAGGCGAGCAGCTTCCCGCCCGGCGCGGCGCCGATGCGGCCGATCCAGCGCAGCTTGGGATCGTCCGCGGCTATCAGGCCTGGCTTGCTTGACGGCGCCTCGCGCACGAAGTCGCTCGGGTGGAGTTCGGGCGGGAAGATGCCGGCCGACATGACGGCCAGCAGGCTCGCCGGGCGGCCGCTGCCGGTCCATTCGTCCTTCTTCACGCGCACGTGCAGCAGGTGGGCACCGGGCTCCAGCTCGCGACCGACGACGGCGTAGTGCCAGCCGAGGTAGCCCTTGCGTTCCGGCACCTGGCCGCGGAGCGTGACGACGGGCCCGTCGTCCACCCAGGCTTCGAGGTTGCGGTAGTGCTCGCTTTCGGCGTGGAAGACCGCGACCTCGCGTCCCCAGACGAGAAAATGAGCCTCGGCATCGTCGGCCTTGCTGACCCAGCCGGGCTGCTGGCCGGTCCACTCGGGATGCACCTCGCCGCCACGCTCGAAGCCATGCACCTGGTAGGGCTTGAGGGTCTCGCCGGCCAGCATCCGCGTGAACTCGTGGGCGCGGCCGTAGACGGGATCGGGCAGCGGCGCGGGCGCGGCGACCGGCCCGCGGGCGGCTGCCCGCAGTGTCTCGGCCAGCGCAAGCGCGATGCGCTGATGGCCGGTGGCGTTCGGGTGGACGGGCTCGTCGTAGAGAGCCGCCCAGCGGTCTTCGCCGGCATCGACGCGGGCCTGCATCCAGCGGCCGAAGTCCAGCGCGGCGAGGCCGTAGTGAGCGGCCAGCTTCAGCTGCGCATCGACCGCGTCGCGCGCCTGGTTGCCCTGCTGCGTCAGGCCGAGCACGACGACCGCGGGCGGCTTCTTGGAAGTCAACAGTCGGCGCAGGATGGCTTCATAGCTGCTGCCGCGCACGGCCGGATCCAGCCACTGGTCGTTGACGCCGAACTCGACGATGACCAGGTCGGGCGACTTGTCCAGCACCTGCGTCTGCAGCCGCTGCACACCGGCGGCCGAGTCGGTGCCGCTGACGCCGGCGTTGACCAGCTTGGCCTTCGGTCCCAGCGATCTGGCGAGTAGTGCGGCCCAGCCTCGTTCACGCGGCGGCTGGGCGGCGTAGCCGGTCGTGATGGAGCCGCCGATCGTCGCGAGCGTGATGGTCTCGCCGGCCTGAAGCCGTTGCATGACACCTTGCAGTCGAGCGTCGGCTTGTCCGGCCGCCGGCAGCATCAGAGACAAAGACAACGCAAATCCTTTCAGCAAATTCATGTCAGCCCTTGGTGGCGCCCGCTTGCAGCCCGGCAACGAACTGCTTCTGGAAAACCAGAAAGAGCACGACGGCCGGCAGCGAGGCGAGCAGCGACCCCGCCATCAACACGGCGGCCGATTGCGGGTTGAAGCTCAGGTCGCCCGCCATCTTGCCCAGTTGCAGCGGCAGGGTCAGCGTGGCCGCGTCGTTGACGACGAGCAGCGGCCACAGGAAGTTGTTCCACTCGCCCACCGCCACCGGGATGGCAATCGCCGCCAGAGCTGGCCGCAGCATGGGCAGCACGACGCTCCACCAGATGCGCAGCGTGCCGGCGCCGTCCAGGGTCGCGGCGCTGATGAGTTCGTCGGGCACGCTCAGCATGGCCTGGCGGAAGTAGAAGACGACGAAGGCTTTCGCCAGGCCCGGCACCAGCAAGGCGGCGTACGTGTTGATCCAGCCCAGCTGCGCCACGGTGACGAAGTTGGGCACGATGGTGACTTCCCACGGCAGCATCATCGACACCAGCAGCGCGCGGAACAGCCAGCGGCTGCCGGGGAAGGGCTTCTTGGTTAGCACGAAGGCGACGAGGGACGCGGCCAGCAGGCTGACGACCGTGACGACGATGGTGACGAGCAGGCTGTTGGCATAAAAGCGCAGAAAGCCGTGGCCCTCGACCTGCACTTGCAGGATGCCGGCGAGCTTGTCGGGATCGGCCGTGGTACCGGCCCAGTCGGGGTTGAAGAAGTTGCGCGAGGTCGGCGCCTGGGGCACGAGCGTGGGCGGCTGGCGCAGCAGCTCGGCCACGGTCTTGAAGGCGCCGGCGGCCATCCAGTAGTAGGGCAGCAGCATGGCGGGCACCAGCAGCCACAGCGGGGCCTGGAGGATGCGAGTCCACTTCATCGCCCGCCCTCCCGGCCGATCAGCTTGAGGTTCAGCCAGGTCAGGCCGAACAGCAGCGTCGTCAGCACCCAGGCGGCCGCCGAGGCCAGGCCGAGGTCGAGCTGGCGAAAGCCCCGGTCGAAGAGATAGGTCACCAGCATCAGCGCCGAATCCAGCGGGCCGCCGAGCGTCTCGACCGCGCCGTAGAGCAGATAGGGCTCATAGAAGACCTGGAAGCTGGCGATCATGCCGGTCACGCTCACATAGACCAGCGTGGGGCGCAGGTTGGGCAGCGTGATGTGCAGCAACTGCTGCCAGCGTGAGGCGCCGTCCAGACGCGCGGCCTGGTAGAGCTCTTCGGGGATGGCGCGCAGGCCGGCGACGAAGATGACGAGGTTGTAGCCGAGCACCGACCAGACGCCGACGAGGACGAGGACGGGCATCGTCCATTGCGGGTCACCGAGGAAGCGCGCCGGCTCCAGGCCGACGGCCGCGCGAACGCTGTTGAACAGGCCATAGGCCTCGGAGTTGGCGAGCCACTTCCAGGCCGAGATGGCGCCGACGCCGCCAGCCACGGCTGGCAGGAAGAAGGCCACGCGCACCCACTGGTGCAGGCGCGAGTTGCTGCCGAAGTTCAGCGCCAGCACGAGGCCGAGCAGCACGGCGATGACCGACACCGAGGCCATGTAGGTGGCGGTGTTGCCCAGCGCCGTCCAGAAGCGCTCGTCGGCGAAGAGTTCGGCGTAGTTGCGCAGGCCGATCCAGTTGGGGGCGTCGGTGGCGTGGTAGTCGGTGAAGCTCAGCCAGGCCGACCGCAGCACGGGCCAGACGCCGAACAGGCCGAACAGGGCGAAGAAGGGCGCGACGAGCAACATGTCACGGCCATGGCGGCGCCAGATCATGGCTGCGCTCCCAATGCTGCCAGTGCACGGTTCATGACGGCGGCCGCGCGGCTCAACTCGGCCTGCGGGTCGCCGCCGGCCAGCACGACGCGCTGCACGGCGCGGGTGACGATGTAGTCCTGGCGCATCCATGCGGGGCAGGGCGGCGGGCCCTCGGCGTCGGCGAGCTGGGTCAGCAGAGCCTCGCGGTGGGGCAGGGGCAGGGTGGCGATCTGATCCTGCCGGCCGGAGGGCAGCCACATGCCGCCGTAGGCCAGCGCGGCCTCGGCCATGCGGCGTGTGACCTCGGGCTGGTAGACGGTGCGCATGAAGTCCAATGCCAGCTCGCGATTGGGCGAGAAGCGTGTGATGGCCAGCACCGTGCCGCCCAGCACTGCGGTGCGCTTGCCCGTCGGGCCGATGGGCAGCGGCGCGGCGGCCCACCGCCCGACCAGGCCCTTGTGAACCATGTCCATTCGCGACAGCAGCCAGGTGCCGGACTGCATCAACCCGTAGGCGCCGCTTTCCAGGCCGCCGTCGGCGTCGGGCCAGCCATCCGTGGGTGCCTGCAGCTCGCGGTACAGGCGCGCGTAATAGGTCAGCGCGCGCACGGCCTCGGGGCTGTCGATGACGGCGTGTGCGCAGTTGGCGTCGTAGACCGCCCCGCCGGCCTGGCGCAGGTAGGGGTAGAAGCCCAGCCAGCTGGTATTGCCCCATTGCTGTGCAAAGCCGTGTCCCTGGGCGCGTTGCGTGCGGGCGACACGGATGAAGCTTTCCCAGTCTCCGGGTGCCTCTGCAGCCAAGTCGCTGCGGTAGTACTGCAGCTGCACATGCATGTCGAAGGGGGCGCCGTAGAGGCGGCCGTCCGGGCGGCGGATGGCGCGCAGCGCGCCGGGGTTGGCGTGCTGTTCGAGCTGGCGGGCGAGGTCGGGCGCAGCCTGGTTCAGGTCGACCAGCGCGCCCTTGGCGCCGAGCGCGATTGCGTAGGAGGTGCTGCCGGTGACGAGATCAGGCCCACGCCGGCTGGCCAGTGCCGCTGAGTACTTGGTCATCGCGTCAGCCCAGGGCACGTCGCGCACTTCCACGGCGACATCCGGATGGGCGGCGCGGAAGGCGGCGACGGCCGGCTGCATGACCTGGGGCGTCTTGTCGTCGCCCACCATCCAGATGACCAGGCGGGCGGCGTGAGCGAGTGGCACGCCGGCAGCGAGACCGAGGACCAGCGCCGCCTGGGTGAGCAGGGCTTTCATTGCGGGGGAAGCGCGTGGCCGGCTTGGCCACTTTGTCTCGTTGTTGTTTACTAAACGGACCGGATTATGTGCGGCAGTTGAGCGGCTGTGTTGACTGTCTCTTCCAGAAAACATCAGGAATATCCCCGAGTGCTAGCGTTGTCGTAGAGAAACAGAATGCGCAACAGAACAATGTTTAGCTTTGCTTGTGGCGAAGCAGGAGACAAGCCGCGGCCGCGTTGAGGCGCGGCGCAGAGGCTGAACGGCGAAGCATGCCGTTCGGCTCGGGGTCTCCCGCCGCGGGCTGGTGTGCAACGCAACCGCAACGACTCCGACACGTGAGCCCTGAACGACTGATCGATCTGCATGACGGCTGGCTGCTGGCCGAGGCGCCCGAGGGCCTTGGCGGGCCGGCGCTGTCGGCTTTGCCCGCTGATGCCTGGCTGCCGGCCACTGTGCCCGGCACGGCCCATGGCGCGTTGCTGGCGGCCGGGCGCATTCCCGATCCCTTCTACGGCATGAACGAGGCCGAGGTGCGCTGGGTCGGCGAGCGCCGCTGGGCCTGGCGGCTGGGCTTCGAGGCCGGCGCACTGGCCGACCACGAGGACCTGGTCTTCGAGGGCCTGGACACCTATTGCAGCGTCTGGCTCAACGGCGAGAAGCTGCTGGCATCGGACAACATGTTCGTGCCGCGCCGGGTCGACGTGCGCCGCCGCCTGCAGCCCGGGCGCAACGAACTGCTGCTGTGCTTTGAGCCGCCGCTGCGCCTTGCCCGCGAGGTGGAGGCCGTGCATGGCAAGCGCCAGCTCTGGAACGGCGACAGCGCCCGTCTGCATGCTCGCAAGGCGCAGTACCACTTTGGTTGGGACTGGGGCCCCGAGCTCCTCGTCAGCGGCCCTTGGCGCGCGGTGCGCCGGCACAGCTGGTCGGCGCGCCTGGACGATCTGCACTGCCGCAGCGACGTGGATGTGGCCGGGCGGCGCGCGACGCTGCAGGTCTCGGCGCGGCCCGCCGGTGCCGCCGGCTTGCGCTGCGCCTTCGAGCTGCTGGACGCCGACGGCCGCAGCGTGGCCCGCCAGGTCGTGCCAGCCGATGCAGCGTGTGCGACCCTGAATGTCAGCGAGGCCCAGCTCTGGTGGCCCCGCGGCCTGGGCGGGCAACCGCTGTACACGCTGGTGGCCCACTTGCTGGACGGCGATCAGGTCGTGGCGCAGGACAGCCGCCGCATCGGCCTGCGCACGCTGCGCCTTGTGCAGGTCCCCGTCGAAGGCGAGGCGGGCAGCAGCTTCCATTTCGAGGTCAACGGCCAGGCCTTCTTTGCCGGCGGCGCGAACTGGATTCCCGACGACAACCTGCTGGAGCGCATCACGCCGGCGCGCTACCGCGAGCGCGTGGCCCAGGCGGCGGCGGCCAACATGAACATGCTGCGCGTCTGGGGCGGCGGCATCTATGAGCACGAGGCTTTCTATGAGGCCTGCGACGAGCTCGGCCTGCTGGTCTGGCAGGACTTCATGTTCGCCTGTGGTCTCTACCCCGCCAACGCCGACTACCTCGCCAGCGTGCGTGCGGAGGCTGAGAGCGCCGTGAAGCGTCTGCGCCACCACGCCTGCATGGCGCTCTGGTGCGGCAACAACGAGGACTACATGCTGGCCGAGTCCGTCGGCCTGGCCGGCCCGGGCGTGCCGGCCGAACGCTTCGAGGCGCGGGCGATCTACGAGGGCCTGCTGCCCGAGATCTGCGCGGCACTGGACCCGGACACCACCTACTGGCCGGGCAGCCCTTTCACCCCAGGCGACGGCGCCAAGTCCTCCGACGCGACCGTGGGCGACCGCCACAGCTGGGAGGTCTGGCACCAGCAGATGCTGCCCTACCAACGCTATGGCGACGTGCAGGCGCGCTTCGTCAGCGAATTCGGCATGCAGTCGCATCCCTCGCTGGCCTTGTTCGAATCGGTGCTGCCCAAAGCCGAGCGCTTCCCCGAGAGCCGCACGGTGCAGTGGCACAACAAGGCCGGCTCGGCGGCGGGGCCGGACGGGCATCGGCGCCTGTCGGTCTATCTGGCCGACAACCTGCGCGTGGGCGGCACGCTGGCGGACCACGTCTACGCGACGCAGTTCGTGCAGGCCGAGGCCATGCGGGTGGCCTACCAGGACTTTCGCCGCCGCTGGCAGCGGCCCGGCGCGCGCGCCGTGGGCGGTGCCCTGGTCTGGCAGCTCAACGATTGCTGGCCTGTGACGAGCTGGGCCCTCATCGACTCATCGGGCACCGTCAAGCCTGCCTGGCATGCCGTGCGCCGCGCCCTGGCGCCGCTGGCCGTGGCCGTGCGGCTGGAGACAGGGCAGGTGCGGCTGTCCGTCATGAACGGCGAGGCTCAGGCCTGTGAACTGGCGTTGCAGTTGCGCCTGTTCGCGATGGATGGACGCCAGCTCGCCAGCACCCGCGTCTTGCAAGCGGTTCCAGCGTCGACCAGCGTCGAGACGACCCAGCCTCTGCCGGGCTTTGACGAGCCGGTCGTCGCCGAGTTGTGCGCCTTCGATGCGGACGGCCACGAGGTCGCGCGGGATTGCGCCTGGACCGAACCCTTCAAGTTCTACCGCCTGGCCGGCGCGCGCATCGCCATCCAGGCCGAGGGCCAGGCCTTGCGGCTGAGCTGCGATCGACCGGTCAAAGGCCTTTGGCTCCAGCACCCGGGCCTGGATCTGGCGGACAACTTCATCGATCTGGTGCCTGGCGCCGAGCGCCTCGTTGGCTCGAGGATAGCGCTACCAGAATCTCTGGAAACCGTGGCACTCGAGTTGCCAGCACAGCACATCCATCTGCGGAGAAAGGAGGGTTGAATGCAGGAGCCATGCGTATATCCCCTATCCCTAGTAGTCCGGATGTCCGATTACTTGGACATTGTTAGCGTTACCAAATACCTGCGGCATAGAAACCAGCAGGACCGGCACGAGGCCCGCAAGGGCTGAGTGTTTCCCACCGAAGAGGAGCAAAGAGGATGAGACATTTCAAGAGGACAACGCTGTCCCTGGCGGCCGTGCAGGCGCTGGTTTGGGCAGCCACACCGGCGCTGGCGCAGAACACGCCCGCGCCAGCTCCAGCGGCAGCACCCGCGGCTGACAAGGCGCCTCAGGCCCTGGAGACCGTCATTGTTTCTGGGCGCCGCGCCGCGCTTGCGTCGGCGCAGAAACTCAAACAGGAATCAGACGAGATCGTCGACTCGGTCGTCGCCGACGAGATCGGCAAGCTGCCCGACCGCTCGGTGTCCGAGGTGCTGCAGCGCATCGTCGGGGCCACGATGTCGCGGGTGTCGTCGTCCAACGACCCGGTGCACTTCTCGGTCGAAGGGTCGGGCGTCAACATCCGCGGCCTGACCTATGTCAGCTCGACGCTGAACGGCCGCGAAACCTTCAGCGCCAACCAGGGCCGCACGCTGGGCTTCGAGGACGTGCCGCCCGAGCTGATGGCCGGCGTGGACGTCTACAAGAACCCCTCGGCCGAGCAGATCGAGGGCGCCATCGGCGGCCTGGTGAACCTGCGCACGGCCCTGCCCTTCGACTTTCCCGGCTTCAAGGGCTCGATTTCGCTCGACGTCTCGCGCAACAGCCTGGCCAAGAAGAACAAGCCCAGCGTCTCGGGCCTGCTGTCCAACACCTGGAACACCGACGCGGGCAAGTTCGGCGCGCTGATCGACGTGGCGCATTCGCTCAGTTCCAACCGCACGGACGGCCTGGTGCTGGACCCGTTCTACAAGGCCACGCCGACCAGCCCGACCTGGTTCTCCCGCGACATGTCGTGGAAGCAGCAGTTCTACGACCGCACGCGCGACGGCATCTACGGCGCGCTGCAATGGAAGAAGGACGACGTCGAGTCCTCGCTGACCTTCTTCCGTTCCAAGTTCAAGTTCAACTGGAACGAGAACAACGTCAGCGCCCAGGTCGACCCCTACAACGTCGAGGTGCTGGACGGCACCTACGACGCCAACGGCGTGATGACCAAGGGCGTGCTGACCGGCAAGAAGGACGCCAACGGCAACTACACCGGCATCGAGGTCGAGAACCAGACGCGCTACTCCAAGCGCAACTCGCAGACCGATGAACTGGCCTGGAAGATTTCCGGCAAGGTCAACGAGCAGCTGACGCTGACGTCTGACTTCCAGTACATCCGCTCCAAGACCAACAACTTCGACTCCACGGTCGGCACCGCTGTAGCCCTGCCCAAGGAGACCGTGGACTACACCGGCTCGATGCCGCGCCTGGTGTTCGACGCCAGTGACATGGCCGTCCTCAACGACCCCAGCAAGTACTACTGGGCGATGATGATGGACCACCTGGACAAGGGCAAGGGCACGCAAAAAGCCTGGAAGGGTGATGCGCGCTGGGTCTTCCACGACAACAAGATCCTCAACGACCTGCGCGTGGGCGTGCGCATCGCCAAGCGCGACGCCGAGACCATCAACAGCAACCCGAGCTACAACTGGGCGACCATCACCCACGCCTGGCAGGTGGGCTGGAACATCGGCGACCTGGCCTACATCACCAAGGCGCCGGATATCCCCACCTACAAGAACAACTACGCCGACTTCATGGGCGGCGGCAAGGCCAACCTCCCGTCGCTGTATTTCCCGGCGGCTTCGGTGGCCTTCGACTGGCCCAACAGCTACAACAAGCTGCACCAGCTCTACCTGAACGAGTGCACGAACTTCAAGCCGGGCTGGGATGGTGCGGGCTGCCCGCAGCAGGCCAACAGCATCCAGGGCGGCGGCAAGTGGGCTCCTACTTCCTTCGGCACCGACCCGGCCGGTCGCAACACCCAGGCCGAGACCACCACGGCGGGGTATGCACAGCTGCGCTTCTCCTTCGATGAGGTGGGCCTGCCCATCGACGGCAACGTCGGCCTGCGCGCAGTCCACACCAAGAACCAGGCCGACGGCTACACCATCCTGACCACGCAGGCCGCACCGCCCGGGGCGGTTGGCTTGGCCGTGCCGCAGCTGACACCGTTCGCCAAGGAGCAGAACTTCAACCAGAGCTTCACGGACTACCTGCCCAGCCTGAACCTGAAGTGGAAGGCCACGGCGGACGGCGCGCTGCAGTTCCGCTTTGCTGCGTCCAAGGCCCTGGCGCGCCCGCAGTTCAGCCAGATGCAGGGTTTCCTGTCGATGTCGCAAACCATCGAGGTCGATGCGCAAAGCGTGCCGCCCAACGTCAAGAAGATCAACCTGACCGGCACGGCCAGCGGCAACCCCGAGCTCAAGCCCATCCGCTCCGACCAGGAAGACGTGACGGCCGAGTGGTACTTCGCGAAGAACGGCTCCGTGACTGCCGCCGTCTTCAACAAGAACCTCAAGGACATCATCGTCAACCAGGCTTTCAACCGCACGGTCAACGACGCCAACGGCAAGCCGGTCAACTTCGTGCTGAACGGCCCGGTCAACGGCGCCAAGGGTTATGCGCGCGGCTTCGAAGTGGCCTACCAGCAGTACTTCGAGGGCCTGCCCTCGCTGCTGCAGGGCATTGGCCTGCAGGCGAACTACACCTACGTGGACAGCAAGGTGAAGCGCTACAACGCGGTGTACACGGGCTACTGCTCGCCCGGCGCAGGCCAGGACAACCTGAACCTGTACATCAACGGCTGTGACACCGATGGCCGTTCCTTCGGCGATATGCCGCTGGACAACCTGTCGAAGAACACCTTCAACATCGCGCTGCTCTACGACCGTGGTCCGGTCTCTGCCCGCATTGCCTACAACTACCGCGGCAGATACCTCTACGGCGTGGCGCTGAACTCCGACAACACCGGCCCCAACCAGACCAATGCGCTGGACACCAACCCGGCGAGCGCCAACTTTGGTCAGCACAACCTGCCCGTGGGCCTGCCGCTTTGGGCTGACGGCTATGGACAGGTCGACGCAGGTCTGCACCTGAAGATCGGCAACGATCTGTCCCTGGGTGTCGATGCCACCAACCTGACGAACAAGACGTACAAGCAGATCATGCAGCAGCACATCGGCATGATCGGCCACAACTACTTCACGTCGGGCCGCGGCTATCGCGTCAGCATGCAGTACAGCTTCTGAGCTTGACGAAGGGCGGGCCGCCCGGCCCGCCCGCCACTCGCAAGACCCGGCACCGCGGTTGGCTCCGCGGTGCTTTTTTTATGCGCGTCGGCCACTGGGCCAGGATCAACGCGCCTGCTTCACCAGCATGGGCTCGCTTCTGAACCGTTCGCCGAAAAGCCGCTTCAGCGCCGTGATCTTGGGCAGGTCGTGGAACACGATGTAGGGGTCTCGCGGGTTGTCGACCAAGTAGTCCTGATGGAATTTCTCGGCGGGATAGAAGTTGCCCCTGTTCTCCACCTTGGTCACGATGGGCTTGCCGTAGAGCCCTGTCGCGTCCAATTGCGCGATGTAGGCCTGGGCCGTCTCGCGCTGCGCCGCGTCGGCGGGAAACAGGGCCGAGCGGTATTGGCGGCCGATGTCCGGTCCCTGGTGGTTCAGCTGCGTCGGGTTGTGTGCCACGGAGAAGAAGACCTGCAGCAAGGCGCCGTAGGTGACCTGCGATGGGTCGAACGTCACCTCGACCGCCTCTGCATGGCCGGTGCGGCCGCTGGTGACCTGCTTGTAGTTAGCCGTGCTCGCCGTGCCACCCGCGTAGCCGGAGACGGCCTGCTGCACGCCCTGCACATGCTGGAACACACCCTGCACGCCCCAGAAGCAACCACCGGCGAACACCGCGGTCTGCAGGCCGGTTGCCGTGGGTGCCGGATCCTGGGCCGGCGGCGGGATGCTCACCGACTCGCCGGCGGCAGCGCAGCCACCTGCCAGGCTGCCAAGCAGCAGCGCAGCGGCGAATCGGCGGCGGGACGGCAGTGAGGTCATGGCTTTCGATCCGAAGTGAAGCGGGCGGCTGGATGCGAAAGCGTAGGCCGACATGGCGGGTTCAGGCAACCCGCCGTTCGGCCGTCACTTCCGGAACTTGCGGACCAGGTCCTCGACGCAAGGCCCGTCGCTCCGACCTAAACGCCTCTTGCTGTCGTCCGGCGCGGCAGCCGTGGGTGGCGGCTTCGTAGAGCGGGGCCAGTCCGTCGAGGCCGTCCGGGCGGTGCGGCGTGTTCTCGCACAGATAGTCGAACAGCCGCGAGTGGGCCGCCTGGAACGCCTCGGGCTGCTCCCGCTTCAACAGCGCCCCGAAGTACTCGTGGATCAGCGGGTGGGCGTCGATCGCGTCGGGCGAGACGGAGAGCAGTTCCACCTCGCTCAGCCGTTTCGCGTGATCAGACTGGCATCGCCGGACAGTAGCGCCGCACGAACTCCGCGTGCTCCGGCATCACGGCCACGCATTGCGCGATGGTGTCGGACACGCCCTTGAAGTAGGCCACCGTCTCCTCCACGCCCTGCAGCTCGGCGAGCGCCAGCCAGCCCTTGGGGCGCAGGTTCTGGCCTTCCATGACCTCCAGCCAACTCGGCTCGCGGAACAGGTCGCCGTCGACATTGGCCAGGCGGCCGCTGGAGGCATACAGCGCCATGCGCCAGCGCAGGGCCTCGGGAATGGCCATGGCCGCGCAGGCCTTCCAGAACTCGCTGTCGTCGCGCTGGTTCAGGTGATAGTGCAGCACGATGAAGTCGCGCACGTATTCGTAGCGCTCGCGGCTCTGGCGGTTGTACTCGGCGATCTCCAGGGCGTCGAAGCCACTGTGGGGGAAGGCCTCGATGAGCTTGGCCACGCCCATCTGGATCAGGTGCAGGGCCGTCGACTCCAGCGGCTCGACGAAGCCGGCCGACATGCCGATGGCAACCACATTGCGCCGCCACGCCTCCTCACGCATGCCGGTGCGGAACTTGATGATCCGCGGGTCGGCGAGCGGCTGGCCGTCGAGATTCTTCAGCAGCACGCCGGCGGCCTCGTCGTCGCTGACATGGCTGCTGGAATAGACATGGCCGTTGCCGACGCGGTGCTGCAACGGAATGCGCCATTGCCAGCCGGCCCGGTGCGCGGTCGAACGCGTATAGGGCAGCAGCGGGCTCGTGCTCTCGCTGGGCACCGCCACGGCGCGGTCGCAGGGCAGCCAGTGGCTCCAGTCCTCGAAGCCGGTTCCCAGGGCCTTTTCGATCAGCAGGCTGGCAAAGCCGGAGCAGTCGAGGAAGAGGTCGCCCTCCACCAGTTCGCCGCTTTCCATCTGCACGGCGCGCACATGGCCTTCGGCTGGCCCCGGTTCTTCATTGAGCAGCACGCGCACGACCTTGCCTTCGGTGCGGCGCACGCCGCGCTGCTCGCTCAGGGCACGCAGGTGCTTCGCGTACAGCGACGCGTCGAAGTGATAGGCATAGCCGAGTGCGGCCATCGGCGAGTTCTGCATGTCCGGCCGCGGCAGCATGAAGCGGTTGGCCTTGGCCGCCATGTTGGAGATGACGTAGGCGTCCAGCGGCAGCGCGCGGCCCAGCGCGCGCAGGCGCAGCCAGTATTGCGAGAAGTCCACCGGCCACAGCGCCTCGCGGCCGACGCCGCCGAAGCCGTGGAAATAGCGCTCGCCCTGGCGGCCCCAGTTGACGAATTCGATGCCGAGCTTGAACGTACCTTGCGTGGCCTTGAGGAACTCCGCCTCGTCGATCTTGGCCAGGCCGTTGAACATGCGGATGGGTGGGATGGTCGCCTCGCCGACGCCGATGATGCCGATCTCGTCGGACTCGACGAGGCGGATCTCATACGGGGGCTTGAGCACCGCGCTCAGCGCTGCCGCCGACATCCAGCCCGCGGCGCCACCGCCCACGATCACGACCCGCCGTAGCGGCTTGCCGATGTTCTCCATTCGAGTCCCCGTATTTCTTGTGCGCGAGTCTATGGACGCGCACTATTTTCGGCATGGGCGCTATCCCGCAGCACCGCTCAAGCGTGCACGCAGAAAGCTGTCGTGGTCAGGCATGCCGGCGGCCAGCGCGGCAATGGCCTGATGGCGCTCGGTGAGATAGCGGGCTGCCAACTCAGCCGGCATCTCGTCCGGCCAAGGGCTGCGGCGCCGCGGCCAGTCGCCCATGCCGGCGTGGATGGCCAGCCAGCTCGCCGTGTCGAAGGCCTCGTTGTCGTAGGCATGCAGGGTGCCGGTCTCGCGCCAGGCATGCAGCTTGTAGTCCAGCGACTCGGGCAGCGGCATGCTCGTCAGCGTGCGCCAGAACTCGCTGTCGCGGCGCTCGCTCAATGCATAGTGCAGGATGATGAAGTCGCGGATGCGCTGGTACTGGCGCAGCTGCTGCACGTTGAAGCCGACCGCGGCCTGTGCGTGGTCGGCCTCGCCGAGCAGCGGAATGAGCCGGCCCAGCGCGTTGTGCACCATGAAGATGGCGGTGGACTCCAGCGGCTCCAGGAAGCCGGCGGCCAGGCCGATGGCGACGACGTTCTTGACCCAGAAGCGCTCGCGGTGGCCGGTGCGAAAGCGCAGCAGCCGCGGCTCGGCCAGCATCGGCGCGTCGAGCTGGGCCAGCAGCTGTTCGCGCGCCCGTCCCTCGTCGATGAAGCGGCTGCTGAACACATGGCCGTTGCCGGTGCGGTCCTGCAGCGGGATGCGCCAGGCCCAGCCGGCCTCCAGCGCCGTCGAGCGCGTGAAGGGCGCGAGATCGCCCGGTGCGCGCTCGGTGGGCACGGCCCAGGCGCGGTCCACTGGCAGCCAGTGGCCGTAGTCAATGAAACGCTGCTCGAGCGTCTGGCCGATCAGCAGCGACGCCAGGCCGGAGCAGTCGATGAAGAGATCGCCCTCGACCTCGCGCCCGTCGGCAAGGCGCAACGCGCGCACGCGGCCGTCCTCGTGGCGCTCCACGCCGACGACGCGCCCCTCAGTGCGCCTCGCGCCGCGACCTTCGGCCAGGCGGCGCAGGAAGGCGGCGTAGAGCGTCGCGTCGAAGTGGTAGGCGTAGGTGTAGCGCGAGGCCAGGCTGTCCTCGCCTTCTGCAGGCCTGCAGAATCGGCCTTGGCGCGCCATCACCGTCGGCAGGCAGAACTCGCCCAGCGGCGTGCCAGGGCCTGTCTGCAGGCGGCGCAGCTGGCCCCACAGCGCCATCGGGCCGTCCAGTGGGCCGAAGTCGCCGAAGGTGTGGAAGTAGTGCTCGCCGCGCTGCTTCCAGTCGCAGAACTGGATGCCGAGCTTGTAGCTGCCGCGCGTGGCGGCGAGAAACTCAGCCTCGTCAATGCCGAGGATGTCGTTGAAGCTGCGGATCGACGGAAAAGTGGCTTCGCCGACGCCGATGATGCCGATCTCCTCGGACTCGACCAGCTCAACGGCGACGCCGCGCAGCCCCGTCGTCAGTGCGGCGGCCGACATCCAGCCAGCAGAGCCGCCGCCGAGGATGACGACGCGCCGGATATCCATGCTCAACGCGCCGCGGCGCGCTCCTTCAGGAAGTCCGCATACGCCAGCGCACTGCGCTTGAGCGTGCGCTGCTGCGTCTCGAAGTCGACATGCACGAGGCCGAAGCGGCGCTCGTAGCCGAAGGCCCATTCGAAGTTGTCCAGCAGCGACCAGATGAAATAGCCGCGCACGTCCACGCCGTTGTCCATGGCACGTGAGCATGCCGCGAAATGCTGCTTGATGTAGGCCTGGCGTTGCTGGTCGTCGATCTCGCCGGCGCTGACCTGGTCGTCGCTCGACATGCCGTTTTCGGTGATGTAGAGGGGCGGCAGATTGGCGTAGTCGCGCTTGAAGGCTTCGAACAGGTCCTGCAGGCCTTGCGGGTAGACCTCCCAGTCCATCGTCGTGCGCTCGACCTCGGGGTGGCGCACCCAGTCGATGGTGTCGGGGCCCTTGGAGCGCAGCACGGCGCGGCTGTAGAAGTTGATGCCCAGGTAGTCGATGGGCTGCTTGATGAGGTCCATGTCGCCGGGCAGCACCAGGGGCTCACAGCCCTTCCACAGCCGCCACAGGTCGGCCGGGTATTCGCCCTTGAGCAGCGGGTCCAGCACCCAGCGGTTCTGGTAGGTCTCGAACAGCGAAGCGGCATCGCGGTCTTCGGCTGTGTCAGTGTCGGCATAGCCCGGCGCGCAGTTGGCGACGATGCCGTGCAAGGCCGTCGGGTCGTTGGCGCGCAGGATGGGCAGCGCCAGGCCGTGCCCCAGCAGCAGATGGTGCATGGCCTGGGCGGCCCAGCGGTTGGACTTGAGGCCGGGCGCGTGGTGCCCGTCGCCATAGCCAAGATAGGCTGAGCACCAGGGCTCGTTGTGCGTCGTCCAGGCCGCCACGCGGCCGCCACCGAGTTCGCGGCTCATCAGCTCGGCGTAGTCGGCAAAGCGGTAGGCCGTTTCGCGGTTCAGCCAGCCGCCGCGGTCTTCGAGGTGCTGGGGCAGGTCCCAGTGATACAGCGTGACGAAGGCGCGGATGCCGCGCTTGGTCAGGCCATCGAGCAGGCGCTTGTAGAAGTCGATGCCCTTCGCATTCGGCCGGCCGGCCTCGTCCATCACGCGCGGCCAGGCGATGGAGAAGCGGTAGGCGTCCACACCCAGGCGCTGCAGGATGTCCAGGTCTTCTTCAAAGCGGTGGTAGTGGTCGCAGGCCACATCGCCGTTCTCGCCGCGCAGCACCTTGCCCGGCGTCGCGCAGAAGCGGTCCCAGATGGATTCGAGGCGGCCGTCCTCGTGTGCGGCACCTTCGATCTGGTACGACGAGGTGCCGGCGCCGAAGATGAAGCCGGGGCGGCGCATGGCCGAGCCGGCGGGCGGCGCGACGAGGTCGGCCAGGGAGGTGGGAGGCGGAGTCAGGTCCATGTCGGGCAGTCGTTCAGGCAGAGGTCGGCAGCGCATGCAGGGCGGTGCGCCAGGGTTGCAGGGCAAGAGGTTCGGCGGGTAGCGGGCCGCGCACGCCGCAGATGAAGGAGGCGTAGCGATTGGCCAGGGCCAGCGTGGCGGGCAGGTCACGGCCCAGCGACAGGCCGGCCAGCAGCAGGGCCGTGAAGGCATCGCCGGCGCCGACGGTGTCGATCATGTGCGGCTGGGTGACGCCAGCCCCCTGCGCCAGCAGCACGCCGCCCGGCGCGTAGAAGCGCCAGCCGCTTGCGCCGCAGGTCAGCACCAGGCGTTGCAGTGCAAAACGTGCCATCAATGCGCTGGCGCGGCCGGCGTCGTCGGGCGCGCCGGCATCGAACCAGCCGGCCAGTTGGGCCAGTTCTTCGTCGTTGACCTTGACCCAATCGGCCAGCATCAGCGACTCGGCGGCCAGCAGTCGGGTTTCAGTGCCGGCCCGCAGGTTCAAGTCCAGGAAGCGCGTGCCGGTGAAAGGCTTGACGAGGGCGCGCAGGGCCGCGCGCGAGGCGGGCTGGCGTTGGGCCAGACTGCCGAAGTAGAGCCACGCTGGCGCCGTTTCAGCGAGGTGAGGGCGGGCGGCCGCGGCGTCGATATGGTCCCAGGCGGCGTCGCCATGAATCTCGAAGTGGTGGCCTCCGGCGTCCTCGTGCACGCTGACGCGGCCGGTGGCGTGCTGCGGGTCGCGCTGCACGCCGGCGCTGTCCAGGCCGTAGCGGCGCGCACTGTCGAGCACGAGGCGGCCGTTGTCATCGGCCGCGCCAATGCGGCTGATGAACAGGGCCGGCGCGCCCAGGGCGGCGAGCGAGCGCGCCACGTTGAAGGGCGCGCCACCCGCGACGGGTCCGTCATGGAATTCGTCGACCAGGGCTTCGCCGAGGACGGCGATGGGGCAGGGGAGCATGGCGGCGGCGCTTGGCGCGCTTCGTCGGTGGTTCGGAAATATTCTATGCAACAGCGATTGTTTAGTGAACAATGTCCAGCCTAGGTTTTGCCCCCGGTACAGGGTGTACCCGGGGCCGCTGGGGTGCCGATGCACAATCGCGCCCGATGCGACGTGCTAAACAACAGCGGGAGCTCGGGTGATGGCCGACAAGGGAGTGACGATTCGCGAATTGGCCGAGGCCGCGGGCGTGTCCATCGGCACGGTGTCGCGCGCGCTGAAGGGCCAGCCCGGCCTGTCGGAGCAGACTCGCGCCCAGGTGCTCGGCGTGGCCCAGCAGATGGGTTATGACGTCGGCAAGCTGCGCACCGGCAAGCCACGCCGCATGCTCTTCCTGTACAGCCGCAGCCTCGGCTCGCTGGCCAACAACCCCTTCTATTCCTATGTGCTGCACGGCGCCGAGACGGCCTGCCGCGAGGCCGGCGTGCCGCTGAGCATCATGTCGGTGCTGGCAGGTGACGACGTGGCCGGCCAGGTACGCCGCCATGAGGCCGAGGCGCTGCTGGGTGCCGGCTATTTCGACCCCGAGGCCATGGAATCCATTCGCCGCTGCGAACTGCCGCTGGTGCTCGTGGACCACTTCTACCCCGGCGTGCGCTGCGTCAATGACGACAACCAGCTCGGCGCCTGGCTGGCGACGCGCCACCTGCTGGAAGGCAGTTCCCAGCGCATCGCCGCCATCTTCGGGCCGCTGGCGCATTACTCGACGTCGCTGCGCGCCAAGGGCTTCCGCCGCGCCTTGTTCGAGGCCGGCCGCCTGTTCGACCCCGACTACGAAGTCACGCTGGACCCGGCGCTGGAATACGGCGACGCCGGCCGCGATGCAATGAGCCGCCTGCTGGCCCTGCCCAACCCCCCGGACGCGGTCTTTGCCTACAACGACTCGACGGCCATGTTTGCCATCGAGGTCTGCCTTGAGCGTGGCCTGCGGGTGCCCGAGGACATCCGCTTCATCGGCTACGACGACATCGAGGAGGCTGCCCGCAACAAGCCGCCCCTGTCCACTGTGAAGATGGACAAGGAAGCACTTGGCAACGTCGCCGCACGCGCCCTCATCGAAGGCGATGTCGCACCCAATGACGCGTCGCTGCCGGTGGAACTGGTCGTGCGCGAGAGTTCCCGTTTCGTCGCGACGCCTGAAGCCGAGGCCGCGCCGCGCAAGGCCAGGCGCAAGACCGCAGCTGTCTAGGTGGCTGCCTAGGTAGTTGCACCGCCTTTCGTTCGTGCGATCAACGAACGAAAATAGGACTGTTTACTAAAAATACCGCCTCGCTCAGCGCCAGGCGAAGGAGACAGTCTTGATCGCCGATCCCGAAGGGGCCGCCATGCCGCCCGTGCAGCGCCCGACCGCCTCCGTGCCGCCAGCGCCAACACTTGCGGCCGACCGCGTGCCCGCGCGGCAGAAGATCGGCTTCGGCCTGGGCTCCTTCCTGGATATGTGGGGCCACTGGCTCTACCAGTCGTTAGCCTTTCACGTCTTCAACATCTTCCTCGGCGTGGCGCCGGGGCTGATCTCCACGGTCATCTTCCTGAAGATCGCGGTCGATGCCGTTTCGGACACGCTGTTCGGCTGGCTCTCCGACAACGCCCGCACGCGCTGGGGGCGCCGCCGCCCCTTCATCCTGGTGGGCGGCATCCTCGCCGGCATCGGCCTGCCACTGATGTTCGCCGTCGGCCGCGGCTGGAGCGACAACGAATACTTCATCTTCATGCTGGTCTCGACCTGCCTGTACGTGCCGGTCATGAGTTGCTTCAACATGCCCTGGAACAGCCTGGGCGCCGAGATGACGCCCGACTACCACGAGCGCACGCGCGTGATGTCATGGAAGAACGCGATCCAGAAGCTCCCCGAGCTGGCGATGTTCGTGGCGGCCCAGTTCACGACGCTGGCCTTCTTCAATGATGCGAAGGGCAATCCGGACATCCTGCTGGGTGCCCAGGTCTACACCAGCATCCTGGGCGGCATCATGGTGGTGGTCTCCATCGCCATTTTCCTGCTGACCCGCGAACGCTACTACCAGAAGGTCGTGGCGCAGACCCGGCAGCGCGTGCCCTTCAAGGACACCCTGTACCGCACACTGAAGAACAAGCCCTTCCGCCAGATGCTGGGCACGATGATGGCCTACAACATGGCCACCTCCATGGTGGGCATGCTGGGCTACTACGCCACCGTCTACTACGTCTGCGCCGGCAACGTCGTTGAGGCCACCAAGTGGAACTCGATGATGGGCATCGCCGGTCTGGTCTGCGGCCTCGTTGGCATCGCCTTTGCCGGGTGGGTGGCCAGGCACTGGGGCAAGCGCAATGCGCTGATGACGGTGCTGGTGCTGGGCATCCTCGCCTTCGTCGGCGACTGGTTCTTCTACAACCCGCAGCTGCCCTGGCTGCAGTTGTTTGCCAGCGGCGGCGTGGCCTTCGTCGGTGCCGGGTTCTGGACGATCTACGGCTCGGCGATGGCCGACGTCATCGACCATGACGAGCTCGGCAGCCGACAGCGCCGCGAGGGTTCGTTCGCCGCCTGCGGCTCCTGGATCTCCAAGGTCGGCCTCGCCTTGGGCAACGGCGCCTCCGGCTGGGTGCTGATGTTCACCGGCTTCAACGCTAAGCTGCCGGTGCAGGGCGAGGATGCGCTGTTCATGATCCGGGTCGCCCTGTCGGGCATTCCCATCCTCGGGCTGCTTATCGCCCTCTACATCGTGTCCCGCTACTTCCTGACCGAGCGGCGCATGAACGAGATCCGCGCCGAGCTGGAAGCGCGCCGCGGCACCGTCTGACTTTTTTCGGAGTTTTCCCCATGACTTCAACCTGGCTCGGCCGCGCATTGCTGGCCCTGTCGACCTGCGTCTTCATTGCCGGCGCCCAGGCCGCTCCGCACGAGACACTGAAACTCGACGCCCCCAAGCCCAATCTCGCGCCTACGCCGCCGATGGGCTGGAACTCCTGGAACAAGTTCGCCTGCAACGTCAGCGAGACCCTGATCCGCCAGCAGGCCGACGCGATGGTCGCCTCCGGCATGAAAGACGCGGGCTACCGCTACATCGTCATCGACGACTGCTGGCAGAAGAGCCGCGACGCGGACGGCAACATCCAGGCCGACCCCGAGCGCTTCCCATCGGGCATCAAGGCACTGGCCGACTACGTTCATTCCAAGGGCCTGAAGTTCGGCCTTTATTCCGATGCCGGCGCCGCAACCTGCGGTGGCCGCCCCGGCAGCGCTGGCCACGAGTTCCAGGATGCGCGCCAGTATGCGAAGTGGGGCGTGGACTGGCTGAAATACGACTGGTGCTACACCGGCCCGCGCACCCCCGAAGCGGCCTACACCATCATGGCCAAGGCGCTGCGCGAATCGGGCCGTGACATCGTGCTGTCCATCTGCGAATGGGGCGGCAGCCAGCCCGGCCGCTGGGCCCATCCCGTCGGCCATCTGTGGCGCACGACGGGCGACATCTGGGACGCCTGGAAGGGCAAGAAGGAGTGGTCGCACGGCCTGCTGGACATCATCGACATGAATGCCGACCTGTGGGCCGACGCCGCGCCCAACGGCTGGAACGACCCTGACATGCTCGAGGTCGGCAACGGCGGCATGACGACGACGGAGTACGAGAGCCACTTCTCGATCTGGGCCATGCTGGCCGCGCCGCTGGTGGCGGGCAACGACATGGCGAAGATGGATGCGGACACCCGCCGCATCCTGACCAATGCCGAAGTCATCAAGGTTGACCAGGACCCGCTGGGCCGGCAGGGCCGTCGCGTCTGGCGCCAGGGCAACCTGGAGGTCTGGGTGCGCACGCTGGCCGGTGGCGAACGTGCGGCCGTGCTGTTCAACCGCGGCGAAACGGCGGCCGACATCAAGGTGACGTGGGAGCAGCTGGACCTCGCGCCGCGCATCAAGGCTGAGGTCCACGACCTGTGGTCGGGCAAGAAGACCCGCGGCGTCTCGGGCGAGGTCGGCGGCAGCGTGAAGCCTCACGGCGTGATGATGGTGCGTATCAGCCCGACACCCTGAGCGTCTCGATCAGCATCCGCCGCAGGCTGTCCACCGCCTTGTTGCCCTTGGACGTCTTGCTGCGGTAGACGGCTACCTGCATCGGCTCCAGCGGTCCCAGGCCCTGTTCGGCGCCCAGAAGTTGCAGATGCGCCGGCGCGCTGCACTGCGTCAGCACGGCCACGGCCAGGCCGCTCTCGACGGCTGCGATCTGCCCTGCCAGGCTGGAGCTGTTGTAGACGATCTTGTAGGGCCGGCCCTGCAGGGCGAGGGCGTTGATGGCGCTGCGCCGGCCCAGGCTGGCCTCCTCGTAGACTGCAATGGGCAGCGGGTCGCGCCGCCAGATCTCAAACTGCGGGGAGCCGACCCAGACCATGGGCTCGTGGAAGAGCAGGGTGCCGCGCCGTGCGTGGTCGCGCGAAACCAGGGCCAGGTCGAGATCGCCACGCGCCACGCGCGGGATCAGCGAGGTCGACTGCTCGCAGTCCAGCTGAATCTCAACGCCGCCATGGCGCGGCGCAAAGCGCTTGAGGACCGGTGTCAGGTATCTGCGGGCGTAGTCATCCGGTACGCCCAGGCGCACGACACCTGAGACATCGTCCTCGCGCAGCGCCGCCTGGGCCTCGGCCTGAAGGTCCAGCATGCGTCGCGCATAGCCCAGCAGGGTCTGGCCCTCATGCGTCAGTTCCAACTGGCGCGCATCGCGCCGAAGCAGGCGGTGGCCGACGGCCGCCTCCAGCTTCTTGAGCTGCATGCTGACGGCCGACTGCGAGCGGTGGATCTCGGCCGCGGCGCTGGACAGGGAGCCAGCATCGACGGTGGCCACAAAGCATTTCAGCCAGTCGATCTGCAGATCGCGCATGAATTCGAAAAGCGGATGATTTGGAAGCGAATTATGTGCTTTTCGGATTCGCGGCCGACCGGCACATTGGCGGCCATGAAGTACCTCAATCCCGCCCCAACCGCATTACCCGCCAAGCTTGCCCGGCCGCCCGGCATCACGGCCGGCCCGCTCGACGCCCGCGCCGGCGGCGTCATGCTCCTGCTGTGCTGCCTCTGGGGCCTGCAGCAGGTGTCGCTGAAGGCGGTGACGGCGCAGGCCGGCCCGATGCTGATGATCGGCCTGCGCTCCGGCATCGCCCTGTTGCTGCTCGCCGGTCTGATGCGCTGGCGCGGCGAGGCGCTGGATCGCCGCCGCTGGGCAGCCGGCGCCGCGGCGGGCTCGCTGTTCGCGCTGGAATTCCTGCTCGTGGCCCTGGCGCTGCAGTTGACCCAGGCTTCCCACGTCGTCGTCTTCCTCTACACCTCGCCGCTGTTCACGGCCCTGGGCCTGCATTGGCGGCTGCCGGCCGAGCGCCTCGACCGGCGTCGCTGGGCGGGCATAGGCCTGGCATTCGGAGGCATCGCGCTGGCCTTCCTGCGCGGCGGTCTGGCCCCTGACGGCTCTGCGCTGCTGGGAGATCTGCTCGCGGTGCTGGCCGGCCTGGCCATGGGCGCTACGACGGTGACCATCCGGTGTACGCGCTTGGCCGCCGCACCGGCGACCGAGACGCTGTGCTACCAGCTGCTCGGCGCCTTCGTGCTGCTGCTGCCGGGTGCCTGGGCGACGGGTCAGTGGCGCTTCGAGCCGACTGCCGCCGTCTGGGCCCACCTCGCCTTCCAGAGCCTGGTCGTGTCCTTCGCCAGCTTCCTGGCCTGGTTCTGGTTGCTGCGTCGCTACCTAGCCTCGCGCCTGGGCGCCTTCACCTTTATGACGCCACTGTTTGGCGTGCTGCTGGGTGTCTGGTTGCTGGGCGAGGCGTTGTCGCCCAGCTTCGTGGCCGGCAGCCTGCTGGTGCTGGCCGGCGTCGTCCTGGTTAGCAAGCCTTAGGTCGCCACCCGCTCGGCCACGAAGGCCTGGTAGGTCCGCAGCGGGCGGCCCAGCATCTTTTCCAGCGTCTGGGTAGCGCCGGCGGCGGGAATCTGCCCGAGCTGCTGGATGCGGCTCATCATCAGGCGCAGGTCGTAGGCCATCCAGGCGGGCACGTGCTGCGCGGCCAGTTGTGCCTCGAAGGCCTGCACGTCGTCGCCGCCGTAGCGGATCTCGCGATTCAGCGCCTGGCCCCAGACAGCGGCGGCCGTCTCGCCGGTGAAGACCTCGGTGCCGGCCACTTCCAGCGTCAGGCGGGGCAGGGGTTCCGGCGACCGGTCGCGACGCAGCAGCTCGGCCACGGCGATGTCGGCGATGTCGCGCACGTCCACCATCGCGCAGCCCTTGGCGCCGATGGGCATCGGAAAGACGCCGTAGCCTTCGATGACGGACTGGATGGCGGCGTCGTTCTGCATGAAATAGGCCGGGCGCAGGATGGTCGCCGGCAGATCCAGGCTTTCGATCATGCGCTCCACGGTGTGCTTGCCGGTGAAGTGGGGCACGTCGGTGTAGAGGTCGGCGTGGATGACCGACAGATAGACGATGCGCTGGATGCCGGCTTCACGGGCGACGCTGAGCGCCTGCAGCGACTGCGTGACCTCGTCGGGGGCGAGGGCGTTCAGCAGGAACAGCGTGCGAACGCCGCTCATCGCCAGGCGCAGGGAGTTCACGTCGCCGAGGTCGGCGACGACGCCCTCGACGCCGGCGGGCAGGGACAGGGCGCCGGTGCGGCGGACCATCGCCTTGACCTGGGCGCCTTGCTTGGCCAGGCCTTGGACGACGAGGGAACCGACGGTGCCGGTGGAACCGATGACGAGGATGCTCATGATGGACTCTCTTGAAAGCTGATTGAGGGGAAGGACCAGGGCCAGGCGATTTGTTTCGCTGGCTTGGACGAAAGATAGGCCGTTGCAATCCATAAACACAGACGCCAAAATCAGGACAATGTGTCTTCGAATTGAGACGATATGGACCTGAACGCCCTGACCGACTTCAACCTCGTGGCCACGCACGGTGGCTTTGGCCGAGCCAGCCGGGCCAGCCGGCGCTCCAAGGCCACGCTGTCCAGGCGCGTGGCGGACCTGGAGGAGCAACTGGGCGTGCGCCTCATCGAGCGCGGCGGCAAGGGACTGGAGCTGACCGAGGCCGGCCAGCTGCTGCTCAGCCGTACCGAAGGGCCCATGCACGAGGTGGCCGATGCGATCGGCGCGGCGCGGGAAGGCAGCGGCAAGGTGGTCGGGCGCCTGCGCGTGGCGGCACCCATCCTGTTTTCACAGCTGGCGATGGGGCGGCTGTGCGCGGAGTTCCGCGGGCTCTATCCCGACGTCACTCTGGAGGTGGTGGCGGAAGACCGCGTGGTGGATCTCGTCGACGAGCAGTTCGACGTCGCCATCCGCCCCAACCCGCGGGTCGACACGGCGCTGGTGGGCCGCTGTTTTGCGAAGGACCGCCTCGTGGTCGTCGCCGCGCCGTCCATCGCCAGGCCCGCGCCTGGCGCTGCGGCCGTGCGTGTGCCCGCCGTCGTCAGCGCCTATCGGGACGGCGAGACCTGGTCTGTCGACGAGGGCCGCTTGCTGATCGAGCCCGTGCCGGTGCTCAGGCTCTCGTCGATGCTGATGCTCAGGGACGCCGCGCTGGCCGGCGCCGGTGCCGCGCTGGTGCCGCGGTCCATCGTCGGGCAGCAAGTCGATGACGGCGAACTGGTGCAGTGGGGCAGCCTGGACGGCAAAGAGGTCGAGCTGTGGGTGCTGCACACCTCCCGGCGCCTGGCCAGCCCGAAGGTGAAGGCCTTCGTCGACTTCATGAGCACCCGCTTTCCGGAGGGTGCGCTGGTGCTCCCGCTCAGGACCTCAAGTCAAAGCAGGTCGCCGCTGTAGCGGTCGGCCTTGGCCACGACAAAGAAAAAGCCGCTCAGGCAAGCTGAGCGGCTTTCGGGGCTGAGCCCGTTGGGAGCTTAGAACGAGTAGGTGCCGCGCACGTAGTAGGTGCGGCCTGCTGCGTTGGCGTAGCGCGAATCCCAGCCGCCAGACTGGAACAGGTCGGCCTGGTTGGTGAACGGCGGGTCGCGGTCGAACAGGTTGCGAACGCCCAGCACCAGGGAAGCGCCCTTGATCGGCGACCAGCTGCCGTACAGGTCGGTCGTCGTGAATGCCGAGACGTGGTTGGTCGGCGTGAAGTCCACGTAGCCGGACTTGTAGTGCACCGCCGTACCCAGCGCGAAGCTGCTGTAGGCCCAGTTGGCCGTCAGGTTGTGCTGCCACTTGAAGATCGGGCCGGCACCGGAGTAGATGCCAACGTTCTGGTTCCACGGGCCCGACGGGTAGTCCTGGTACTCGTACTTGTTGACGAAGGTGCTGTTCAACGCGAAGTCGAACTGGCCGACGTTGGAACGCAGGCGGTACTGGGCGCTCAGGTCGATACCGTTGGTGTTGGTGCCGCCCAGGTTCTGGTTCAGCTGTTCAACGTAACCGCACTTCGGACCCGGGCAGTTGCTGGTGATGGACAGCAGGTTGCCGGGCTGGGCGAAGTGGAAGTACTGCTGCCACTGCGTGTAGTTCTGGAACAGCGTCGACTGCGGCAGCACGGCGATCGCGTTCTTGATCTTGATCGCCCAGAAATCGATGCCCAGGCTCAGGTCGGCCATGGGTTCGAACACGGCGCCCAGGGTGTAGTTCTTGGCCTTCTCAGGCTTCAGGTTGGGGTTGCCGCCGTTCTGGACCTGGAACTGACCATTGCAGTTGGCCTGCGATGCGCCGGGGATGGGGGTGCCGCCCGGGCAGTTGATCGGGTTGTTGAAGTTGCCGGCCGTGTTGGTGAACGAAGTCGAGCTGTAAAGCTCGAACAGCGTCGGCGCGCGGAAGCCCGTCGATGCCGAGCCGCGGAACAGCATTTCCTTGCTGGGCTGGAAGCGGAACGACAGCTTGGGATTGGTGCTGTCACCGAAGTCGCTGTACTTGTCGTAGCGCACCGAGCCGGTCAGCTCAAGCATCTTGTTCACCGGCACGTTGACTTCGGTGTACAGGGCGCCGACCTTGCGCGTGCCCTTGGAAGTCGCCTCCGGATCGACGCCGGTCGACGCCGAGACGAGTTGGGCAAATTCCTTGACCGGGTGCGAATCGAAGTTTTCCTTGCGGTACTCGCCACCCACGGCGATCTGCGCCGGGCGGCCAGCGCCCAACCAGTCACCCAGTTCGCGGCTCGCCGTGATCTTGAAGATGTTGACCTTGCCGGTGGCGGTCTGCAGCTTGCCGTTCAGGGCCGCCTTTTCCAGCAGGGCGGTACCGGCGGCGCTCTGGGCGCCGAAGGGGTTGATGACGCCTTCGAGCAGGCCTTCGCCGATCATGTCGCCGTCGCCGTAGCCACCCGTGAGGTTCTGGTCGACCGTGTTCTTGTTGGCCGAGAACTTGACCGAGTAGTCCCAGTTGAGGGCGTTGCCTTCGGCCGACAGCACGATGCGGCTTTGCTTGTTCTCGTTCATCTGGGCGCGCGAACCGTTGGGGAAGTCGCGCCAGAAGACGTAGGCGAAGCCCGGCTGCACGGCCACCGGGTTGGCGAAGGCAGCAGAGGGGTTGAAGATGGTAAGGCCGGCCGTGCCGTCATCGAAGGTCGGGTCGATGTGCGCCGTGGGGAAATAGGGGTTCTTTTGACCATTGGGCATGGTCGGGTTCATGTAATAGCCGCCGTAGGGCACGGGGGCGATGCGCGTCGTGACCCGGTTGCGGGTCAGGAAGCCTTCTGCACCCAGTTCCAGCGAATCATTGACGCGCAGCGTGCCCTTGAGCATGCCGGACGCCGTGTCCGACTTGGGCGCGAAGTCAACGAAGTTGGGCGTGACGATCTTGCATTGCGTGCCGCCGGCAATCGGGATCAGGGCGGTGCCCGCGCAGGCCGGAGCGGCCGGGTTGTAGAGCGCGCTGAAATCCTGGGTGTAGTTGGCCGGATCGGTGCTGTTGGACAGGCCACCGACGATGCGCTTGTTGAAGTCGCGCTCGTTGCCGGCGATCGGGTCTTCCTTCTTCATGCTGAGGAAGCCGGAGAGGTTGAAGCCCTGCTTGTCCAACTCGCCGAAGCCGAAGCCGACGTTGGCGCTCTTGGCGCGGCCACCTGCATGCTTGGGCCTGTCATAGCCCAGCGTGATGGTGCCGCCGTTGTAGCTCTTCTTCGTGATGAAGTTGATCACGCCGCCGATGGCGTCCGTGCCGTACAGGGCCGAGGCGCCGTCGCGCAGCACTTCGATGCGGTCGATCGCAGCGAAGGGGATCATGTTCAGGTCGGGCGCCGAGCCGTCGACCGCGTTGTTGGCGATGCGCTCGCCGTTCAACAGCACCAGGGTCTTGTCGGCACCGATGCCGCGCAGGTCGGCGAAGGAGGCGCCGCCGCTGCCCGAGCCGATGGACTGTGCCGCGTTGGTCGACTGCTGGACGCCCACCAGGTTGGCCATCACCTGTTCGACGGAGGTCACGCCGGCACTGCGCAGATCGGCCATCTTGACGATGGTGACCGGCACCGAGGATTCGGCGTCGATGCGCTTGATCGCCGAACCGGTGACGGTCACTCGCTCGATCTGCTGCGGTTCCGCGGGGGCTTGTTGGGCCCAAGCGCTGAGACCGCCGACGGTCATCAGGACCGCGGCGGCGATTTTGGTTTGCTTATGCATCACTGCTCCAGAAAGGAATGGCAAGCGGGTGTGTTGCCAGACGGTTCAGCCAAGAGACAAACCGCCCGATCGGGCGGCGGCTGAAGCAAATTCTCGGAGCGCGCGAAATTCAGACCGGCTTGGGAAAACCCCTAGCCATTCTTCAAATGCAGCTGATGCAGGGCCGTTTTGGAGCGCAAGTCATTGATCGCAATGAGATTTATCGCGCCCCCCAAGCATGCGCGGGTGTGGCTGGAATGCTGCAGTTTGCCAACCAGCAATCCATCTTCACGTTCCGCCATGGTTCGGCAGCATGTGAAGATCAAATGTGACCATCTATCTCTTTATTTGATCAGATATGACGTTAAGAGATATGTTTTGAATCACAAGTTGCCAACTGAGTCGAAAGATTCTTGAACTCGTGTTCCAGGTCGCAAAAATAGTTTGCTTGGTTTTCAGCAAAACTTGCTGTCGCCTGCCTGTCGTGGCGGCTGAGATGTTTCATCGGCCCAGGCGCCGTGACAACAGCGCTGCAGCATCCCGCAACGCGGCGGCCAGCGGTGCTTGAAGACTGATGTCCAAGCCGGCAGTGGGCCCGATGGCTGTCAAGGCCAACACCAGGCGCCCGGAGGCGTCGAAGACGGGTGCGGCCGCAGCGCTGACCCCGGCGACGACGCTGTCCCGCGACGTGGCCAGGCCCGCCGCGCGCACGGCGGCGATGACAGCCTCTTCCGGCAGGGTCTGCGCCAGCGCCGCCGCTTCCTCGGTGCGATAGGCCGCGAACAAGCGCCCCGACGCCGTGCCCGCCAGGCTCATCACCGTGCCATGGCGCATGCTGATGTGCACGGGCGTCGGCCCCTCGGCCACGCGCACGATGGTGGGGCCGTGTGTGCCCCAGACGGCAATGGCGACCGTGTGGCCGATCTTTTGGGCCAGTTCCTCGATGACAGGCGTGGCCAGCCTCACTGGGTCGTACTGCTGCAGGCTGATGAGGCCGAGCTGCAGTGCCAGCGGCCCGAGGCCATAGGGCCCGCTGCCGCCCTCCTGTTCCACGAGGCCGAGTTTGATGAAGCTGACGAGGTAGGGATGGGCCTTGGCCGGCGTCATGCCAGCCTCTCGGGCCAGGTCCTTCAATGCCATGGGCCTGCCGCGGTGGGCCAGTGCCAGCAGCAATTGACCACCCACTTCGATGCTCTGGATGCCTCGCGGGGCCTTGGGCTCAACCATGCTGAAAATTCTATATTGGTGAATTGATTTGTAATAGGATAAATTTCGGCTTCGATGTTGGAGACCCGCATGACGACCAAAGCCTTTGCCTCGCAAGCCGACCTGGAAGAGAAAAGGGTCACCTTCGAACGTCTGTCCGAGCACGCCTGGGCCTACACCGCCGAGGGTGACCCCAACACCGGCATCGTCATCGGCCGCGATGCGGTCATGGTGGTGGACACCCAGGCCACGCCCGTCATGGCGGCCGACGTGATCCGTCGCATCCGCGAAGTGACGGCCGCACCGATCAAGTACGTGCTGCTCAGCCACTACCACGCGGTGCGCGTGCTGGGCGCGTCGGCCTTCAAGGCCGAGGGCCTGGAGCAGGTCATTGCCAGCGACGCGACGCTGGCGCTCATTAAGGAGCGCGGCGAGCAGGACAAGGCCAGCGAGATCGGCCGCTTCCCGCGGCTGTTCCGCAACGTCGAGTCCGTGCCGGCAGGGCTGACCTGGCCGACGCTGACGTTCAGCGGCCGGCTCACGCTGGACCTGGGCGGCGTCAAGGTCGAGATGTTCTCGCCCGGCCGCGGCCACACGGCCGGTGACACCGTGGCCTGGCTGCCCGAGGAGCGGGTGCTGTTCAGCGGCGACCTCGTCGAGTTTGATGCGACGCCTTACTGTGGTGACGCCCACTTCGCTGACTGGCCTGGGACGCTCGACGCCATCGCCGCGCTGAATGCCACCGCCCTCGTGCCGGGCCGCGGCCCGGCGTTGAAGGGCGTGGAGCAGGTCGCCGCAGGCCTGGCCGGCACGCGCGCCTTCGTCAGCGAGCTGTATGCGGCCGTGCAATCGGGCGTGACCGCTGGTGAGGAGTTGAAGGCCGTGTATCAACGCACGATGGCCGCGCTGCGCCCCAAGTACGGCCACTGGGTCATCTTCGACCACTGCATGCCTTTCGACGTGACGCGCGCGTTCGACGAGGCCGGCGGCACCGCCCACCCGCGCATCTGGACAGCCGAGCGCGACGTCGACATGTGGAAGGCGCTCGAAGGCGCTTGAGGTCGGCATGGACCTTCCGCAGTACCCCTATCACCAGAGCCTGGAGCAGCGCAGCGGCCAGCCGCAGCGCCGCCCGGTCGTCATCGTCGGCGCCGGGCCCGTGGGCCTGACGTTGGCGCTGGACCTGGCAAAACGCGAGGTGCCCGTCGTCGTCATCGACGACAGTGATCGCATCGGCGACGGCTCGCGCGCCGTCTGCTGGGCCAAGAAGACGCTGGAGGTGTTCGACCGTCTCGGCGTTGGCGAGGCCGTCGCGCGTGAAGGCGTGCGTTGGCAGCGCGGCCGCGTCTTCCACGGCGAGCGCGAGGCCTATACCTTCGACCTGCTGCCCGAGAGCCATCACAAGATGCCGGCGATGGTCAACCTGCAGCAGGACCAGGTCGAGGCCAGGCTCGTGCGCGCGGCGCAACTGGATCAACGCATCGAACTGCGCGGCAAGCATGAGCTGATCGGGCTGGAGCAGGACGAAGGTGGCGTCACGCTGAACGTGCGCACGCCCGACGGCTTGTTCGACATGCGCGCCGACTGGGTCGTCGGCTGCGATGGCGCGCGCAGCCCCACGCGCAGTTTGCTGGGGCTGGGCTTTGCGGGCCAGGTGTTTGAAGACCGCTTCCTGATCGCCGACGTGCGCCTGGCGCCCGGCGTGCGGCCGCGCGGCCTGGACCCGGCCAGGCCCGAGCGCTGGTTCTGGTTTGACCCGCCGTTTCACCGCGGCCAGTCCGTGCTGCTGCACGCGCAGGCCGCGGGACTCTGGCGCATCGACTTCCAACTGGGGCGCGACGCCGATGCGCAAACTGAGCGCGACCCCGACCGCATCAAGGCCCGTGTCGCGGCGATGCTGGGCACCGATCAATTCGAGCTGGCCTGGTCGTCCATCTACCAGTTCTGCTGCCGCCGCGCTTCGGTGTTCCGCGTGGGCCGTGTGCTGCTGGCCGGCGATGCGGCGCATCAGGTCTCGCCCTTCGGCGCACGTGGCGCCAACAGTGGCGTGCAGGACGCCGACAACCTCGGCTGGAAGCTGGCTGCCGTGCTGAAGGGCGAGGGCGCTGAGGGTGGTTCGGCGCTGCTCGACGCTTACGAGTTCGAGCGCATCGAGGCCGCCGACGACAACATCGGCCACTCGACGCGGGCCACCGACTTCATCAGCCCCAAGAGCGCGCTGAGCCTGCGCCTGCGCAAGGCCGCGCTGGACCTGGCGGCGCACACCGAGTTCGCCAAGCCGCTGGTCAACAGCGGGCGGCTGTCGGTGCCGACCGCGCATGTCGACTCGCCGCTGAGCACGCCCGACGCCGAACCCTGGCCTGGCGGCTCGGCGCCGGGTTGCCTCGCGCCAGACGCACCGCTGGAGACCGGCTGGCTGAGCGAGCAGTTCGGCGAGTTCCTGCTGCTTTGCTTTGGCTGGCCGGCGCCGGCGGCTGGCGTGCGCGTCGTCGTGCTGCCGGCCGAGGGCGTGGCTGCCGCGCGCTATGGCGGCCGGCCGGGCAGCGTCCACCTGATCCGGCCCGACGCCATCGTCGCGGCGCGCTGGCACCGCTTCGACGCCGACGCGCTGCGGGCAGCGCTCGCGCGTGCCCATGGGGAGCCGCAATGACCAAGAGCAAATTGACTCTGACCCCGAATTTCGGTGGCGAAGCCGACGCCTTCTACGCCGAGCTGATCGCTGCCCAGGCGGGCTTGAGCGACGTCGAGGCGGCCGACTGGCTCGCGCGGCTGACCCTGATCCTGTGCAACCACATCGGCGACCGCGAAGTGCTGCGCCAGGCGTTCACGCTGGCGCGTGAATTGCCGTGACCCGTTGGCCCACGAACACCATGACTGAACTGACCTCCATCAGATACTTGACCGGCTTCGGCAACCAGCACAGCAGCGAGGCCCATCCCGGCGCGCTGCCCATCGGCCGCAACAGCCCGCAGCGCGCGCCGCATGGGCTGTATGCCGAGCTGCTCTCCGGCAGCGCCTTCACCGCGCCGCGCGCCGACAACCAGCGCACCTGGCTCTACCGCCGCCGGCCCTCGGTCGTCTGCGGTGGCTACGAGCCGCTGGCGCACGCGCTGTGGAAGAGCGGTGCCGCCGAGGGTGAGTGCGCGTCGCCCGACCCGCTGCGCTGGGGCCCGACGCCGCTGCATGACGACGGCGACTTCATCGACGGCCTGCGCAGCTACGCCGTCAACGGCGAGGTGGGCATGCACGGCATGGGCGCGCTCGCCTACGTCGCGACGCGCTCGATGGGCCGCCGTGCCCTCGTCAACGCCGACGCCGAGATGCTGCTTGTGCCGCAGCAAGGCCGTCTGCTCGTCACGACCGAGCTGGGCCGCCTCGAAGTCGCACCTGGTTTCATCGCGCTGCTGCCGCGCGGCATGGCCTTCAAGATCGACCCGCTGGACGTGCCGGCACGCGGCTATGTCTGCGAGAACCACGGCGCCGCCATGCGCCTGCCTGAGCTGGGGCCCATCGGCTCCAACGGCCTTGCCAATCCGCGCGACTTCGAGGCGCCGGTCGCCTGGTATGAAGATGAGGCCCCCACGTCGGCGGGTACGCCTCCTGCCCCCCGAGGGGGCGCCGCCGCCCTTGGGAGCGGCCCGGCGGGCGGCGCGGAGGACGGCGACTACGAGATCGTCAAGCGCTACGGCGGCAAGCTCTGGCGCGCGAAGCAGGCGCACAGCCCCTTCAACGTCGTGGCCTGGCACGGCAACCTCACTCCCTATCGGTACGACACGTCGCGCTTCATGACGATCAACACCGTCAGCTTCGACCACCCGGACCCCAGCATCTTCACGGTGCTGACCAGCCCCAGCGACACGCCCGGCTGGGCCAATGTCGATTTCGTCATCTTCCCGCCGCGCTGGATGGTGGCCGAGGACACGTTCAGGCCCCCCTGGTACCACCGCAATGTGATGAGCGAGTTCATGGGCCTGGTGCTGGGCCAGTACGACGCCAAGCCCGAGGGCTTCAAGCCCGGTGGCGCCAGCCTGCACAACAGCTATGTGCCGCACGGCCCCGACACCGAGGCCTTCGACAAGGCCAGCGGCGCCGACTTGAAGCCGCACAAGCTGGACGCCACATTGGCCTTCATGTTCGAGACGCGCTGGCCATTGAAGCCCACGAGCTGGGCGCTACGTGACGCGCCGCTGGAGGCGACCTACGCCAACTGCTGGCAAGGTCTGAAAGACGAGTTCAAAGCATGATTGATCACACGCACGACCAAGCCGCTCTCTCCTGGGTCGCCTCGGCCAACGACCCGGCCACCGACTTCCCGCTGCAGAACCTGCCGTTCTGCTCTTTCCGCCGCACCGGCACGTTGGAGCCCTGGCGTGTGGGCGTCGGCATCGGCGACCAGATCCTCGACCTGACCGGCTGGGGCATCACCGATCTCAACGCCCTGATGGCTCGACCCAGCGGCGAGCGCCGCGCGCTTCGCCATCGCCTGTTTGATACCTTGAAGGCCGGCTCGCCTGAACTCGAACTCGTGCCGCAGCCCGAGGCCGAGTACACGTTGCCCTGCCGCATCGGCGACTACACCGATTTCTACACCGGCATCCACCACGCCCGTGCCATCGGCAAGCTGTTCCGCCCGGACAACCCGTTGTTGCCCAACTACCAGTGGGTGCCCATCGGCTATCACGGCCGCAGCTCCTCCATCGTCGTCAGCGGCACGCCGCTGCGCCGGCCCAAGGGCCAGGTCAAGCCACCGGACGCCGAGGTGCCCGTCTTCAAGCCCAGCGCGCGCGTCGACTGCGAACTGGAGCTGGGCCTTTTCGTCGGGCCCGGCAACGCACTGGGCGAACCTTTCGGCATCGATGAAGCGGACGAGCACGCCTTCGGCCTCACGCTGCTCAACGACTGGTCGGCCCGCGACATCCAGCCCTGGGAGTACCAGCCGCTCGGGCCCTTCCTGGCCAAGAACTTCGGCACGACGATCTCGCCGTGGATCGTGACGATGGAGGCGTTGGCGCCCTTCCGCATCCCATTCACGCGGCCCGACGGCGACCCGCAGCCGCTGCCCTATCTCGACTCGCCGGCGCATCGCGCGAACGCGAGCTTCGATATCGAGCTGGAGGTCTGGTTCAAGACACCGGCCATGAGCGAGGCGACACGGCTGTCACGCTCCAACCTGCGCCACGCCTACTGGTCGCTGGCGCAGATGTTGACCCACCATGCGAGCAATGGCTGCAACCTGCAGCCGGGTGATCTGCTGGGCACTGGCACCATCAGCGGGCCTGCGCCGGAAGAGGCTGGCTCGTTGCTGGAGTTGACTGCAGGTGGCAAGCAGCCGATCACGCTGCCCAATGGCGAGACACGCACCTTCGTGCTCGACGGCGACACTCTCGGCCTGCGCGCCTTTGCGGAAAAACCCGGATACCGGCGCATCGGTTTCGGCGCCTGCGACGGGCAAATCACGGCCGCGACCTGACCCTGTCTTGCGCCAACGTAACGTCGGCGCAATGAAGTCCAACAAAGCGCAACGCCTTGCTCCAGGTGTGAGCGCCGCCGCTAGATTGCGGGCACTGGCCAGGGTCTGACGACAAGAGACAACGCAGCCCTGGCCTTCTGAGTTGAGCCCCACCCGATGGCACATCCGCCATGGGCGAGGCCCCTTGTTGTCCAACAAAACTCGTTGCCCAGGAGCACCTACGTGGCCAAGCCTCACTTCAAGCCCCTTCTCTTGCCCCGACTCATCGGCCTGGCACTCGGCGCGACAGCGCTTGGCGCCATGGCCCAGGACGCCGCCCAGCAGCTCGACACCGTCGAGATCCGCGGCGTGCGGGCCACGCTGAAGAAGAACCTCGCCGAGAAGCGCGAGTCGCAGAACATCGTCGACTCCATCAGCGCCGAGGACGTCGGCAAGTTCCCCGACAAGAACGTGGCCGACTCGCTGCAGCGCGTGCCCGGCATCTCGGTGGACCGGATCTGGGGCGAGGGCAAGGCCATCTTCGTGCGCGGCACGGACAAGAACCTCAACATGACGCAGCTCAACGGCCAGGCCGTGGCGTCGTCGGAGTGGTGGCTGAACGAGCCGCAGACGCGCAGCTTCAACTACGACGTGCTGCCCTCAGAGATCGTCGGCAGCCTGGACGTGTTCAAGAGCCCGTCGGCCGACCTGGATGAAGGCAGCATCGGCGGCCTCGTCATCGTCAAGACGCGCAAGCCCCTGGCCTTCAAGGACCAGCTGACGCTGCAGGCCTCCGCCGAGGCCATGTACAGCAAGCTGCCCGGCAAGACCGACCCGCAGGTGTCGGGCCTGTTGAACTGGAAGAGCGACGACAAGACCTTCGGCGTGTTGCTGGCCATCAGCAGCCAGAAGCGCCACATGCGCCGCGACGGCCTGGAGCAGTTCTCCGACGGCAAGTACGACGTGAAGGACCAGAACGGCGCAGTCACCAACGCCTATGCCTCCTGGGGTGGTGGCTCGGCCATCTTCCGCCAGGAGCGCGAACGCACGACGACCAACCTCGCGCTGCAGTTTCAGCCCAACCCGGCCACTGACATCGTCCTGAACCTGATGGATTCGGACATGAAGATGAACAACAACAACCAGAACTACCTCTGGCAGGCCGGTGGCCTGGCGGTGGGCGGCGTCATCAGCGCTGTCGACCCGAAGTTCATCACCGTGGCCGATGGCAGCAAGGCGCTGGTTGGCGGCACGGTCGGTCCCAAGACCGGCGTGTCCTTCGAGCCCATCTATCGCGAGAGCTACATCAAGAGCCGCGTGGCGGACCTGGACGGTACTTACCAAGGCGGCAACTGGCAGCTGCACGGCCAGGTCGGCACCACCAACAGCTCGGGCGGCAGCTCGCATGACCGCCACTTCTGGATGGAGGGCGACACGCGCACGACGATCTCGCTCGGGCCGGATCACTACGGCGTGAAGTACCTCGACATCAACCCGCTCGACCCCAAGGTTTTGACGCTCAAGGCCGGCGACGATCGCATCCGCCGCATGGAGGCCAAGGAGAACTACGCCCAGGGCGACGTGACCTTCGATCTCGACAGTGGCGTCATCAAGGCCGTGAAGCTGGGTATCAAGCTGCGCGACAACACGCTGAAGAACACCCGCATCCAGGGCACCGCCGGCCCAGGCTCCACGGGCTGGCAATCGTTCAGCCTGTCTGACCTGTCCACCGGCCCCTCGCCGCTGCTGAGCCAGGCGGCGGCCACGTCCGACGCGCTGACCCAATACGCCTGGTATGACGACGCGCTGGTTGCGAGCAAGGGCATCCCGATGTTCGACAAGGCCATGACGTACAAGGACGTGCTCAACGAGAACTACCAGATCAAGGAGCGCATCAGCGCCGTCTACGCCAAGGCCGACTATGCGATGGGGCAGTTGCGCGGTGATTTCGGCCTGCGCTTCGTGCGCACGCAGCAGACCTCGGACGGCTACCTCGGCAACGCCAGCGGCGGCTTCTCGCCCACCAGCGTCGGCAACAACTACACCGATGCGCTGCCCAGCCTGAACGTCGTCTACGACCTCAGCAAGCAGCTCATCCTGCGCGGTTCGGTCTCGCGCGCCATGGCCCGCCAGACCTTCGACCTGCTCAGCCCCGGCATGCGTCGCGACGGCACCGTGCTGTCCAAGGGCTATGCCGGCAACCCGCTGCTCAAGCCGGTGCACGCCAACCAGGCCGAGATCGGCGCCGAGTGGTACTACGCCGATGCGGCGCTGATCTCGGGCACCTTCTTCATCAAGAAGCTTGACACCTTCACCTACAAGGCTTCCAAGTCCGAGCAGGTGGGCAGCGAGACCTTGACCATCGAGCGCCCCTACAACGCCGACAACGGCGCCGACATCAAGGGCTTCGAACTGCAGTGGCAGCAGCCCTTCGGCAACACAGGTTTCGGCACCGTCGTGAACTACACCTTCACCGACGCCAAGGCCGGCGCCGTGGCCGGCCAGCCGCGCCTGAAGGTGCTGGGAAATTCGCGTGACCAGTTCAACTTCAGCGGCTACTACGAGCAGGGGCCCATCACGCTGCGCGTCTCGTACAACTACCGCTCCAAGAGCTATGGCAACGTGGAGATGGGCGGCCAGGTCGTCAACAGCGCCTACGGCCAGTGGGATGCGTCGGCCAGCTGGGACGTGACGCCCAAGATCGCGTTGTATGCGAGTGCGGTGAATCTCAACAACGAGGTCATCAAGTCCAACACGGTCGATGGCATCCCGGTGGGCGTGTACGAAAACGGCGCTCGCTACAGCGTCGGCGTGCGAGCCAAGTTCTAAGGTTCGACCTCTGTTGCGGTTCCTGGCGGCGGTGTACACCCACCGCTGCCAGCCCTTGCCTGACGCCTTCTCAAATGCACACCAAAACCCTCACATCCACGGCAGGCCAGGGCGTGCTGCTGCCGATGATCTTCATCGGGCTGATGTTCTTCATCCTCGGCTTCGTCACCTGGTTGAACGGCTCGCTGATCCCCTTCCTCAAGATCGTCTGCGAGCTGAACAACTTCCAGGCGCTGTGGGTGGCCTTCGCCTTCTACATCGCCTACACGGTCATGGCGCTGCCGAGCGCGGCCATCCTGGCGCGCATCGGCTACAAGAAAGGCATGACGGCTGCATTGGGCGTCATGGCCATCGGCGCACTGGCCTTCATTCCGGCGGCGCGCTCAGGCGCCTACCCAGTCTTCCTGCTGGCGCTGTTCACGTTGGCCAGCGGCATGACCTTGATGCAGACGGCCATCAACCCCTACATCGTCTGCATCGGTTCGCGCGAGAGCGCGGCCATGCGTATCTCGATCATGGGCTTGTTCAACAAGGGCGCCGGCATCGTCGTGCCGCTGGTGTTCTCGGCGCTGATCCTGTCCGGCATGGAGCGCTTCTCCGAGTCGGCGCTTGCGGCGGTCGATGCGGCGGGGCGGGAAGCGCTACGCAACGAGCTGTCGCAGCGCCTGGTCTTTCCCTATGCGGTGATGGCCGTGGGGTTGGTCATCTTCATGGCGCTCATCCACTTCTCGTCGCTGCGCGAGCCCGAGCTGGAAGCGGCTGATGCACCCACCGGTGCCGTGAAGCGCTGGGGCGTCTTCCAGCATCCGCAGGTGGTGCTCGGTGCGATGGCCTTGTTCGGCTATGTCGGTGTGGAAGTCATCGCCGGCGACACCATCGGCCTGTATGGCCGTGAACTTGGCGTGGCCCACTACGGCGTGCTGACGTCCTACACCATGGGCTTCATGGTGCTGGGCTATCTGCTCGGCGTGGCGCTGATTCCGCGCTGGATGTCACAGCGTCTGGCCCTGATCTTCTCGGCCGTCAGCGGCATCGCCTTCGTGCTCGGCGTGGCCATGTCGTCGCCGACGGAGTCGGGCATCTCGCAAGCTTTGCTGGGCTGGGCCGGCGTGCCGTCGGTCCCGAACACGGTGTTCTTCCTCGCCATGCTAGGCCTGTCCAACGCGCTGGTCTGGCCGTCCATCTGGCCGCTGGCGCTCGAAGGCCTGGGCAAGTACACGGCGGCCGGTTCGGCCCTGCTCATCATGGGCATCGCGGGCGGTGCGCTGATCCCCATGCTCTACGGCCACTTCGCCGATGTGTGGACGCCGCAGCGGGGCTACTGGGTCATGCTGCCCTGGTACGGGCTCATCCTGTTCTACGCGCTGTTCGGCAGCCGGCTCAGGAAATGGTGAGGCTGTCGTCCGGGGCTCGCTGCGGCTGCTGATGCAGCCCTCGTCGGGGGTGCGAGGGCAGGGCGGCGGACCTACGCTGTCGCGATCGCCTGCTCGGCCAAGTTGCGGATGACGTCCGTGAACGCTTGAACCGCGGTGCTGGGGGGCTCGTCTCGCAATGTGATCAGGCCGAAGTCGGGCATGCGATCGGGGAGGTCGGCGGCAATTCGCGTCAGCAGACCCCGCCGCACGTACTTGTCCACCAGCGCAGCAGGCTGCAGCGACAGCATGTGGGTGCTCTGCATCAGCTCGATCGCAAACAGGAACGACGGCGTCTCGACAATGCCCGAGGTGAGCGACAGGCCCGTGCTGCTGAAGATGTCGTCCGACACCTTGCGCAGCGCCGTGGACGTTGGATAGAGGATCCACGGCCAGCGCGAGAGCTCCAACAGCCCCGGTGCCTGAACGCCGCGCAGCGGATGGTGAACGCCGGCAGTGACCTGCAATCCTTCGCCGGCGAGCCTTTCGTACTGGAACTGGTCGCTTTGCGATTTGTCGGTGAAACGGCCGATCATCACGTCGATCTTGCGTTCGGCCAGCCAGATGATCAGCTGGTCGCTGCTCTGTTCCAGGATCTTCAACACCAGCAACGGACGCAGGCGCTGCAGCTCGGCCACCGCCGCAATCAGGAGGTGCGCCGCCGAGCCCGAGATGGCGCCGATCGTCAGATGGCCGTGCCCGCCCTGCTTCAGGGTGCTGAACTCGTCGACGAACTTGCGATGGCTGTCCAACGCCGCGTGGGCATAGCGCAAAGTGAACAGGCCCAGCTCATTCGGCCGCATGCCCCGCGGCAGGCGATCGAACAGGCGCGACTCCAGCATCTCCTCGATGTCCATGAGCACCTTGGTCGCCGCCGGCTGGGTGATGTGCATCTGCTCGGCAGTCAGCCGCAGATTGCGCGTGCGTCCCAGGATGTCCAGGAAGTGCAGATGCCTGAAACGCAACCGGGCCAGTTGTGCCACGGCCAAGGGTTTGCCAGGAGGCTTGTCGGGACTCATCAGCATTTGGAATGGATGCTAGCTAAAAAATTCAGTGGACTGGGCTCCTGGGCTCACCTAGCCTCCAGCTCCACCAAGAACCGCCCCCAGAGGGGCCGGCAGGTCGGAGCAAGGTCGCGCGCTCCGCACTTCACGATCCTGGAGACATCATGCAAATCAGATCACTAGGCCTGGCTGCGGCCCTGCTCGCCGCCCTCGCTGGGCTCGCCGGCCCCGCTTCGGCGCAAATCAAGGAGCACGTGTTCAAGGTCGGCATCGGCCTCAGCGACGACCATCCTCAGGCGAAGGCGCTGAAGTTCTTTGCCGAACAGCTGGCAGCCAAGAGCGGCGGCAAGCTGGTGGCGCGGGTCTTCGCCAGCGGCGCGCTGGGCAACGACATCAGCATGACGTCGGCGCTGCGGGGCGGCACCCTTGAGATGACGGTCCCCGACAGCTCGACGCTCGTGTCCCTCGTCAAGCCCTTCGGCGTGATCAACCTGCCTTTGACCTTCAACAACGAGCAGGAAGCCGATGCGGTGCTGGACGGCCCCTTTGGCCAGAAGCTGCTGGCCACGCTGCCCGAGAAAGGCCTGATTGGCCTGGGCTTCTGGGAAAACGGCTTCCGCCACGTCACCAACTCGCGCCGCCCCGTGCAGCGCGCGGACGACCTGAGCGGCCTGAAGCTTCGCGTCATCCAGAGTCCACTGTTCCTGGACACCTTCAACGCATTGGGTGCGAACGCCACGCCGATGCCCTTCACCGAGTTGTACACGGCGATGGAGCAGTCGGCGGTGGATGGCCAGGAGAACCCCGCCGCCACCATCCTGGCCAGCAAGTTCTACGAGGTGCAGAAGCACATGGTGCTGTCACGGCACATGTACAGCGCCTGGGTGTTGCTGATGTCCAAGAAGACCTGGGACGGCCTCTCGGCGGACGAACGAAAGATCGTGCAGGACGCCGCACGCGAAGCCACGCTGTACGAGCGCAAGACCATCCGCGCGTTCTCCGAGACGGCCCTGGCCGAGCTCAAGAAGGCCGGCATGCAGATCACCGACCTGCCGGCGGCCGAGCAGGCCAAGATGCGCAGCAAGCTGCAGCCGGTGCTGGCCAAGTTCAGCAAGGAGTTCGGCGAGGACACGACGGCGGAGTTGAATGCCGAACTGGCCAAGGTGCGCAGCGGCACGGCAGCCGCCAAGTAGTTTGTTTCGCATGGCGGCGCAACCGCCCGCCTGGCGTCCACCCTTGTTCGCGACGGCCTGCCGACATCGCCACGCGCTCCGCGTCCCACCTTTCACAACATCCGAGAAGCCTGAATGACCGCGACAACGACCGCCCTGCCTGCGCGCGCCGAGGGCGTGCACCCCCTGCTGCCGCAAGACGGCCTGGCCGGCACGCTGGTGGGCCGTGTCTGGCGCGCTGGCACGCCCGGTGGTCCGGCCGTGGTGGTGCTGCGCCCGGAGGGCGTGTTCGACGTCAGCCGGCACTTCGCCACCATGAGCACCTTGCTCGAGACCGACGACCCGGCTTCGGCCGTGCGCTCGGTGGCCGGCGAGTTGCTGTGCACCATCGACGCACTGCTGGACAACAGCAAGGCCGAAGGCCGCGACGCCGCCTTGCCGTGGCTGCTGGCGCCGTGCGACCTGCAGGTGGTGAAGGCCGCCGGAGTGACCTTTGCCTCGAGCTTGATCGAGCGTGTGATCGAGGAGCAGGCGCGCGGCGACGCCAGTCGTGCCCAGGCGCTGCGCAGCCAGGTCCTGGCGCTGATCGGCGACAGCCTGGCCGACATCCGCCCCGGGTCGCCCCAGGCGCAGGCGCTGAAGACGCTGCTGCAGCAGAAGAACCTGTGGTCGCAGTACCTGGAGGTCGGCATCGGGCCGGATGCCGAGGTCTTCACCAAGGCGCCGGTGCTCGCGGCTGTGGGGCATGGCCAGGACATCGGCATCCGCGCTGATTCCGCCTGGAACAACCCGGAGCCCGAGGTCGTGCTGGCTGTCAACAGCCGGGGCGTCATCGTCGGCGCGGCGCTGGGCAACGACGTGAACCTGCGCGACATCGAAGGTCGCAGCGCGCTGCTGCTCGGCAAGGCCAAGGACAACAACGCCTCCTGTGCCATCGGCCCCTTCATCCGCCTGTTCGATGGTCCGTTCGGCCTGGACGACGTGCGGCGCGAGACCGTGCACCTTCACGTCAGCGGGGATGACGGCTTCACGCTGCGCGGCATCAACACCATGGCGAAGATCAGCCGCGACCCGGTCGACCTGGTGGCCCAGACGATGGCCAGCCACCAATACCCTGACGGCTTCATGCTGTTTCTGGGCACGCTGTTCGCGCCCACCGAAGACCGTGACGAGCCTGGCAGCGGCTTCACCCACAAGCTGGGCGACGTGGTCACCATCCACAGCCACTGGCTGGGCGGTCTGCAGAACCGCGTGACGCATTGCGAGACGGCGCCGCCCTGGCGCTTCGGCCTGCGCGCCCTCATCGGCAACCTGGCTGAACGCGGCCTGCTGCAAGGGGCGCGGCTGTGACAGCCGGGCGTCTCGCGGGGAAGGCGCCTTGATCGACGCCGCCATCCAGCGGCTGTGCCGCGCCATCGACTTGGCTGTCGCCGCTGCACTCGCCGTGATGGTGGTGCTGGTGTTCGGCAATGTCGTGCTGCGCTATGCCTTCAACTCCGGCATCGCCGTCAGCGAAGAAGTCTCGCGCTGGCTTTTCGTCTGGCTGTGCTTCATGGGCGCCGTGGTGGCGATGAAGGACGGTGCACACCTGGGCACCGACATGCTCGTGTCGCGCCTGCCGGTGGCTGGCAAGAAGGCCTGCATGGTGCTGGGCCACATTCTGATGCTGTACCTGACCTGGCTGTTCCTTCAGGGCAGTTGGGAGCAGGCGCGCATCAACCTGGACGTGGCAGCGCCGGTGACCGGCGCATCCATGGCCATCTTCTATGCGCCGGGCGTGGTCTTCTCCGTCTGCGCCGGCGCGCTGCTGCTGTTGCAGCTCGCGCGGCTGCTGACCGGCAAACTCGAGGAGAGCGACCTCGTGATGGTCACGGAGTCCGAAGAGCAGGCCGAACTCGAAGCCCTGCAGGCCGAGTTGGCGCGCAGCGAACCACAGCCTGGTCAGGCACCTGCTCACGGCGCCAGCGACACGCCCGGTCGCCCACGTCGATGACGGTCCTCATCTTCCTCGGCAGCCTGCTTGGCGCCATGGCGCTGGGCATCCCCATCGCCTATGCCCTGCTGGCCAGCGGCGTCGCGTTGATGTGGCATCTGGACCTGTTCGACGCGCAGATCCTGGCGCAGAACTTCATCAACGGTGCCGACAGTTTCCCGCTGCTGGCGGTGCCGTTCTTCATGCTGGCCGGCGAGATCATGAACGTCGGCGGGCTGTCGCAGCGCATCGTCAACTTCGCGCTGGCCCTCGTCGGTCACGTGAAGGGCGGCCTGGGTTATGTCGTCATCCTCGCGGCCTGCCTGCTGTCGGCGCTGTCGGGTTCCGCGGTGGCGGATGCCGCCGCGCTGACGGCGCTGCTGCTGCCGATGATGATCAAGGCCGGGCACAAGCGGGAAGTGTCCGGCGGGCTGATCGCGGCGGCGGGTGTCATCGGGCCCATCATTCCGCCCAGCATCGGCTTTGTCATCTTCGGCGTCGCCGCCAACGTGTCGATCAGCAAGCTGTTCATCGCCGGCATCGTCCCCGGCATCATGATCGGCATCGGCCTGGCACTGACCTGGTGGTGGGTCGGCCGCAAGGAAATGCTGGCCCTGCCTCAACGCAAGACGCGCGCCGAAGTCTGGGCCGCGGCACGCGAGTCGGTGTGGGCGCTCATGCTGCCGGTCTTCATCTTGGTGGGGCTGAGGATGGGTGTGTTCACGCCCACCGAAGCAGCGGTCGTGGCCGCCGTCTACGCGCTGTTCGTCAGCACCGTGCTGTACCGCGAGCTGAAGCTGCAGGCACTGACGCGCATCTTCATCACGGCCGCGCGCACCACGGCGGTGGTCATGTTCCTGGTGGCATCGGCCATGGTGTCTGCATGGCTGGTCACGGTGGCCAATTTGCCGGTGCAGATGGTGGACCTGCTTCGTCCGCTGCTGGACAACCAGACGCTGCTCCTGACCGCCATCATGGTGCTCGTGATGCTCGTGGGCACGGCCATGGACATGACGCCCACCATTCTGATCCTGACGCCGGTGCTGATGCCGCTGATCAAGGCGGCCGGCATCGACCCGGTCTACTTCGGCGTGCTCTTCATCGTCAACAACTCCATCGGCCTGATCACGCCGCCGGTCGGCACCGTACTCAACGTGGTGGCCGGCGTTGGCCGCATGAAGATGGACGAGGTCACGCGCGGGGTCCTGCCCTTCATGGCCGCCCAGTTCGCGGTGATGTTCGTGATGGTCCTGTTCCCTCAGACCGTGCTCGCACCGCTGCGCTGGTTCTATTGAAGCCTCGGCCGCTTCGAGCTTGAAGCCGCCGGTCGCCTTTGCAGCGGTTGCTGCCGGTCGAGATGATGGCCACGGAGGTTAGGTCTCGGCCAGGAGCCGTCACTCGCGGGCGGTTGGTATGCGGAGACCAGCACAGCCGAGCTGCACTGGTCCGGTTGCCAGCGTCTGGGTCTTTTGCGCCGATACGCCTGGGAGAGTGGCTGGAAAGACGGCGGTTAGGGGGCGTATCGTGATGCAAGCAGCACTGCGTTTCAGCGCTTGACCCGGTCCAGCGTCAGCAAGGTGATGTCGTTGCTGCGCATGGGCACGGTGAAGTTCAGCAGGCCGTCCTTGCCGATGTTGACGGTGCGCTTTATTTCGGGAAGGTCGCGGGTCAGTGACTGCAGCTTGGCAAGCTGCGCCGCATCGAGGTTTGTGGGCGAACCCATCTCAAGGTAAGCGGTGTAGGCGTCGTTGGCCTTGTAGCCGGCGCGACGCAGCTCGAGCCGATAGGCGCCCGGCTTCAGGTTTCGCAGCGCGAGCTTGAGCGCTGGCGCCGGGCCGTTGGGCACCGGCTTGGCGAAGAACACGCCGTTAGCGGTGCTCTTTTGATCAGGATGCTGCCAGTCCCATGCCACGATGGCGGTCTTGTCGCCATCGACCGCAGCCAGCACCTTGTCGTCCGTGCTCGGGATCTCATTGCCGCGCAGCGCGTTGAGGTACTTGTAGGCGAACCATGTCGTCTTGCGCAGGCCATCGCGTGTCATCAAGCCGAAGCCGCCATGGAAGGCGCGGGGCGGCGGGCCCGGCTCCTCGAACAGGTCGCTGTAGGTCCAGTAGCTCATCGCCTGCGCATAGCCTCGCGTGGCGCGCAGCTTGGTCAGGATCCACGGCGCGCTGATGTAGCTGTCGTGCACCTTGTCGTACGGGTTGTAGCTGGTGCTCCACTCGGTGAGGTACAGCGGAATGCCGGGGAACGGCGAGGCTTCGATCTCTTTGCGATTGCGGCGCACGTCGCCGACGATGGCGTCGGGGTTAGGGTCCAGGATGCGGTCCGACTTGCCGAACTCGTCGAGGTAGCCTTCCGTGACGCCGTAGGTATGGGTGGTGACGAAGTCGACCGGCACGCCTTCCTGCTTGGCATAAGCCAGCAACTCGGGCACCCAGAAAGCGCCGGCCGTCGCGGGGCCGCCCACCTTCAGTTGGGCGTCCACCTTCTTGAGCGTGCGCGCGGTGTTGGCGTACAGCTCGAAATAGGCCTTCTGGTCGGCCTTTTCCCAGAAGCCGTCGAGGTTGGGCTCGTTCCACACTTCGAACGGCCACTTGCGCACCTCTTCGATGCCATAGCGCTGGATGAGGTGGCGCGCGAACGCGTCGATCAGCTCGGCCCAGGGCCCCGGTTGCGGGTGCGAGGTGTTGCCCTTCCAGTAGAAGATCTTCAGGTCGGAGGTCTTCATCACGGCGGGTGTGAAGCCCAGCTCGATGAAGGGCTTGACGCCACTGGCCAGCATGCCGTCGTACAGCTTGTCGATGCCGGTCCAGTCGAACACCAGCTTGTCGCCGTCCTTCTTCACCGTGCCGTAGACGTCGTGAAAGATGTCGTGGAAGCGCACATAGCGAAAGCCCAGCTCGTCCGCCGCCGTCTTGAGCTGGGCGAGGTTTTCGGGGCGGCCGGTGGTGCCCGGGTAGTCCGCGCCGACCGAGAGATCGAAGAAGCGGTCCATGGGCTGGGTCGCAGCAGCGCGGTCCAGCGTCACCACGCGAGCGGCGGGAGTGGCCGCAGGGGTCGCGGTGCACAGGCCAAGTGAAAGGAGCGTCGCCGCGAGGCTGATAACGCTTCGGGGCAGGGACAGGGATGTGTTCATTGGAGGATTTCGGAGGACTTGGGAAGAGAGGGCGGCAGGCCCGGCGCCAGAAGCTGGACGCCAGGCCGCCGAACCATTGGCTCAGTTGCTGTAGAGGAAACCGCGGCCGTTCCCGCTGTCGTAGATACGTCCGGAATCGGCCAAGGAATTCAAAAGAAGGTCCGCCATGCGGCGGACCTTCGGACAAACTCCCAGGGAATTACAGACCCGGAATCGGAGCAATATCGGAAGTGCCAAGCATGGAGCCAAGCAGGTTCCAGTCCAGGACTTCACCGGTCGTCTCGTGGAAAATGTCGTGTTGGGTTACCCAGCCCGTGCCACTGAACCCAAGGCTGGCGATCTTGTTCTGCACGTACTTGTTCCAGTGCGTGGCTGCCCGGTAGTTCTGGTCCTTGTATGAGCCGGTCAGGCCGAGGCTCGCCGGCTTTACCCCCGCGCGATATTCGCCGATCAGCACGGGGATACCCCGGTCCGTGAAATACTTCATCTTGGCGAGCTGAGCATCAATGGAGCTTTCGTTATATCCCCCCTTGACATTGCGATTCGTAAACTGATTGCTCACGTTATAACTTCCCCAGAAGGCACTCCAAGTCCCCCACGACTCATCTGTTTCCATCAAGGTGAAGTCGAAGGGATCATAAAAGTGCACTTCGACCATCCGCTTATTCGCCGGATCCGAAGGTAGATTCTTTCCATAGTTAATCGTGTTATCGATATTGGTGTTCGGCCCTTGGACGATCAGCCAGCGAACGGCATTGCCGCCGCCGTTGGCGCGCATCGCGGTAATCCAATTCTGCTGGTATTTGTAGAGCACATCGGTCTTGGCCTGGGTTGGCGCGTCAGGTTCGTTGGCGACAGCGAAGGCCAATTTGTCGCTGTCATACCATTTGAAAGTATTCGCAACCTGGGTCCACATGTTGATCAACTTGGCATTGATCGCAGGGTCGTAGGAATTGAAGCCGTTGCGTTCGAACCAGCCAAGGTCATAGTGGTCGTTGATGATGACGTACAGGCCGTCGGCGAGGGCCCAGTCGACCGTCTGCTTGACCTGGGCCATGAACGCGGGATCGATCGTTCCGTTGGTGGAATGAAAATCCCACGCAACGGGTATGCGCAGGGTCTTGAACCCCCTATCCCTGATGGAGTCGATCAGTGCCTTGGTGGGCGCCGCCGCTCCTGGCCAGAATGCTTCGAGGGTGTTTCCCAGGTTGATACCGGGATTCGGAAAGACTTGGGTCTGCGCGCCGGGCACGGTGATCACGAACGCCTGGGTGGTCTTGGCGCCGCAGGTGTTGGTGTAGGTGGCGGTGGCCGTGCAGCTGGCAGCGGGCGTGATGGTCTGCTGGCGTGCCGAGCCCGACGTGCCGCAGCCGCTCCAGCCCCACGAGCCGCCGGTCACCGGCTGCGGGCCGAGGATGGCCGAGTTGCCTGCGGTGACGGTGGCCGACGAGGTCTGCGTCCAGGAGCCGTTGGTGCTGATGTAGGGCGTGATGGCTGTCGGCGCGCAGCTGCTGCCGCGTGTGGCGCTGGCCGAGCCGGAGTTGTAGCTGCCGGCGCTGGTCGTGAACTTGACCCAGTACCAGTACGGCGTGCCGGTGTTGGCCGAGCCGTCGGCGTAGCTCCGGGCGCTGCTGCCCGGCACGGCGATGCGGGTGCRGCCCGCAGGGTCGGCGTCGATGTCGCGGTAGACCTCCAACGACGTGACGGTGCCGCTGACGGTCCAACTGAGCTGGTTGTTGTTGGCCGTGCCGCTGGCTGTGAGGCAGACGGTGGCGCCGCCGCCGCTGCCGCAGCTTTGCGCCTGCGCGAGGCTGCATGCGCTTGCTCCAAAGGCAAGCAGCAGTGCTGGTATCAAGGTTCTCATGTTCTACCTTTCAAGTTTGAAAGTGCTCGGCCGGTTGTCTCCTCCGGACTCGAGCGTTATGGAAGGACGCAGCTCAGTACATGGGCTTACATCCCGACAACTCCGATGTGTTGTGGGTGAGGCGCACGGCGAAGATCAGCGGGAGTCGCCGGTTGGTCCGATGCGGTAGTAGTCAAAGTCCACACGGCCGCCGGCGGTCTTGGTCGAATAAAAGAAGAGCCCGTAGCGATAACCCATGAAGTGCTTTGGGTAGGAATAGGTCAGGCGCGAGGGACGTCCGATGGCAGTCCAGGATTTGCCGTCGAGGCTGTAGGAGAAGCGAGCGACCTCGGGCGCGGGCTCAAATTCGCTTTCGACCTTGAGGTGAACGGTTTTGCCAGCGAGGGGAATGGAGGCGATCTCCTCGGGCTTGTCGGAATCAGCGCTCACCATGACGAGCGATCTGACGCCACCGGTCATCTTGACGCCGACAAAACCGTACTGTTTCTGGAAGACCGTGAGGCCGGCCACATCGCCGTCTTTCATGCCGCTCACATCGATGCTTGTCGTGGCGGAACTGGCAGGGCCAAAGGTGCGCTGGGTGAGGGTGTTCGTGGCCTCCGGCAACGTGGCAACGACCCGGCTGGTGACGAGGCTCAGATGGCCCGGGCGCTTGGTGAGCGACCAGTCATTGGGCCTCGGGTTGTGATTCCATTGCCAGGCCAGGGGCAGGGCAGGGTCGCCGGGCTGGCGGTTGAATTCGTCGGAGGCGACGATGCCGGAGGCGCCGGAGACGCCCTGTGCGCCGGCCGGGATGTCGAGCGTCATGGGCACCTTGCCGTTTTCGCCGAGTACGGGCCAGCCGTCCTTCCAGGTCACGGGCACGAGGTAGGGAATGCGACCGACGGCGCCGTTGCCCTTGAAGAGATAGGCGTACCACTTGCCGTCGGGCGTGTCGATGAGGCCGCCCTGGGCGATACCACGGTCATCGAGCACGATGCGACCCTCGTAGGGCCCGTCGATGCTGTCGGCGCGGTGGACGATGACGGTGGGCGCCCAGCGGCTTGCGGGCGAGGCGATGTTGAACAGGTAGTAGCGGCCGTTGATCTTGGAAAGATGCGAACCCTCGCCATTGAGCCCGCCCAGGTCGGTGCCGAAGACGGTGTTGACGTTCTCGATGAGCACCTTGTTCACGCCGCCGGGCTTGATGCCGGAGAGATCGGATTTCAGCTCGACGAGCGTGATGCGCCCGCCGCCGTAAACCATGTAGACGCGACCGTCATCGTCGAAGAACAGGCTGTGGTCATGCAGCACGGGCTCGAAACTCGTCTCCTTCCACGGGCCGCGCTCTGGATCGCGCGTGGTGTAGATGTGGGTGCGTCCGCTGGTGTACGAAAAGGTCGAGGCATAGAACACGCCGTCGTGGTAACGCAGGCTGGGGGCCCAGGAGCCGGCCGCGTAGGCGTCCTTGCCGTTGTCGAGGCGGAGGGCTTCGTTGTCGGCCAGCGTTTCATAGGCGTAGGAAGCCATGCGCCAGTTGACCAAGTCCGTCGACTTCATGATCGGCAGGCCCGGGCTCATGTGCATCGTCGTGCTGCTCATGTAGTAGGTCTTGCCTACGCGGATGATGGCGATGTCCGGAACGTCGGCCCAGATCAGCGGGTTGTGGGCAGGAGCTGCCTGCGCCGCCGGAACGGCCTGAGACGCGACGCAGAGCACGAGGGCCATCACGAGCGAAAAGATCGGGCGGTTCATGAAGCGGGTGAGAGAGACGGCGCAAGGGCGGCTCAGCTTGTCAGCGTGTTTGTCCATGGTTTGTCCGGATCAATCTTTTCGAGTCGCGTCGGTCAAGTTGATTTGCCGCCCGGCCTGAGGCCGTTTCAGTGCGCCGACCGCGCATACAGCGCGAACGCGAAGTCCGCAGGGCGGCCGCTCTCCCGGTCCTTCAGCGGCCGGTCGTCCAGGCTGGCCTCGCCGTCGGCATAGACGTCGCTGCGGCTGGCGCGCAGATTGATCGTCAGCGCGTCCTTCTCGCCCTGCAGCGCCAGCGCGTAGCGGCGACCGGACTTCAGCACGATCGGCGGATGGGCGCTGAAGTCGAAGCTCAGGAGCCCGGCGCCTTGCGGCCGGTAGGCGATGGCCAGGCCCTCGCCGGTGCCGAGCAGTTCCGTGCCCGCCTCCACGTCACGCAGCGACAGGCGCAAGCTGCGCGTGGTGTCCGTGCCGTGGCCGTCACCGGCGTACAGGCTGAGCCGGCCCAGCGGGATGTCGGCGCGCGGCACGAAGGTCTGCACCAGGCGGCTGGCGCCGCCGTCGCGGTTGAAGCCGATGGGCTCGGGTGTCTGCTCGAAAGGCCGGGTGACGGAGGCCAGCGCCGGGCTGCCAGGCCAGGTTTCGGGATAGCCCTGGGCGAACTGCTGGACGGCCACGCGCGGGTCGGAGCGGCCCGGGTCCGCCAGCGCCGGCACCTTGCCCTTGGGCGGCTGGGGCGGCTTGCTGATGCCGGCTTCCGTCTGCGTGATCGGCCACATGCGGCCGTCGGCGTCGTAGTAGAGGTACTCCATCGCGACCGAGCGGCGGGAGGTGGCGCCGGTCTCGCCGTTCAGGGTCAGCCCGGCATTGTGATAAACGAGATAGGACTGGCCCTTGAAGTCGTCGATGACGCCGGCATGGATGGTGAAGCTGTTGGGCACGGCGCCGGTCAGCAGGCCCTGGTAGGTCCAAGGGCCGCGTGGGCTCGGCGCGGTGGCATAAGACAGATGCTCAAAGAGACCCTGCTGCGCCATGGATGCGTAGGTCAGGTAGTACGTGCCCTTGCGCTTGGACAGCCACGGCCCCTCGGTGTAGTTGGGCACCGAGATCTTCTCGATGGGGCCGTCCAGCTCGGTCATGTTGGCCTTGAGCTTGGCCAGGTAGAGCACCGGGTTGCCCCAGGCCAGCCAGGCGGTGCCGTCGTCGTCGATGAAGACGGTGGGGTCGATGTCACTCCAGCCGTAGGGGCTGGGCGTGGACGCATCCGTGATCAACGCCGTGCCGCGTGCATCCTTGAACGGGCCCAGCGGGTTGTCGGCCACCGCCACGCCGATGGCCTTGCCCGGCTGCGTGTCGTTGTGCTGCACGGTGGCGTAAAAGTAGAAGCGGCCATTGCGCTRCACCACCTGCGCGGCCCAGGCATCGCTCACCGCCCACTTGAAATCGGTGGGCTTCATGATGGTGCCGTGGGCGGTCCACTGGCGCAGGTCCTTGGACGAGTAGGCCAGCCACTCCTTCATCAGGAAGAAGTCGTTGCCCTTGGCCTCGTCGCGACCCACGTAGAGGTAGGCCGTGTCGCCCACCACCAGCGGGGCGGGGTCGGCGGTGAAGCGGTCGCGCAGCACGGGGTTGGCGCCTGGTGCCAGTCCGGCGGCCGGAGCGGCGGCACACGTGATGGCTGCGCAGCAAAGAGCGGTGTGTTGAAGCAGTCTGGCGAGGCGCATGGCTAAGTGAGAACCTTCAATTCGGTTGTGGCGGCTGTGCACATGGTGGTTTGCGGACTCATCGATCGACCCCACGGGCAAAGCAGGGTCATCGTCAGCAGCGAGGTCCGCGGGAGAAATGAATGGATTCGCCCTGCGGCACATGACTCCTCCAACCTCGCGCCTTGATTCACCGTTTAATCAATTTGATGGGGCGGTTAATCAATTGACCAAAATAGTTGCGGTCGTGCTGCGCAAGCAATCTTAGTTCGTTCGGTGGCCGAACTAACTAGGGAAAAACCTAGCGACTTCCCCGTGTCAAGGGACGATCAGCTGCGTGCTTCGAGGACCTGGCAAGCTTCGGCCGTGAACGATTTCGATGGGCAGAACGATGTCGCTTGGGCCGGCGTAGGCTTCCCCTCGGCGCTGCGCTTCGATCAACTGCATCAGGACCTCGACCGCGCGGCGCCCCATCTCAAGCGGGGGCTGGCGCACCGTCGTCATGTGCAGTGAGCGGGCCAGCAAGGTGTCATCGAAGCCTGCAATCGAGATGTCCCGAGGAACGCTCAGCCCGACGCCCTCCAATGCCTCGATGCAGCCGAAGGCGATGTCGTCGCTGCCACAGCAGACGGCCTCGGGCAACGGCTGGCAGCGGCGGCGTTGCAGCCATTCCTGCATGGCCTGCCTGCCCCCTTCGCCGGTGAACCACGTGCGGATCACATGGTCGGAAGCAACTTCGACCCCGGCTTCGGCATGGGCGCGCAGGAAGCCCTCGACACGGCGGTCCGCGCCCTTGGCGCGCACCGGTCCCCCCACGCAGAGGATGCGGCGATATCCAAGCCCGAGCATGTGGCGCGCGATGGCATAGCCGCCCGTTTCATCGTCCGCCTCGACGTTCACCTGCGCCCGCAACAGCCTGCCGGCATGGATCGTGACCATGGGCGTATGCGGTGGGAGCCAGGTCGTGCTGTCATCTTCCAGGTAGGGTGCCAGCACGACGAGTCCGTCGACGCGTCCGTCGCACAAGGCCGGGATGCGTTTCGGTGCTTCTTCCCAGCCACTGAGCGGAAAGATGGATGTGGTCTGGTGCGCCTCCGTCGCGCCCCGCACGACGCCGTTGAACACTTCCAGGAGGTAGAGGTTGGGTTCCTCATTGGCGATGTTGGCGACGAAGCCAATGGCATTGGTGCGTTGAAACGTCAGCGCACGCGCGGTCGCGTTCGGCCGGTAGCTCAAGCGCGCCGCCACCGCAAGGACCCGCTCACGCGTCTCGATCGATACGCGCTTCGAACCGTTCGCACCGCTGAGCGCGGAGGACGCCGCCGCTTCAGAAACCCCCGCTTCTCGCGCGACGTCAGCGAGCGTGGGCAACTTGTGACGATGGCTCTTCGGCGGCGTGGAAGGCTTGGGTATCGAAGCGGACACTGTCCGGCGGGCGGGAGAGACGGGGCGGCGCACTCTAGCATCGCGTCTAGCTGGAACCAGGTATCGCCAGAGTTGATCCGACCCTCGACATCCGGTGCTTGCGGGCGCGGCAGCAATCGTCTTGACGAGTCTGGACGGCGAGCCCGAGCCGGCGTGCTGCACGTGGACGAAGGTCTGGCTGACGACAAACGCAACGTTCTGGCCGCAGAGCGTACCGACGTCCTTGGGAAGGGTGCACCGAAATGCTCGAGCGAAGCCCACCTCGTAAATTCTCATGTTCAGCGAGACGAACTCCGGAAAGTTCTTCATGAGGCGGCGGCTCAGGGTGCCGTGACCACCCGCTTCAGAGCGTCCCGGTCGGTCGCTTGAAAGGAAGCTCGGGAGCTGAGCGGCCAACCTGGGCGCCGCGGCGAAAGACTGCAACCAGCCTGGAGCGGGCGTCGGTCAACACCGGAGTTGGCGAGTGGAGGTGACCTCGACGCGACTGACACGGCAAGTTGGTGCAGGATGGCTCATTCGCCCATCAAGCAGCGATGGTGTGAGCGGAACGCCCGAGCCATGTTGGCCAGGCTTTGTCTTGCGACCGCGGCCGTGATGGCCTGAGGCGCCGCGCGCAGCTCAGCTGGGAAGCGGCCCATGCCGGCGAACAGGCAGTACCAGGACGGGCGCAGATACATCAGCTTCGCGCCGTGGCGCTCCAGCTCGGCCTCGAAGTCGCCGCCGCGGTCCCACACATCGAGCAGGCTGGCGAGCCGATCGGAGATGTTGCGGTTGGCGCGGTTGGCCTGCCAGTAGTCGGTGTCGCGCCGCGTGTTGAGCTGGTAGTGGGCGACGACGTAGTCGCGCACGCCCTCGAACATCTCGCTGACGCGGCGGTTGAAGGCCTCCTGGTGGCGGCGCTCGAAGTCACCGCTTTCCATTGCGGCGATGAACTGCTCCACGCTGAGCTGGATCAGCATCAGCGCCGTCGCTTCCAGCGGTTCGATGAAGCCCTGGGCCAGGCCGATGGCGACGCAGTTCTGGCGCCAGTGCTGCTTCACGCAGCCCACGCGCATGCGCAGGCGTCGCGCGGTGGCGCCTTCGGCCGCGGCGCCGAGGACCTCGCGCAACTCGCGCTCGGCCTCGTCATCGCTGACGAAGTCAGAGCTGTAGACATAGCCATTGCCATAGCGCGTCGTCAGCGGGATCTGCCAGGCCCAGCCGTGGCGCAGGGCGGTCGAGACGGTTTCGCAGGGGGTGTCTTCGCCATCGACCAGCGGCGTCGGGATGGCGATGGCGCGGTCGTTGAAGAGGTTGTCGCGATAGGGGAGGAAAGGCTCGCCGAGCGTCTCGGTGATCAGCAGGCCTTTGAAGCCGCTGCAATCAACAAAGAGGTCCGCATCGACGCGCGCGCCGCTCTTCATGTGCACAGCCGCGATGTCGCCGTTCTCGCGCAGTTCCACGCGCGCCACCGTGTCGACGATGTGGCGCACACCGAGGCCCACCGCGTGCGTGCGCAGGAAGGCGCCGAGCTTGCCAGCGTCGAAGTGATAGGCGTAATCCGTGCCGAGCGGCGCTCTTCGCTGCCGGGCCAACTCTGCGGCGAGAAAGAAGTCCCGCGGGTTGGCATCGGCCGCCTGGCCACGCCGACGCAGACAGGCGTTGGTGAAGAAGAGATTGCCCAGCTCACGGTCCGCTTCACTGAAGAAAGGATGAACGTAGCTCTCGTAGCCCGCAACGGTGCTCCAGCCGGGGAAGCGGATGCTGCTCTTGAAGGTCGCGTCACAGGCCGGCATCCAGTCGCGTTCTTCAATGCCCAGCGTGCGGAAGAAGTGGCGCAAAAAGGGCGTCGAACCCTCGCCGACGCCGATGGTGCCAATGTCGGCCGACTCGATCAGCGTGACGTCAACGCCGAGCCGCGCCCAGCGGTGCCGCAGCAGGTTGGCCGTCATCCAGCCGGCCGTGCCGCCGCCGACGATGGCGATGTGTTTGGGAGGCGCCATTGCTCAGCCTGCAGGTAGGGCTACCCGGACTTCAAATCCGCCGGCCGGGTGATTACGAAACCCGACCGTGCCGCCATGGTCCGCCACGATCTCGCGCACGATGGACAGGCCCAAGCCCAAGCCCTCCTTGCGCATCGCGGCGCCATGCTCCAGCCGCGTGTAGGGCTGGCCCAGCCGCGCCAGCGCGCTCTCCGGCACACCGGGGCCATGGTCGCGCACGGTCACGAGCACGAGGCCGTCCTCGTCGCTGCACACGCTGACCTCCACCGGTTGCTGCTGGCTTTCGCCGTAGAACATCGCGTTGTCCAGCAAATTGCCGATGGCTCGCTTGAGCGCCAGCGGCTTGCCGAATACCGTCAGCGCCTCGTTCTGCAGCTCGATCTTGTGCCCGCCCATGCGCGCGTCGCGCACCATCTTCTGCAGCACGAGGTCGATGCGCAGCGGCGCGCGGTTCTCGTGGATGTCGGTGTCCTTGACGATCTGCAGCGCCGTTTTCACCATCATGTCCAGCTCGTCGAGGTCCTCATGGAACTCGTCCTGCACGGCGGTGTCGTCCAGCAACTCGCTGCGCAGGCGCAGCCGCGTGATCGGCGTGCGCAGGTCGTGCGAGATGGACGCGAACAGCCGCTCGCGGTCGCCGATGTAGCGGCGGATGCGCTCCTGCATGTCGTTGAAGGCCTCGATGGCTTGGCGCACCTCCTGCGTGCCGCTGACACGCAATGGCTTGGGCGCCACGCGCCGGCCCACGCGCGCGGCCGCCTGGCTCAGGCCTGCCAGCGGCCGCGTGATGGCGCGCACGGCGATCAGCGTCAGCAGCACGGCCAGGCCCAGGGCCAGCAGTTGCGGCGTCAAGCGTTGCCAGGTGAAGAACTCCAGCTGCTCCAGGAAGTAGGGATCGGGCAGGGTGCTGCTGAGGTAGAGCCACACGCCCGGCTCGGTCTCGGCCTGGATGACGAGAAAGGGCGCGGGCCGCTCGGCGGCAATCAACGAGGGCTCGACCCAGCTCTCCGGCAAGTCGCTCAGCAGCGCGCCGCTGGGCGACACGGCCAGGCCGATGGGCGAGGCCAGCGCCACGCGCAGCGGCGTGCCCTTGGGCAACTGGGCGGTCAGTTCCTGTGTGACCTGTTGCTCCAACATGTGCGCCATCGGCTGGCTGGGAAGGGGCTCAACACTGACCGCGGCGCCGTTGAAGAAGACGAGGAAGCGTGTGCCGCCCATCGTGCGCAACTGTTCGATGAGCAGGGGGCGATAGGCCGCCGGCAGCTCACGCAGCGCACGTACGGCACCTATTGCACCGCTGGCGACGTGATGCGCGGCCAGCTCGGTCTGGCGCCGCACCCGCTGCTCGATCTGGCTGTACCAGAGCAGGTTGACGACCAACTGCACAAGAGCCAGGCCGCCCAGCATGGCGAGCACGAAGCGCCCCTGCAGGCTGTCGAAGAGAAAGCTGCTGGCGCGATGCCACCAGCTTCGCGCTGGTACGGGTGGGCCGGCGTCCTCAGCCTCCGAGGGCATGCCGCGGTGTCACCGTCGTTGAGAAAACGTAGCCCGAGCCGCGCACGGTCTTGATCAGCGCCGGCTGCTTGCCATCGTCCTGCAGGCGCTGGCGCAGGCGGCTGACCTGCACGTCCAGCGACCGGTCCAGCGGCCCCAGGTCGCGGCCGCGCGTGACCTCGGCCAGGCGGCTGCGGTCCAGCACTTCGCCGGGGTGCTCGACGAGGAGCTTGAGCAGCTGGAAGTCCATGCCCGACAGCGCGGTGGCTGTGCCGTCGGGGTCGATGAGGCTGCGCTCCAGCAGGTCCAGCGTGAAGCCGTTGAAGGCGTAGTAGCGCGGCTCCTTGGCCTTCTCCTGGCCGGTGCGGCGCGTGATGGCCTTGATGCGCGCCAGCAGCTCGCGCGGGTTGAAGGGCTTGCCGAGGTAGTCGTCGGCGCCCAGCTCCAGGCCGACGATACGGTCGGTTTCGTCGGCGCTGGCGGTCAGCATGATGACGGGCACCTCGGAGCGGCGGCGCACCGACTGGCACAGCGTGAAGCCCTCGGTGTCGGGCAGCATCACGTCCAGGATGCACAGGCTGATCTCGTCGCGGTGGCGTTCGAACTCGGCCATGAAGCTGGCGCCATCGTGGGCCAGCAGCACCTCGTACTGGTTTTTCTCGAGATAGGTCTTCAACAGGCTGCGGATTTTTTGATCGTCGTCGACGATCAGGATCTTGCGCGGGGTCATGGGGAGGCTTTCGTCTTCGGAGCGAGTGCGCGCAGCAGGCCCTGCAGCTTGCGCTGTGCGGCGGCGGGCGTCTGGCTCGGGTCCAGCGCAAAGCGGTGGACGGTTTCGATGATGGCGTTCTTGCCGACCTCGCCAAAGGCCATGCGGTGCACGAGGCTCGGCACGCGCGGCGTGTTGGGGTTGGCGAAGAGATGGAAGGAGGCTTGCGCGCAGGGGTCCAGCTCGTCCACCGGCACGTCGCGGCGCACGGGGATGGAGCCCTTGATGCGGTTGTAGCCCAGTTGCAGCGTGGCGCTGCCGAGCAGCTCGGCCATCTTTTCCTGGTCGGCCTGGCTGCCGCCATTGCCGGCCAGCATGGCCAGGGTGTCGATGCTGTAGAGATGGGCCTGGGCGGTGCCGGGCACGGCCTTGCAGCTGAAGTCGCGCTCACCTTCCAGCCCCATGGCGCCCAACTCGCCGCGAGCCCAGTCGCCCATGATCATCATGGCCGCGCGCTCATTGGCGAAGTCGGCAACGACGTCGGTCCAAGGGCGCTCGCCGGGCGCCACCCCGCTGGCTGGCAGAGCGAGGTTGCGCCAGTTGCGCAGGCGCTTGAGGGCGCGCTCCAGCGCCGGGTCGTCGAAAGCGCTGAGGTCGCGTTGCTCCAGCATGCGGCGGTACAGCGCCGGGCCGGCCTCGCTGAGCAGCATGGCCTCGAAGATGGTGGCCACCTGCCAGGGCTCGTCGCTGAAGGCGACCGGCGTGACGCCGACGGCGCGCAGCTTGACGGCGGCGCGCTCCAGGCCGTCCCAGTCATTGGGCGGCTCGATGCCATGGCGCTTCAGCAACGCCTTGTTCAAGTAGAGGTTGTTGATGCGCTGGATGCCCAACGGTGCCGCGACGATGTGCCCGCGCACCGTCACCTGGGCCATGACCTGCGGGAACATGACCTTGGACCAGTTGCGCTTCGCGGCGACACCGTCGAGTTCGAGCAGCAGGCCCATGTCGGCCCATTCGTTCATGGACGCGCCGTTGAGCTGGGCCACCTTGGGCGCCATGCGGCGCAGGATGCGCTCGTTCAGCACCTTGATGGCCGGCCCGCCGCCGCCACCGGCCACGGCACCGTCCACCCACTTCAGGCCGTTCTCGGCCATGCGTGCGGCGACGTGGTTGGCCGCGGCGCGTTCGCTGGTGGATGTCCACCAGTGCAGCACGTTGAGCTCACCGCTGCCTTCGGGCGCAGACGAGGTCGAAGCAGGCCCGGCCGCCATGGCCGCGCAACTCCAGGGCAACACCGCCAACGCCAACATGCGCCGCATCTTGCGGGCCGCCCGGCAGCGCCAACCTTGCGTTTCGTACGACTTCTGTAATGTTGTGTGACTCAAGGAGATCGCCACCTGCCGGGAGGCCGCGATTGTCTTGAGAAGTGCTTCAAATGGCGATTGGGGCTTACCGTGACTCAGGCGTAGGCAAGCGCCTGCGCAGCGGGAATGCGCAACGCGCGGCGTGCGGGCAGCGCGCAGGCAATCAGCGAGATCAGCGCCATCAATCCGAGCCAGCCGAACGCCGTGGCCGGGCTCGGCAGCAAGCGCCATGGCACGCTGAACATGATGCGGCCGAAGGCCACCTCGAGCAGGGCGCTGATGGGCAGGGCCAGGGGCAGCGACGTCAGCCAGGCCAGCACGACCAGGGTCAGGCCCTCGACCTGCACCATTGCCAGGATGGCGCTATCGCGTGCACCGATGGCCCGAAGCACACCGATCTCGCGCCGGCGCTCCAGCACGGCCAGGCCCATCGTCGAGGCCAGGCCCATCGCACCGACGGCAATCATCACCAGGCCCATGGCGCCAAGGAAGTCCACAACCATCAGCAGATGGTCCTCGACGACGCGGCGGTTGTCGGCCTGGGACTGGCTGGCGGCGACGCCGATGCCGGCCTCGGTGAGGGACGCGCGCAGCTGCTGTACCGCGTCGAGCAGGGCGACGGGCGAGGCCGGGCGATCGAGCTTCAGCACCAGGCTGGTCGCGAGCTCGTTGCCGGCCAGCGCGTCCAGCGTGGCGCGCGAGGTGTAGGCCAGGGCTTGCGGGCCGGCATCGACGAGGCCGACGACGGTCCAGTCTCGCTCGGCGATGCGGTGGTGGCTGCCGACGATCAGCGAGGGTTGCTGCCTCTGCAGCAGGCGGCTGACGACGAGTTCGCCGTCACCGGCCAGCCAGCGGCCTTCGATCAGCCGCGGTGCCAGCAGACGTCCGGCGGACGGCACGCCGAGCAGCGTCAGCGGCTCGGCGCCGAGGCTGGTGCGCAGCCCACGCCAGGCCTCGGCCGCCGTGATGCCGGGCACGTCCAGGGCCAGCGCCTCCAACTTGCCGGCGGGTGAGGGCGCGGCCACGCGCACCTGCAGCTGGAAGCGCTGGGCATCGAAGAGATCGTCCACCGACCCGCGCACGGCGCTGCGCAGATTGGCCGCGCCCAGGTACACCGCGCCGCCGCTGGCCAGGGCCAGCACGGTCAGCAGCATGCGCTGGCGGCGGCGGAAGGCATTGCCCACTGACAGCAGCAGTGGCCGCGCCCAGCCACCGAGCAGCGGCACCAGCCGCGCCGCCAGCGCGCCACGCTGCAGGCTCAGCGGCCGGCCTTCGCGGGTGATGCCGATGTCGCGCAGCGCCTCGCCCACGGGGCGGCGCAGGGCCGTGCGCACCGGCAGCGCGGCGGCGGCCAGCGGCAGCGCGAGCCCGACGGCCAACTGCATCGTGACGCCCCACGCCGGTGTGGCGATGCCGTCGAGCGGAAAGTTCAGCAGCTCGGCCTTGAGACCGCCGTAGAGCCGCCCCAGCCACAGCGCCAAGGGCAGTGCGATCGCCGAGGCTAGCAGGCCAAGAGCGCCGGCCTGGGCCAGCACCATCGCGCCGATCTGGCCAGGCGAGCCGCCCAGCACCTTCATGACGGCGATCTCGCGCGTCTGCCCGGCCAGCATCGCGGCCACGAGGTTGACGACCAGGAAGCAGCAGGCCAGCAAGGCCAGCAAGCCGAAGGCGCCCTGGGTCATCAGCAGCGAGTCCATCTGTGCGGCGTGGATGTGCTGGCCGGGTTCGGGCACGTCGACGCTCTTGACCACGTAGCCACCGGCGATCAGCGCGGCCTTCAAGGTGTCGACGACAGCGCGCACGTCGGCACGCGTCGCGTGCTCGTCGCGCATGCGGAATTGCAGTTCGTTGAAGCCGGCCGGCGCACCCAGTCGGGTCAGCATGGCCTCGCTGCCGTAGAGGTAGACGAGGTTTTCCATCCAGCCGGGCGCCTGGCTGACGTCGCGCACCAAGCCCCTGATGTCGACCGGCAGTGTCTCGGTACCGGCCACGCGCAAAGCCACCGGCTCGCCGACGCTGGCGCCGGAGAAGTCCAGCGAGGAGCGCTCGATCCACAGCCCGCCGTCGATGGGTGGCGTGTCGAGCTGCAGCCGCCCGATGTCGGCGCGCTGGAAGTCGTCGAGCGCGATGACGACGGCATTGCGCGACTGGCCATTGGCCTGCACGGCGGCCATCACGCTGCGCCGCAGCCGTGCAGCGGCGACCTGGGGCAGTGCCTTGCCAAGGGCCAGCGCCTGCGCATCGGCCCGGTCCAGCACCAGCGTGGCCGAGACGGGCAGGCTGGCGCTGTAGCCCTGGTCGGTTGCGCGTTCGACCAGGGTCCACGCATTCAGGATGGTGCCGGCGGCAGTCAGCCCCAGCGCGACCGCGAGCACGACCAGCAGGCTGCGCGCGCGGTGTTGCCAGAGGTCGCGCCAGGTTTTGAAAACCTTAGTCATGTCGACGGTCCTCGATGAGGCGGCCGTCGCGCAGGCGCAGGCTGCGCTGCACCTGGCCCAGAGCGGCGGCTTCGTGCGTGACCATGACGATGGTGACGCCTTGTTCCCGGGCCAGCTCGGCCAGCAGCGCCAGCAGCGCTTCGGCGTTGACGGAGTCGAGGTTCCCAGTCGGCTCGTCGGCCAGGATCAGCGCCGGCGCGTTGGCCAGCGCCCGGGCCAGGGCCACGCGCTGCTGCTGGCCGCCTGAAAGGGCAGACGGGAACTTGTCCGCCTGGTCGGCCACACCCAAGCGCTCGAGCAAGGCCCGAGCCCGTCCGGGTCGTTCGGCGGCCGGCCATTGGTCGCAGAAGTCCATCGGCAGCATGACGTTCTCGAGCGCCGTCAGCGTGGGCAGCAGCTGGAAGAACTGGAAGACGACGCCGACGGCGCGGCCGCGCCAGCGGGACAGTGCGCGCTCGGGCAGGGCGCGCAGGTCTTGACCAGCCACGCTCAGCTCGCCGCAGCCGGCGCGGTCGATACCGGCGAGCAGGTTGAGCAGCGTCGACTTGCCACTGCCCGAAGGGCCGACCACGGCGACAAACTCGCCGGCGTGGATGTCGAGGTCGAGGGCGGCGAGGGCCTGGAAATCGCCGCCCGCAACCGGGTAGCTCTTGCCGACGCCGCGCAGGCGGATGAGTGAGGTGTTGGGGTCCATGGTGACCAATGTAGGAAGCCGCCGGCCGCGCGGCGCACCGTTGGACGGCACCGTTGTGCCACTCGGCGATTTGGCCCTCGCCAGGCGTCGCGCGCGTCGCGATGCTGCGCCATCCCTTACCTGGAGACGTCATGAAAGCTCTTGTCCTGTCCCTCGCTCTCGCCTTCACCGGCATTGCCCATGCCCAGCATGGCGGCGCGGTGCCCGCAGCCGCCGCTGCGCCGGCCGAAGCCGCGCAGTTCGACTTCCTCGTTGGCCAGTGGGAGCTGGAGGTGGCACCCAAGGTCGGCGGCCTGGCCGCGATGATCCACGGCGCACCGAAGCTGGTGGGCAGCTGGAAGGCCTGGAAAGCCTTCGACGGCTACGGCCTGGATGACGAGCTGCGCATCTTCGATGCGTCGGGCAACCCGACGTCGCTGAACTACAGCCAGCGCATCTTCGACGCCAAGACCAAGCGCTGGCTCATCAGCGGCCTGGACGTCTACCGCGCGCGCTTCGGCAGCAGCAACGGCCAGTGGCAGGGCGGTGAAATGCTGCTCGAGGGCAGTGGTCAGAACGCCGAGGGCAAGCCGATGCTGACGCGCACGCGCTTCATGGACATCACGGCGGAGCGTTTCAAGATGCGCCAGGACCGCTCCTATGACAATGGCGCGAACTGGGAGGAGGGGACGCTGACCATCATCGCCAAGCGCACGTCGCGCAAAGCAGTTAGATAGGCGCGGAGCAGGAATGGGCAGAGCCTGGATCTGGGTGCAATGGCTGATCGGCTGGCTGCCGGTAGCAGCGCTGTTCGCGGTGCTGATGATGACCGTGCATGGCGCCGGCATTCACGAGGCCTTGCATTACTCGCTGCGGCTGATGGCGACGGCGGCCGTGCTTGGGCTCGCCGTGCACCGCTTCACCGCTCGCCTGCCGTGGCCACATCCGCTGAAGCTGAGCTTCGTCGCCAAGCATGCGCTCGGTGCGACGCTGTACGCCGTGGCCTGGGTCGCGGCCAACAGCATCGTGGAGAGCCTCGTGGTGGGCCGCGTCGTCCTGGTGGTTGGGCCCGGCATCGCGGCCTATCTCGTCACCGGCGTGTGGTTCTACGTGATGATCGCCGGCGTCGCCTACGCCCAGCGCGCCGCGGCCCGCAACGCCCAGCTGGAGGCGCTGCAGGCGCGCAGCCAGCTGGCGGCCCTGCGCGCCCAGCTGCATCCGCACTTCCTGTTCAACGCGCTGCACACCGTGGTGCAGCTGATCCCACTCGACCCCGAACGCGCCACGCGCGCGGCCGAGCAACTTGCGGCCCTGCTGCGCGCGAGCTTCGACAACCCGCGTGAGTTCGTCACGCTGCGCGAGGAGTGGGCGATGGTGCAGCTTTACCTGGACATCGAGGCCATCCGCTTCGGCGAGCGCCTGCGTGTTGTCACCGAGTTCGAGGACGCGGCGCTGAACGAGCTGCTGCCGAGCTTCGCGCTGCAGACGCTGGTGGAAAACGCGGTGCGCCACGGTGCCGCGCCGCGGGTCGAGGCGACGACGGTGCGGGTCACTGCACGCGTCGAAGGCGAGACCCTGTTGATCGCCACGGCTGATGACGGCATGGGCGCTGAGCCCGCCGCGCTGGAGGCCGGTGGCACCGGCCTGCGCCGGCTGCGCGAGCGGCTGGGTTGGCTCTACGGCGCCAGCGCTTCTCTGACGGTGCAGACGGCGCCTGGCCGGGGCCTGCGCGTCGAACTGCGCCTGCCGGTGAAGGACGAGGCATGACGGCCGCTGTCACCGCCCTGATCGCCGACGACGAGCCCGTCGCCCGTGCCGGCCTGCGCCATCTGCTGCGCGGCCTGCCCTGGCTGCATTGCGTGGGCGAAGCGGCCGACGGCCCGGCGGCGCTGGCCGAGATCCAGCGCCTGAAGCCCGAGCTGGTCTTCCTGGACATCCAGATGCCGGGTTTGCTGGGCACCGAGGTGCTGCGCCGCCTGGCGGCGTCCGGCACGCCGCCACTGGTCATCTTCACGACGGCCCACGCTGAACACGCCATCACGGCCTTCGAGCTGGGCGCGCTGGACTATCTGCTCAAGCCCTTCGGCGCTGAGCGGCTCAATGCCACGCTGGAGCGTGTGCGCGCCGCCCTGGGCGAGCCCTGCCCACCGGCGTTGGAGCGACTGGCCGAGCTGCTCGGGCGCGGCCCGCTGACACGCCTGTTCGTGCGCAGCGGCGCGGCCATCGTGCCGGTGGCCGTGGCCGAGGTCAGCCACTTCGAGGCAGTGGGCGACTACGTCGCCGTGCACGCCGGCGGTGCCGAGCACCTGCTGCATCTGGCCCTGGCGCGGCTGGAGGAGAGGCTGGACGCCGAGCGCTGGGTGCGCATCCACCGCGGCTGCATCGTCAACCTGGATGCGGTGGCGCGCTTTCGTCGCCTGGCCAATGGCCAGCTCAGCGCCGAACTGAAGGACGGCCGGGCGTTGATGGTCAGCCGAAGCCGGTCCCAGGTCTTGCGCGGCTTGGCTGGCTAGGGTCTACCCGCAAGCCACAAATCGGGGCATGACTAGCCCCGTTTTCGTGCAATAGCCCGATGCTGCAGTACACCAACGGTGCAAATTGCACCGCGACAGGGCTGTCATGGGCCGTGAACGTGCGACCCGGTGGGCGATCGCCGGGTGTGACGAAGTGCACGAAGCTGGCACGAGGCTTGCGCTCATGCCCTCCGGCTACCCGACCCTCACATCCAACCTGGAGGAATACCGATGCTTCGCCGTTCCGCTCTTGCACTGGCCACCGCTGCCACCCTGCTCCCCCACGCCGCCTTTGCTGCCGACACCATCAAGGTCGGCGTGCTGCATTCGCTGTCCGGCACCATGGCCATTTCCGAGACGGTGTTGAAGGACACCGTGCTGATGGCCATCGACGAGATCAACGCCAAGGGCGGCTTGCTCGGCAAGAAGCTGGAGCCGGTGGTGGTTGACCCGGCTTCCAACTGGCCGCTGTTCGCCGAGAAGGCCAAGCAGCTCATCTCGCAGGACAAGGTCGCCGTCGTGTTCGGCTGCTGGACCTCGGTGAGCCGCAAGTCGGTGCTGCCGGTCTTCGAGCAGACCAACGCGCTGTTGTTCTACCCGGTGCAGTACGAGGGTGAAGAGCTGAGCAAGAACGTGTTCTACACGGGTGCCGCGCCCAACCAGCAGGCCATCCCCGCCGTCGAATACCTGATGAGCAAGGACGGCGGTGGCGCCAAGCGCTTCGTGCTGCTGGGCACCGATTACGTCTACCCGCGCACGACGAACAAGATCCTGCGCGCCTTCCTGAAGAGCAAGGGCATCCCCGAAGCCGACATCATGGAGGACTACACCCCCTTCGGCCACGCGGACTACCAAAGCATCATTGCCAAGATCAAGAAGTTCGCCGCCGAAGGCAAGAAGACGGCGGTCATCTCCACGATCAACGGCGACTCCAACGTGCCCTTCTACAAGGAACTGGGCAACCAGGGCCTGAAGGCGACCGACGTGCCGGTGGTGGCCTTCTCCGTGGGTGAGGAAGAGCTGCGCGGCGTGGACACCAAGCCGCTGCAGGGCCACCTGGCCGCGTGGAACTACTTCATGTCGATCAAGGCGCCGGCCAATGACGCCTTCATCAAGAAGTGGAGCGACTACGCCAAGGCCAAGGGCATCGCCGGCCACAAGGACAAGCCGCTGACCAACGACCCGATGGAAGCGACCTACATCGGCATCAACATGTGGGCGCAGGCCGTCAAGAAGGCCGGTAGCACCGACACCGACAAGGTCATCGCCGCTATGGCTGGCCAGACCTTCACCGCACCGTCGGGCATCACGTCCAAGATGGACGAGAAGAACCACCACCTGCACAAGTCGGTCTTCATCGGCGAAGTGAAGGGTGATGGCCAGTTCAATGTGGTGTGGAAGACGCCCGGCCCGGTCAAGGCCCAGCCGTGGAGCCCCTACATCCCTGAGAACAAGGGCAAGAAGGACGAGCCCACGAAGTAAGCCGCAGCAAAAGTGCGGCGCGCCGTCCGTCCGACCGGCCAGGCCGGGTTGGGCGGCGCCCACTGGAGAGGCGCGCGTGCTGTCGCACCGCGCTGGTTTTGACTCGGCTGGGCCTTCATGATCAAGCGACTTCTTTTCGGTTGGCTGCTGGCGCTGTGTGGCCTTCAAGCCTGGGCTGCGTTGCCACCCGAGCTGCTCACCCGCATCGCTGCGGGTGAGGGTGACGAGCGTGTCGCCGCCCTCAACGAGGCCGTGGCCCAGGCTGACCCGGCGCTGGCGGACTACCTGCACGCACTGCTCGACGGCCGAGTGCGGCTGCGCGAGGGCAAGGCGGTCGTGGCCGCCGAGGGCGCCGCGCCGCCCGACGGCGAGGAGCCGATGCTGAACAACCGCCTGCGCCGCGAGATCGACTCGGCGCTGGCCGGGCTGGCCCTGCTGTCCAAGGACCGCGGCGTGCGAGCCAAAGCGCTGGCGACGCTGCGTGAGGATGCCAGCGCCGCCAAGCTGCCGCTCTACGAGCGTGCGCTGGCGGCCGAGACGGACGCGGGCCTGCGCAGCCAATTGGGCGCGCTGGTAGCCGGCGCCAAGCTGTCGTCAACGGACGCCGCACAGCGCCGTGCCGCCGCCGTCGAGCTGGCCGGCAGCGCCGACCCGACGACGCGGGCCCTGCTGCTGGATCGCATCGGCAGCGAGACCGATGCCTCCACCAAGGCCGCGATGAAGAGCGCCATCGACGCCATCGGCGACCGCCTGGCCTGGGGCGAGCGCGCGCAGCTGCTGTTCTCGGGCCTGAGCCTGGGCTCGGTGCTGCTGCTGGTGGCGCTCGGCCTGGCCATCACCTACGGCCTGATGGGCGTCATCAACATGGCGCACGGCGAGCTGCTGATGGTGGGCGCCTACGCCACCTATTGCGTGCAGCAGGGCTTTCGCGCCTGGCTGCCCGCCGCCTTCGATTACTACCTGTGGCTGGCGCTGCCCGCCAGCTTCATCGTCGCGGCCCTGGTCGGCGCAGCGATGGAACGCACAGTCATCCGCTGGCTCTACGGCCGGCCGCTGGAGACGCTGCTGGCGACCTGGGGCATCTCGCTCGTGCTGATGCAGGCCGTGCGCACGTTGTTCGGCGCGCAGAACGTGGCAGTCGAGAACCCCACCTGGCTGTCCGGCGGCTGGGCACTGCTGCCCAACCTGACGCTGCCCTACAACCGCCTGGCCATTCTTGGATTTGCAGCGCTGGTGCTGGTCGGCATGGCTTTGCTGCTGGCCAAGACGCGTTTGGGCCTGATGGTGCGTGGCGTCACGCAGAACCGCCGCATGGCGGCCTGCGTGGGCGTCAACACCGCCAAGGTTGACACCATGGCCTTCGCGCTCGGCTCCGGCATCGCGGGCCTGGCCGGCTGCGCACTGAGCCAGATCGGCAATGTCGGCCCTGACCTCGGCCAGAGCTACATCGTCGACGCCTTCATGGTCGTCGTGCTCGGCGGCGTCGGCCAGCTTGCCGGCACCGTTTACGCGGGCCTGGGCCTTGGGGTGCTGTCCAAGCTGCTGGAGGGCTGGCAGGGCGCTGTGCTCGCCAAGATCGCGCTGCTCATGTTGCTGGTGCTCGTCATCCAGAAAAAGCCGCAAGGCCTGTTCGCATTGAAGGGCAGGTCGGTCGAATGAAGAAGACGTTGCTCATCGCGGTGGCCCTCGTGCTGCTGTTCGTGCCCTTGCTGCACCTCGCTTTCCCGCCCGGCCACGCGCTGCACTTGAGCGAGTTCTACGTGGGCCTGCTCGGCAAGTTTCTTTGCTTTGCCATTTGTGCCCTGGCCTTGGACCTCATCTGGGGTTTCGGCGGCATCCTGTCGCTGGGCCATGGGCTCTTCTTTGCCCTGGGTGGCTATGGCATGGGCATGTACCTGATGCGCCAGATCGGCCGTGAAGGCCAGTACCAGTCGGACCTGCCGGACTTCATGGTCTTCCTGAACTGGAAGGAACTGCCCTGGCACTGGGCGCTCAGCGATTCGCTGGCGGGGCAGATCTTCCTGGCGTTGGCCGTGCCCGGCCTGCTGGCGGCGGTGTTCGGCTACTTCGCCTTCCGCTCGCGCATCCAGGGTGTGTACTTCTCCATCATCACGCAGGCGCTGACGGTGGCGGCCATGCTGCTGTTCTTCCGCAATGAGACGGGCTTTGGCGGCAACAACGGCTTCACCGATTTCAAGCGCATCGCCGGCATGCCGCTGAACACGCCGGGCATGAAAGTCGGTCTGTGCATCGCCAGCGGCCTGGCGCTGATTACTTGCTACCTGATCGCCCGGGCACTGACAAAAAGCCGCTGGGGCCGCATCCTGCAAGCCATCCGCGACGCCGAGGGTCGCGTGCGCTTCCTCGGCTATGACCCCGTCGCCTTCAAGCTCAGCGCCTACGTGATCTCGGCCGTCATGTGCGCGCTGGCCGGCATCCTCTACGTGCCCCAGGTCGGCATCATCAACCCCGGCGAGATGAGCCCGGCGGCCAGTATCGAGATGGCCATCTGGGCAGCGGTCGGCGGGCGCGGCACGCTGATCGGACCGGTGCTCGGTGCCTTCTTCGTCAATGGGACGAAATCGGTCTTCACGGCCTGGTGGCCGGAGGGCTGGCTCTATATCCTCGGCGGGCTCTTCATCGCGGTGACGCTGTTCCTGCCGCAAGGCTTGATGGGGCTGGCGAAGAGGTTCAAGAAATGACACCAGAACTTCTTGAGGCGGGCGCTGAGGCTCGCTCCCGTGCCATTACCCGCTTCGCCACGTCTGGCGAGCCTGTTTTCAACCAAGGTGTTGCGCTCTACGTCGAAGAGCTGAAGGTCGCCTTCGATGGCTTCCAGGCGCTGGGCGGCTTGTCGTTCACGGTGGGCGTGGGCGAACTGCGCTGCGTCATCGGTCCGAACGGTGCTGGCAAGACGACGACGATGGACTGCCTGACCGGCAAGACGCGGCCCGACAGCGGGCGCATCTTCTTCGGCAGCAACCTGAACCTGCGCTTGATGAGCGAGCAGCAGATCGCCCGCGCGGGCATCGGCCGCAAGTTCCAGAAGCCGACGGTGTTCGAGGCGCTGACCGTGGCCGAGAACCTGGAGCTGGCTCTCGCCGGTGATCGCCGTGCGCGCTTTGCAATGCGCGCCAAGCTGAATGGCGAACAGCGTGATCGCCTGGATGAGCTGTTGAAGACGGTTCATCTCGCCGACGAGCGTGAACGCGTCGCCGGCCTGCTGAGCCACGGTCAGAAGCAGTGGCTGGAGATCGGCATGCTGCTAGCGCAAGACCCCAAGCTGCTGCTGCTCGACGAGCCCGTGGCGGGCATGACCGACGAGGAGACCGAGCGCACCGCCGAGCTGTTCCTGAGCCTGGAGGGCAAGCATTCCCTCGTCGTGGTCGAGCACGACATGAACTTCGTCGGCACGCTGGCCGGCGCGCATCGCACGGTCACGGTTTTACATGAAGGCAAGACCTTGGCCGAAGGCACCATGGCCGCCGTGCAGTCCGACGAGAAGGTGATCGAGGTGTACCTTGGCAGATGACATCTTGAAAGTGCAGGACCTGCACAAGCACTACGGCGGTTCTCACATCCTGCGCGGCCTGAGCTTCGACCTGAAGCCCGGTGAAATCACGGTCGTGCTGGGTCGCAACGGTGTCGGCAAGACGACGCTGCTGAAGAGCTTGATGGGGGTCGTGCCTGTCACGTCCGGCAGCATCACGCTGGACGGCGAGGCAATCAACAAGCTGAAGACGCACCAGCGCGTTCGCGCCGGCCTGGGCTACGTGCCGCAGGGCCGGGAAATCTTCGGCCGGCTCACGGTCATGGAGAACCTGCAAATGGGCCTCTCCAGCCAGCCCGCCGGCACGCCACTGCCCAAGGAGCTGTTCGAGCTGTTCCCCGTGCTCGACAAGATGCGCTCACGCCGCGGCGGCGACCTGTCCGGCGGCCAGCAACAGCAGCTCGCCATCGCCCGCGCGCTCGCGCCCGGCCCCAAGGTGTTGCTGCTGGACGAACCGACCGAAGGCATCCAGCCCAACGTCATCCAGGACATCGGCCGCGTCATCAAGCACTTGGCCCACGACAAGGGCCTGTCGGTCGTGCTCGTCGAGCAGTTCTACGACTTCGCCGAAGAGCTGGCCGACCAGTATTTGCTGATGCAGCGCGGCGAGATCGTCATGCGGGGGCGGGGCAAGGACATGCCGGCGGATGGGGTGCGGGAGAGGTTGGCGATCTGAGATCGCTGCCAATCGATTCCGTGTTCTGACGCGGCAGAACGCTATATCGCCGGGCTCCAGTAGGGGTGAACGCAGTGAACCGCATCGCCGACCGCATCATGCATCGTTCGGGTTCGCAGTGCCCGAACGGAGTTGTGGCAAGCTACCCGAACTGCCCAAGCTTCGGGCCCCAGGGATGCTCATGACGACCGCTCTCGAAACCCTTCAAGCAGAAGTACTGCGACTATCGCCAGCCGATCGCGCGAAGTTGCTGGATCGATTGATCGCCAGCCTGGACGTGGACGCTGGCGTTGAGGCTGCTTGGGACAAGCTGGCCGACGAACGCGAGCAAGAGCTTGAAGTCGGCACCGCCAACGCCGTGCCCGTCGATGTGGCCGTCGCCAGACTGGAAGCCCGCTTTCCCGGATGAAGGTCACACTGCATCCGGCCGCAGAGCAAGACGTCCACGAAGCCGCCGCCTTCTACGAGCGTGAGGGCTCGCCCATCGTGGCAGCCCGTTTTGTTGCAGAGTTCAAACGGCTTGCTGCCCTGCTCCTTGAGCATCCCGACATCGGCTCGCCACGCTCAAATGGCCGACGCGGTTTCGCCATGAGCGTCTTTCCATACACCGTTGTCTATCGCGTGATCGCGGACGAGGTCAGGATCATCGTCGTCAAGCACGACAGCAAGCGCCCGGGTTTTGGTGGGAGGCGCGCATAGCGCTGGCCTATTTGCTGCTCTCTGCCTCCAGCCACAGCACCGCAAACCACCCGTTCTCATCCGTCCACACCTTGCCTGGCTTGAAACCCGCGCGCTCGGCCAGGGACTGGAAGCCCGAAACCGTGTATTTGTGCGAATGCTCGGTGTGTAGCGTCTCGCCCTCGTGGAAGGTGTAGACCTCCCCACCCAAGCTCAGCTCCAGCGGCCGCGTCGCACGCAGATGCATCTCGATGCGTCGGTAGGCCGGGTTGTAGAAGGCTAGGTGCTCGAAGCCGTCCGGTGGGAACTCGGCGCCCAGTTCCTGCCGGGCGCGGTGCAGCAGGTTCATGTTGAAGGCTGCAGTGACGCCGGCCGCATCGTTGTAGGCCGCATGCAACGTGCCGTGGTCCTTCACGAGATCGATGCCGATCAACAGGCCACCGCCGGCCAGTTCGCCCGCGGCCAGACGCAGGAAGGCGTCCGCCTCGCTCGGCGTGAAATTGCCAATGCTGGAGCCAGGGAAGAAGCCGACACGGCGGCTGCCCTCGGGGCAGGGCGGCAGCGTGTGCGGGCGCGTGAAGTCAGCCACCAGCGGCTGGACGGCCAGGCCCGGGTAGTCGCCCGCGAGGCCGTCACAGGCCGCCAGCAGGTGCGGGCCCGAGATGTCCACCGGCACGAACTGCACGCTGTCGCGCGGGATGGCGTCCAGCAGCAGGCGCACCTTGCGCAGAGCGCCGGCACCGTATTCGACGAGCTGCACCTGGCTGCCCATCTGCGCGGCCATGTCGTCCGCATGCGTCTGCAGCAGTGACAGTTCGGTGCGCGTCGGGTAGTACTCGGGCAGCTCGCAGATCTGCTCGAACAACTTGGAGCCGGCCTCGTCGTAGAAGTACTTGGGCGAGATCGCCTTGGGCGCGCGGCCCAGCGCTGCGTGCAGGTCGGCGGCGAACTGCTCGTTGTCGGCCGAAGCGCGGGGCTGGCGCCATTCAATTCCTGGTTTCATCTTGCGAGCCTCACTCCACTGAACTGCCAGCGCGCGGCCGGCGGGAAAAAATTGCGGTAACTCGGTCGTGCGTGGCCCAGCGGGGTCGCGAGGCTGCCGCCTCTCAATACCTGCTGCCCCACCATGAACTTGCCGTTGTATTCACCAACCGCGCCCGCCGCGGGTTTGAAGCCGGGGTAGGGCGCGTAGCTGGAGCGAGTCCACTGCCAGGCCTGATCGGCGGCCAGCGCGAAGCCCGGCAATCCGCATGCCGCCTCCCACTCGAACTCGGTCGGCAGCCGCGCGCCAGCCCATTCAGCAAAAGCGCAAGCCTCGTAGAAGCTGAGCTGCATGACAGGCGCGTCGGCATTCAGCGGCTGCACGCCATGCAGGCCGAACACACTGCCGTCCTCCAGCCAGTAGGCCGGCCGCTGCCAGCCCTGGGCCTGCACGGTGGCCCAGCCATCGGACAGCCACAGCAGCGGCTCGCGGTAGCCGCCCGCGTCGATGAAGTCTTCGTACTCACCGCAGGTGACGAGGCGGTTGCTGATCTCGAAAGGCGCGAGCAGGGCCTGGTGGCGCGGGCCTTCGTTGTCGAAGGCAAAGCCGCTGCCGCCATGGCCGATGTCGACGATGCCGCCAGCGTGCTTCAGCCAGGCCTGATCGGGGGCGACGGCCTTGAGCGGTGTTGACACGTCGTAGGCCGGCAGCAGTGGGTTGCAGGAAAAGGCGTGCAGGATGTCGGTCAGCAGCAGCTCCTGGTGCTGCTGCTCGTGGTGGCAGCCCAGTTCGATCAGCCGGCGGGCATCGTCGCCAGCATGTGGCAGCAGGTCGGCCAGGGCGGCGTCCACATGGCGGCGGTAGGCCTTGACCTCGTCCAGGCTGGGCCGGCTCAGCAGGCCGCGTTGCGGGCGCGCATGACGCGGGCCCAGGCTCTCGTAATAGGAATTGAAGAGGCGCGGCCAGCGCTCGTCGAAGACGCAGTAGTCCGGCAGATGTGGCAACAGCACCAGGGTCTCGAAGAACCAGGTCGTGTGGGCCAGATGCCATTTGGTAGGGCTGGCGTCGGCCATGGACTGCAGCTGGGCGTCCTCGTCCGACAGGGGCGCGGCAAGGGCGAGCGAATGGGCTCGGGTGGCGCGGAGCAGCTCGGTCAACATGGGTGGCACCGTATCGCAAACTGCTGCCAACGGTATGTCAGTGCAGGGTCTTTGGCTGTAGGACACCCCCCCTAGGGTGGGTGCGGGGATGTCAGCAGAGCCAATTCCCCTAGGATCGCCGCCATACAACAAGGAGACCGGGCATGAAAGCAATCGCCTTCATCGCCGCCCTGCTGGCCGCGACCGCGGTGCAGGCCAACGAGCCGATCACGCTCAAGGTGCATCACTTCTGGCCGCCCGGCGCCATGCCGCCGACACAGATCCTGGCGCCCTGGTGCGACAAGATCGCGGCAGACTCCGGCAACCGCCTGAAATGCCAGGTCTACCCGGCCATGCAGCTCGGCGGCACGCCGGCCCAGTTGATCGACCAGGTCAAGGACGGTGTCGTCGACATCGCCTTCACGCTACCGGGCTACACGGCCGGGCGCTTTCCCATCATGGAGGTGTTCGAGCTGCCCTTCATGACGAATTCCGCCGAGGCGGCGTCGCGCGCAGCCTGGGACTTCTATGGCAAGTACGCCGTCAAGGAGTTTGCCGCGGTCAAGCCGCTGATGTTCGCGACGCACGACGAGGGCTATCTGCACACCCGCGAGCGCCAGATCAAGACGCTGGCCGACTTCAAGGGCCTGAAGTTGCGCGCACCGACGCGCCAGACCAACAAGCTGCTCAGCAGCCTGGGTGCCTCACCGGTCGGCATGCCGCTGCCGGCCGTGGCCGATGCGGTCAGCAAGGGCACCATCGACGGCTTTGCGCTGCCCTGGGAGGTCATCCCCTCGGTCAAGCTGCACGAGATGGTCAAGTACCACACCGAGACCGACCCGAGCCGGCCGGCGCTGTACAGCGCGGTCTTCATCCTGGCGATGAACCCGGCCAAATACGACAGCCTGCCGGCCGACCTGAAGGCCGTCATCGACAGGAACTCCGGCGCCGCCCTGTCACAGGCCGCCGGCCGCACCTGGGATGCCAGCCAGGCGCCTGGCCGCAAGCCGGCGGTGGACCGCGGCAATGTCTTCTACACGGTGCCCGCCGCCGAGGTGGACAACTGGATCAAGGCCAGCCATCCGCTCTACGACGATTGGGCCGCCGACATGGACAAGCGTGGCCTGCCCGGCAAGCAGATGCTGAGCGAAGCGCAGGCGCTGCTGGCCAAGTACAAGAAGTGAAATGGCTTGAGAAGCTGGCGGCAGTATTTGCGCTGCTGGGCGGCGTCTGCGCGCTGCTCGTCGCCGGCATGACGCTGTGGAGCGTCATCGGCCGCAACCTGTTCGCCAGCCCCGTGCGTGGTGATGTGGAACTGAGCCAGATCGGCATCGCGCTGGCGATCGCGCTGTGCCTGCCCTGGTGCCAGCTGCGGCGCGGCAACATCATCGTGGACTTCTTCACCCAGGCTGCACCCGAGCGCGTCAATGGCGCGCTGGACCGCTTCGGCGCGCTGCTGCTGGCCGTCATGCTGGGGTTGCTGGCCTGGCGCACCGGCATGGGCGCGGCGGCGGTGGACGAGGCCGGTGAGCAGACCATGATCCTGGGCCTGCCTATGTGGTGGGCCTACGCCATCCTGGCGCCAGGCTTGGCACTGACGGCGGTGATTGCGGTGGTGCAAGCTGTTCAGCGAGGTGAAGCTTGATGGCCAGGCCCAGCCGGGAGTTCGCCCCGGCGGGCGACTCACTTTCTTGGGCGCCCAAGAAAGTAAGCAAAGAAGCCGCCCCTGCAAAACCGCCCATCCGCAAGCGGCTGGGTACCCTGCGCTTCTCGGTCATCGAGGCCCGCGCAAAACTCCCGCCGCTACGCTCTGGTCAAACAGTTGCGCGGAGTCAGTTGTTGAAGCGCGCCAAGGCGCGCGCCTCGATGCCCTGTGATGCTCGGCGGTTTAGAAGGGGGAATCCGAGACAGCCAGCAGCCGAACTCCCAACGCCAAACGTATCAACCCACTCGCGCGGGCTGTTCCTTCACTCCCCCTCTGAGCCCGCCGAGGAGCGTACGGCCTTGAGGCCGCGTGCGCAGCACGCCTCAAGAACTGATTCCGCGCAACTGTCAGACCGGAGCGTAGCGAAGGGAGTTTTGCGCGGGGCCTCAAGGGCGGCGCACCGCAGGGAACCCCTCGCATTGCGAGGGGCGGGCGGATCGGGGGCGACTCTTTGCCTACTTTCTGGTCGCCCAGAAAGTAGGTCGCCCGCCGGGGCGAACTCCCGGCATGGGCCTCAGCAACAAGGCCAGATCACCCAATGACTACGGGCCTCACCATCTTCGCCTTGATGCTCGCGCTCATGGCGCTGCGCGTGCCTATCGCCGCGGCCATGTTCATCCCCGGCGCCCTTGGCTACGCTTGGCTCAGCAACGACGCGGCGCTGCTGAACCTGATCAAGGGCTCGGCCGTCGCACGCCTCACCGTCTACGAGCTGTCGGTCATTCCGCTCTTCCTGTTGATGGGCCAGTTCGCCACGCAGGGGGGGCTGTCCAGGGCGCTGTTCCGTGCCGCATCTGCCTGGGTCGGCCACTGGCGCGGCGGCCTGGCCTTTGCGGCCATCCTGGCGTCGGCCGCCTTCGGCTCGGTCTGCGGCTCTTCGGTGGCCACCTGCGCCACCATCACCCAGGTGGCCTACGGCGAGATGAAGGCCGCGGGCTATCACGGGCGCCTGTCCACTGCCGTGCTGGCGACGGGTGGCACGCTGGGCATTCTGATCCCGCCGTCGGTGCCGTTGATCGTCTACGCCATCCTGACCGAGCAGAACATCGCCAAGCTGTTCGCCGCCGCCTTCATCCCCGGCCTGATCGCAACCGCAGGCTATCTCGCGGTCATCGCCATCACCTGCCGGCTGCGGCCCCATCTGGCCGTGCCCGGGCCGCGCCACGGCTGGAGCGAGCGCTGGCACGCTCTGCTGGGCGTATGGCCGCTGCTGGCCATCTTTGTCGTCGTCTTTGGCGGCATCTACGGTGGCCTGTTCAGCCCGACCGAGGGTGCCTCCATCGGCGCGCTGGCGACGCTGACCAGCGGCCTGCTGTCGGGCGAGCTGCGCGGCGATGGACTCAAGCGCGCGCTGCTGGGCACTGCCGAGACGACGGCCATGGTCTTCATGATCTTCCTCGGCGCCGACATGATGAATTCGGCCTTGGCGCTGACGCAGATGCCCGCGCATCTGGCGCAGTGGGTGGGCGGGCTGCCCGTGCCGCCGCTGGCCATCGTCGCCGGCGTGCTGGCCTTTTACGTGGTGCTGGGSKSMGTGATGGACGAGTTGTCGATGCTGCTGCTGACSATTCCCGTCATCTTCCCGACCATCATGGGCCTGGACCTGTTCGGCCTTGCGCCCGAGCCCAAGGCGATCTGGTTCGGCATCMTGGTGYTGATGACSGTSGGCWTYGGCATGCTGGCGCCGCCGGTGGGSCTGAACGTCTATGTSGTCAACGGCATGGCGCGCGACGTGCCGATGAACGAGACCTACAAGGGCGTCATGCCCTTCCTGGCCAGCGACGTGCTGAGGTTGCTGCTGCTGCTGTTCGTGCCCGCCGTCACGGTCGGCGTGCTGCGCTGGCTGTGATGGGCCAGGCCGCCAGCAGACCCAGGGCGATGCCGACGCTGTCGGCCACCACGTCGTGCCAGTCGGCCTCGCGCGGTGGCAGAAAGCTCTGCGCGATCTCGATGCCAATGCCGTAGCCGATCAGCGCGATCACCAGCCAGATCCATTGCCGCGGCCGCTGCGAGACGGGCCACATGGCCCAGACACTGCTGAAGGCCAGTGCGGCAAAGGCGAGGGCATGGTTGGACTTGTCCCAGCCGGTGGTGATGGTCTTGGGCGGTGCCGGGCTCAGGGCCAGGCAGGTGATGACGATGAGCAGGACGGCGAGCAGGGCGCGCCAGAGTGCGCGGCGCTGCGGCGCGGTGCAGAGGTGCAGGAGAAAGCTGGGCATGGGGGCCGCATTGTGACGGCCCTATTTCATCTGCAGCATCCAGCCCTTGGCCTGGCGCAGATGGGCCACCAGCTGGGCCTGCGCCGCGCCGACGGCCGGGTCGGTGGCATTGAGCTTCTCCAGCAGTGCCGCGTCGATCAGCTCGCGCGAGGCCGAGTTCAGCATCCAGTTCATCGACGGCTGGCGTTGGCCCGGCAGTGCAGGCATGCGCAGCTCCGCCACCTGGCCGCAGCCGCCGATGCGCTTGATGAGCTCGACTGCCGAGTCCCGCGCGCGGGCGTCGTTGCTGTTCAGGATGCCCTGCGCCGGCGCGACCACCTCGTTCAGGCCCATGTGCGTGGCGCGGTAGCGGCGCCCGTCCAGCGGCTGCGCATCGGCAGCCGTGGGTGCGTCGCGGCACAGCCAGTCGTCGACCTGCGAAGCGCTGTTGACCAGCAGCAGCAGGCGCAGCCGCGAGCGGTCCAGGACGCCTTGGGCGGCACAGTTGTCCTCGGGCTTGCAGGCCTTGAGCCGCCCGCTGGCTTCGAGGTCGCGCAGCAAGTCGGAGAGCAGCAGTGTCGCGCTGGCTTCCACGTAGCCGCCATCGCCCAGACGGTCCCAGACGCGGCCGACATCGCCGTTCTCCTCATCCCTGTGCGCCTCCTTGAAGAGGACGGCTGCGGCAGGGCTGATGTAGGGGAAGCGGGCGCTGTTGTGCACGGCCTGAGCCAGCGTCATGCGCTCGACCTCCAGGCCGAGCGAGGGGTCGAGCAGGTCGATGCCGTCGCCACCGGCCAGCAGGAAGTCGGACTGGTAGACCCGCTGGCCGCGCGACAGGGCTGTGGCGTTCATGGCCAGCAGCGGCAGCCATTCGGCGTCGGTGGCGCGGCCGTGCAAGGCCGTCATCGCCTCGCCCCAGGGGTTGGGATGGGCGGTCGGGCGCAGCGGACATTGCTGGGCCAGGCTCCTGGGCCAGTCATGCGTCCAGACCTTCTCCAGGCCGAGAGATCGGTCCGCGCCGGCGACGGCCAGGGGCAGGAAGCGCTGCACCAGGTCGGGGTAGAGCATGTCACCGACCGGCGTGGCGAGATGGTCGCGGCCGGTGAAGTCGCGCACCAGCTTCCAGGGTGTGCAATTGGCGGCGTCGAGCGCCTGGCGGCGCGCGTCCACGGCGGCGACGAAGCTGGCCGCGCCCAGGGCCCCGCCCGACGTGCCGCTGATGGCGAAGACCGAGTCGGCGAAGTTGACGCCCTGTTGTTCACCGAGATCCTGCAGGCGCGCCAGCGATGCGCTGCCCCAATACGCCGCGCGCGAAGCGCCGCCCGCCATGGCGACGATCACAAGCGGCCGTTTGCCGTCCGCGCCCACGGTGCGCAGCCAGGTTTGCACCCAGGCGTCGGCCGGTTGGCGGGCGGCGATGGCATTGCGAGCGCTGCGCTCAGGGTCGGCCACACGGTGGTTGTCGTTCAGCGGGGCAAATGCCACGAAGAGCAGCAGCGGCAACGGCGTCAGCGGCATGCGTATCAACGCCTTGGGTGCATAGGTCAGCAGGATGCCGCCAAAGACGATCCAGCTGCCCATGGCCAGCAGCACCAGGGCCGGTGAGCCGATGGCGCGCGCCGTGGCCTCGGGCCAGGCCACGAGGGCGGCGAACACGCCCCATTGCAGCAGCAGCACCAGCGCGACGAGCACGCGCGACGGCGTGCTCATGCGGTCCTCACGCTCCAGCAGCGCGATGGCCTCGCGCCGGCCATCCAGCGCGAGCCAGCGCGCCAGCCGCGAGCCCGTGCCGAGCTTGAGCAGCCAGGCGCGCCGCTTCCAGACAAAAAGGGCCAGCCCCGCCGTGACGGCCAGCAGCGCGACGCCGATGAGGCGCTCGCGCGTCTGCACCAGGAAGAAGATCGCGATGGGCAGGCCGCCGCCGAGGATGAGCCCGCGCGGCAGCCAGCGACGCAGGCCGTCGCCAAAGCGCGGGTTCATGCACTCGCCCAGCGTGTCGGGCTTGAAGCGGCGGTCCAGCAGCAGGCGGCTCACATACCAGGCCAGCAGCAGCCACAAGCCGAAGGCGAAGACGAGGAGGGCGGTCTGTGCGCTGCCCACTTCCAGCGACAGCAGCGTTTCGCGGGCCTGTTCCAGGCCGAGCAGCACGGCGACGCCGGCGATGACGATGACGACGGGAAAGGCGCACAGGCCCAGCACGCGCAGCAGATAGAGCATCCAGGGCACATCGCCCTCGGTCGTGGATGCCGTGGAAGGCGGCTCGGGCGGTGGAGGAGGCGCGGGCTCCTCCGACTTTGGCGGCGGCGGCGGGGAAAACTGCGGCGGCGGCGCGGGATCGCGGGGTGGGTAGACGACCGGAATCAGCATGGCCCGCACTCTAGCCGGGGGGCGCTGGGCGTCCAAGGGCGAGACGAAGCGGTGGCGACTCGTGACAAACCCTGGCAAGACGGGCGTTGCGCCGTCAGACCGATACAGTGCCAACGGACAACGGTGTCAGGGGAGAGAAAAAATGGACAACGGTCAACTGTTGCAGCTGGTGGGCAGCTTTGCTGTGGGCGGTTTGGTGGCGGGAGGTGCCGTCTACGCCTGGTCAGCCAAACGAATCAAGCGCGAGCATGAGCGGGTGATGCACGTGGAGCAGTCCCGCCAACTTGGCGCCCAGCAGCTCACCCAGGCACGCAAGCAGGTGGAGCAGCTGCAGCGCGATTGCCATGAGCTGCGTCTGGCAGTGCGGCCCGCACCGCGGCCGGTGCCCCCTCCCCCGGCGCCGCTCGACCCCGCCGAGGCCACGCGCCGCTACGTCGAGTCCAAGCTGCAGCCGGCCGCGCCCGAGGAGGCCGCGAAGACCTTCAAGGACACCGTGGTCCTGCCCAAGTCCCAGTACTGAACTGAAGCCTCGCCCATCGGGCGCGCCTTTGTCACTGCCGGGACAAGACTGCGCGGCGGGCGCTGCCTAGAATCGAACGGTCGTTCTATTCTGGGTCGGCTGCGCAAGGCGCGGTGGGCCCGCCAACTGAGGTCGTGCCCATGACAGCCCATTACGAAGTTCGCGGCAGCGTCGCCGTGATCACGCTCGACAACCCGCCGGTCAACGGCCTGGGTTTTGCCACTCGCGCCGCCGTTGCGGCCGGCGTGGAGCGCGCCGAAGCCGATCCGGCCATCACCAGCCTGGTCATCACCGGCGCCGGCAAGGCCTTCTCGGGCGGTGCCGACATCAAGGAGTTCGGCAGCCCCAAGGCCTTGGCCGAGCCGAACCTGCTGAGCCTGATCGCTGTCGTCGAGAACTGCAGCAAGCCGGTCGTCGCGGCCATCCACAGCGTCTGCATGGGCGGCGGCCTGGAGTTGTCCCTGGGCTGCCATTACCGCGTCGCGCAGACCGGCACCAAGGTCGCCCTGCCCGAAGTGAAGCTGGGCCTGCTGCCTGGCGCCGGCGGCACGCAGCGCCTGCCGCGCGCGCTGGGCGTGGAGCCCGCGCTGAACATGATCGTCAGCGGCGAGCCGGTCGAGGCGCAGATGCTGGCCATGGTCCCGGGCCAGAAGCTGTTCGACAAGATCGTCGACGCCGACGTCGTGGACGCGGCCGTCAAGTTCGCCGAAGAAGTCTCCGAGAAGCGCCCGCTGCCCAAGGTGCGCGACCTGAAAGCCCGCCACCCCAACGCCGAGGCCTACTTCCAATTCGCCCGCAACATGGTGGGCGGCATGAGCAAGAACTTCCCCGCGCCATTGCGCTGCCTGGAGACTGTGGCCAGTGCCGTCAACATGAAGTTCGACGACGGCATGCGCGCCGAGCGCGAGGGCTTCATGGCCTTGATGCTGACGCCCGAGTCCAAGGCGCTGCGCCACCTGTTCTTCGCCGAGCGCGTGGCCAGCAAGATCTCCGACGTGCCCGAAGACACGCCGCTGCGCACCATCGCCAAGGTGGGCGTCATCGGCGCCGGCACGATGGGTGGCGGCATCTCGATGAACTTCCTGAACGCGGGCCTCCCGGTCACCATCCTGGAGACCAAGCAGGAAGCCCTGGACCGCGGCGTCGCGACGATCAGGAAGAACTACGAGTCCCAGGTCAAGAAGGGCAAGCTCAAGGAAGACAAGTACGCCCAGCGCATGGCGCTGCTGAGCACCACGCTGAGCTACGGCGACCTGAAGGACTGCGACCTCATCATCGAGGCGGTGTTCGAGGAGATCGGCGTCAAGGAAGCCGTCTTCAAGCAACTGGATGCCGTGGCCAAGCCTGGCGCCATCCTGGCCTCCAACACGTCCACGCTGGACGTCGACAAGATCGCGTCGTTCACCGAGCGCCCGCAGGACGTGGTGGGCATGCACTTCTTCAGCCCAGCCAACGTGATGAAGCTGCTGGAAGTGGTGCGCGGCAAGGAAACCGCCAAGGATGTGCTGGCCACGGTCATGGCCATTGGCAAGAAGATCAAGAAGACGGCTGTCGTGTCGGGCGTCTGCGACGGCTTCATCGGCAACCGCATGATCGAGCAGTACAGCCGCCAGGCCGGCTTCCTGCTCGATGAAGGCTGCACGCCGCAGCAGGTCGACAAGGCGGTCGAGAAGTTCGGCTTCGCGATGGGTCCGTTCCGCATGGGTGACCTGGCGGGCAATGACATCGGCTGGGCGATCCGCAAGCGCCGCGCTGTAGAGCGCGCCAACATGAAGTACTCGGCGAGCGCCGACCGCCTGTGTGAGCTGGGCCGCTTCGGCCAGAAGACCGGTGCTGGCTGGTACGACTACCTGCCTGGCAAGCGCGACGCGATCCCGTCACCGGTCGTCGACGAGATGCTCGCCAAGCACCGCGAAGCCATCGGCGCCAAGAAGCGCGACATCAGCGACGAGGAGATCGTGCACCGCCTGGTGTTCGCCCTGGTCAACGAGGCCGCGCATCTGCTGGAAGAGGGCATTGCCCAGCGCGCGTCGGACGTGGACATGGTCTACCTGACCGGCTACGGCTTTCCGATCTTCCGCGGTGGCCCGATGTGCTACGCCGACACCCTCGGCCTCTTCAACGTCGTGCAGGCAATGAAGCGCTTTGCCAAGAACCCGATGGATGACGGTGCGTTCTGGACGCCCGCCCCGCTGCTGGCCCGCCTCGTGGCGGAAGGCAAGAGCTTCACYTGATCGCAGCGCGCGACTGACAAGGAACAAGACATGAGCAACGCACTGATCGTCTCCACTGCCCGCACGCCGCTCGCCAAGAGCTGGAAGGGCGCGTTCAACATGACCCATGGCGCGACGCTGGGTGGCCACGCCGTCAAGGCAGCCGTCGAGCGCGCCGGCATCGATGGCGGTGCCATCGAAGACGTGCTGATGGGCTGCGCCACGCCCGAAGGCGCCACCGGCTCCAACATCGCGCGCCAGATCGCGCTGAAGGCCGGCCTGCCGATCACGGTGAGCGGCGTCACCATCAACCGCTTCTGTTCCAGCGGCCTGCAGACCATTGCGATGGCCGCGCAGCGCATCATTGCCGGCGAGGGCGATGTCTACATCGCCGGCGGCGTCGAGAGCATTTCCTGCGTGCAGCAAGAGGCCAACAAGCACATGCTGGTCGACCCGGCGCTGATGAAGCTCAAGCCCGAGATCTACTGGAACATGCTGCAGACTGCCGAGAACGTGGCCAAGCGCTACAACATCTCGCGCGAGCGCATGGACCAGTACGGCGCCGGCAGCCAGCAGAAGGCCTGCGCCGCCCAGGCCGCCGGCAAGTTCGCCGACGAACTGATCTCGGTCACGACGACCATGGGCGTGGCCGACAAGGTCATGGGCCTGATGAGCAAGGAGGTCACCATCAGCGCCGATGAGGGCCTGCGCGAAGGCACCACCTATGACGCCATCAAGGACCTGCGCTCCGCCATGCCCGGCGGTCTGATCTCGGCCGGCAACGCCAGCCAGTTCAGCGACGGTGCCGGCGCCTGCGCGCTGGTCAGCGAGCAATACGCGTCCACGCACAACCTCAAGCCCATCGGCCGTTTCCTCGGCTTTGCCGTGGCCGGTTGCGAGCCTGACGAGATGGGTATCGGTCCTGTGTTCGCCGTCCCGAAGGTGCTGAAGAAGCTCGGCCTGACGGTTGCCGACATCGACCTGTGGGAACTGAACGAAGCTTTCGCCGTGCAGGTGCTGTACTGCGCCGACACGCTGGGCATCCCGATGGACCGCCTGAACGTCAACGGCGGCGCAATCGCTGTCGGCCACCCTTATGGCGTGTCGGGCCAGCGCCTGACGGGCCACGCCCTCATCGAAGGCAAGCGCCGCGGTGCCAAGCGCGTCTGCGTGACGATGTGCATTGGCGGCGGCATGGGCGCGGCGGGCATCTTCGAAGTGCTCTGAAGACCATGGCCGTCTCGCCGGAGGTCTTCCTGCAGATGGGCCGCGAGATCCTGGCCAAGCAGGCCTTCAGCCGCCTGCTCGGCACGGAACTGGCGGCGCTGTCCCCGGGCAAGGTCGAGCTGCAGTTGGTGCTCAAGCCCGAGCATCTGCAGCAGCACGGTTTTGCGCACGGTGGCGTCGTCAGCTATCTGGCCGACAACGCGCTGACCTATGCCGGCGGCACGGCCATGCAGGTCGAGGTCGTGACGAGCGAGTTCAAGGTGAACTATGTGCGTCCGGCCGTTGGCGAACGCCTGATCGCCCGCGCCAGCGCCGACGCGGTCAGCAAGAACCAGGCGGTCTGTCGCTGCGAGATCTTTGCCGTCAAGGGCGGCGCCGAGAAGCTCTGTGCGCTGGCGCAGGGCACCATCGTCCGCGCTGCGGGCGACTGATCATGGCCGACCTGGGCATTGAGCCCACGGCCGTCACCACAACGGGATAGCAGCCATGCGCGACACCCTGGAGTTCCTTCTGTTCGACTGGCTGCGTGCTGGTGACCTCACCGCGCGCGAGCGCTTTGCCGACCATTCGCGCGAGACYTTCRRCGCCGTGCTCGACACCTGCGAGCGCATCGCCCGCGAGAAGTTCGCGCCGAGCTACAGGCTGATGGACACGGAGGAGCCGCGCGTGGTTGTGGATGAAGGTGGCGAGCGCGTGCACCTGCCCGCGGCGACATTGGAGGCGGTCAATGCCCTGGTCGACTCCGGCATGATGGCTGCGGCGCATGACTACGAGCTGGGCGGCATGCAGCTGCCCTGCCTCGTCGAGACGGCCGCCAATGCCTTCGTCAGCATGGCCAACGTCCACGCTGGCTCCTACGGCGTGTTGACGACCTGCAATGCCAACCTGCTGATGGAACACGGCAGCGAGCGCCAGCGCGAGGTGTTCGCCAAGACGCTGCTGGCTGGCCAGTGGTTCGGCACCATGTGCCTGTCGGAGCCGCAGGCGGGCTCGTCGCTGTCCGATGTGGTCACGCGCGCCGAGCTGGAGGACGAGAACGACGCCCTCGGCCCGCGCTACCGCCTGCGCGGCAACAAGATGTGGATCTCGGGCGGCGAGCAYGAGCTGMGCGAGAACATCGTCCACCTGGTGCTGGCCAAGATCCCGGGGCCGGACGGCAAGCTCATTCCGGGCACCAAGGGCATCTCGCTCTTCATCGTGCCCAAGCAAATGGTCGGCGAGAACGGCCAGCTGACCGGCGAGCGCAATGACATCGCGCTGGCCGGGTTGAACCACAAGCTCGGCCACCGCGGCACGACCAACTGCCTGCTGAACTTCGGCGAGGGACGCTTCCAGCCGGGCGGCAAGGCGGGCGCGGTGGGCTATCTCGTCGGCAAGCCCGGCGAGGGCCTGCGCTGCATGTTTTTCATGATGAACGAGATGCGCATCGGCGTCGGCCTGGGCGCCGTCATGCTGGGCTATGCCGGCTATGAGGCCAGCCTGGAATACGCCAAGCAGCGCCCGCAAGGCCGCGCCATGACCACGGCCGGCAAGGACGCAGCCAGCCCGCAGCGGCCCATCATCGAACACGCCGATGTGCGCCGCATGCTGCTGGCGCAGAAGAGCTATGTCGAGGGCGGCCTGGCGCTGGAGCTGTACTGTGCCCGTCTCGTCGATGAGCTGAATACCGGCGACGCCAAGGCCGAGGCGCAGGCCCTGCTGGATGTGCTCATCCCCATCGCCAAGAGCTGGCCGAGCGAGTGGTGCCTGGAGTCCAACTCCCTGGCCATCCAGGTGCTGGGCGGCTACGGCTACACGCGTGATTTCCCCGTCGAGCAGTACTGGCGCGATCAGCGCCTGAACATGATCCACGAGGGGACGCATGGCATCCAGGCGCTGGACCTGCTGGGTCGCAAGGTGGTGCAGCAGGGCGGGGCGTCTCTCGCTGCTTTGGCCGCGCGAGTGCAGCAGACCATCGAGCGCGCGATGCAGACCGACTGGGCGCCGCAGGCCAACCAGCTGGCCGCAGCGTTGGCACAAGTGGGCGGCGCGACCAAGAAGGCCTGGAGCACCGGCGAGCCCGAGGAGGCGCTGGCCAATGCCACACCCTACATGCAGGCCTTCGGCCATACGGCGCTGGCCTGGTTGTGGCTGGACGTCGTGCTGAGCGTGCATGGCGACAGTGACTTCGCGCACGGCAAGCGCGCCGCTGCCCGCTACTTCTACGCCTACGAACTGCCCAAGATCGGCGCCTGGCTGGACGTCGTCGCGCGCCGCGAGCCGCTGTGCCGCGAAATGAAAGCTGAATACTTCTAAGGAGACACCATGAGCACCAAAGTCCAAGACCTCTTCGACCTGAGCGGCCAGGTGGCCCTCGTCACCGGCGGCTCGCGTGGCCTGGGCCTGCAGATCGCCGAAGCCCTCGGTGAAGCAGGCGCCAAGATCATGCTGACCTCGCGCAAGGCAGCCGACCTGGAAGAGGCCGCGGCCCATCTGCAGGCACGCGGCATCGACACGCGCTGGATCGCGGCCGACGCGGCCAAGGAAGAGGATGCGCAGCGCGTCGTCAGGGAGACGATGGAGCGACTCGGCCAGATCGACATCCTCGTCAACAACGCCGGCGCGAGCTGGGGTGCACCCGCCGAGGAACACCCCATCGAGGCCTGGGACAAGGTCATGGACCTCAACATCCGCAGCCTTTTCGTCTTTGCGCAAGCGGTGGCCAAGGCCAGCATGATCCCGCGCAAGTCGGGCCGCATCATCAACGTGGCCTCCATCGCCGGCCTGGGCGGCAACTCGGCCGTCATGAAGACCATTGCCTACAACACCAGCAAGGGCGCGGCCGTGAACTTCACGCGCGCGCTGGCCGGCGAGTGGGGCCAGTACGGCATCACCGTCAACGCGCTGGCGCCGGGCTTCTTCCCGAGCAAGATGACCAAGGGCCTGATGGCGACCATCGGTGAAGAGCAACTCGCTTCCCACGCGCCGCTGAACCGCATCGGCGATGACGACGATTTGAAGGGCGCGGCCCTGCTGTTTGCGTCCAGGGCCGGCAAGCACATCACCGGCCAGATCCTGGCGGTCGACGGCGGCGTGTCGGCCATCCACGGGGGATAAGCCTAGAAACGGCAGTCGACCGCTACCCAGCGCATGCAAGTTCTTGCTTCATCACAAGATTGGACCCACGGCCACGTTCACCATGTGGGTGGCAACGCTGCACGCCCGCCTGGCCTGCGCTGGCGCACGCTGGCCGCGTTGCTTCTCCTCGCGGGCGCGAGCCCGCAGCGTCGTCGCGCCTTGCCAGCGCACCCCAGCGCAGCCCCTTCGGCCGCGCCCAACTACCGTTTCTAGGCTGCCATGGAATTCCCGGTCCACATTCCCTTCGTCCAGCAACTCGGCTTCACGCTGCACTCGGTCGGCGACGGCGAGGCCGAGCTGCGGCTGACGATCAGCGAGCAGCACTTGAACTCCTGGCGCGTCGCCCACGGCGGCGTGGTGATGACGCTGCTGGACGTGGCGATGGCGCATGCCGCCCGCAGCGTGAACCGGCATCTGCCGGACCTCGGTCCGGGCGTCGTCACGGTGGAGATGAAGACCAGCTTCATGCGCCCCGGCGAGGGCGAACTGCGCGCGGTGGGCAAGCTGCTGCACCGCTCGACGACGATGGCCTTCTGCGAGGGCTCGGTGTTAGGCGCCGATGACAAGCTGTGCGCCCACGCCACCGGCACCTTCAAATACCTGCGCGCGCTGCCGGCCGGGCGCCAATTGAAGCCGCTGGGTGGCGAGGGCGACTGAGGCCCGCTTTGCACAACTTTGCGGCGCGACGAGCGCTTGTCCGACCACCGCGCGTCGGGGCCAGTCGTTGAATGACCTCCTGCAACTTGGAGATCGTCATGCTCAACAGAACCATCATCGCTTCGTGCCTGGTCGCCAGCTGTGCCTTTGGTGCAGCAACACTCCCGACCGCAGCCGCGGCACAGGTCAGTGTGTCCATCCGGACCGCACCGCCGCCTCCGCGTCATGAAGTGATGCCGGGCGCGCGCCGCGGCTATGTCTGGGTGCCCGGCTATTGGAACTGGAACGGCCGCCGCCACGTCTGGCAGCAGGGCGTCTGGGTGAAGGAGCGCCGCGGCTACATGTACAACCAGCCCGCCTGGGAGGAGCGCAACGGCCACTGGGAGCTGCGGCGCGGTGGCTGGGCCCGCGGCGACGCGGACCGTGATGGCGTGCCCAACGGTGCCGACCGCCGGCCCAACGATCCCCACCGCCGCTGATGCTGCGAGGCTCGCATCGCATCGATCGCGGGCTTGAGTGCTTTTCTGAAACGGCGTTCCAATATTTGGCGCAAGTGGCACAATGGCGCCAGCGTCAGCACCTCGCTTCGAGGTGCGCGGTTGGCCAGGTTGCTCCATCGGGACCATGCAGTCCCGGCCTTTCGAGGCGGACGCCTGGCATGACGGCCCGCGCTCGAGCCCCTCTGGCTCGAGCAGCCGCGGCCCATGCAACCGGGGTGGCTTGTGCCGCCCCAGCCCCCATTCCGCTACCGAAAGCCACCCGCCATGAAGATCGCCCTCATCATCGAGAACAGCCAGGCCGCCAAGTCCGAGATCGTCCACAGCGCCCTCAAGACCGTCGCCGAGCCGCTGGGCCACAGCGTCCACCACTACGGCATGTACACGCCCGAGGACAAGGCCTCGCTCACCTACGTGATGAACGGCCTGCTCGCCGGCATCCTGCTGAACTCCAAGGCCGCCGACTTCGTCGTCACCGGCTGCGGCACCGGCATGGGTTCCATGCTGGCCTGCAATTCCATGCCCGGCGTCTTCTGCGGCCTGGTCATCGACCCGACCGACGCCTTCCTGTTCGGCCAGATCAACGACGGCAACTGCATGTCCATGCCCTACGCCAAGGGCTTCGGCTGGGCCGCTGAGCTGAACCTGCAGGACTGCTACCGCAAGCTGTTCGAGAACGAGCGCGGCGCCGGCTACCCCAAGGAGCGCGCCGCCATCATGGCCAAGAACCGCGGCATCCTGAAGGACCTGAAGGCCGCGTCCTGCAAGGACATGCTGACCACGCTGAAAGCCGTCGACCAGGACCTGTTGAAGGCCGCCGTGTCGGGCGAGAAGTTCCAGGAACTGTTCTTCACGAACTGCCAGGACGACGCCATCGCCGCCCACATCAAGGGCGTGCTGAAGTCCTGAGTTCGGTCGCGACAGTCTCGCGGGCTGCGAGACTGTCGCGATGTCTGTTCCACCACCTCACCTCACGCTGCGCACACTGACGCGCGGCGACGGCTTGCTGGGCCTGCGGCCACGTGGCCCGCTCGGGCCGCGCGGCGAGCAGGTGACGGTGGCGATGCTGGCTGCGGCCGACGTGCAAGCCGAGCTGGCGCTGCTGACGCGTGGCCTGATTGCGCTGGACCCGGCCCTGCTGCAATGGCGCGGTGCGCCGCAGCCGTTGGGCGCTTCGCTCTGGACCCTGGTCCAGGAAGAGTTCTTCGGCGACTTCCACGCCGAGAAGGTGCCCGAGTTGCAGGCCCTGGGCTGGCAGGTCACGACCGAACCGGGCTTTGCCCACCATAGCCAAGCCGTCAGTGGCTGGCAGCTCGGGCTGGCTGAAGACACCGAAGCGCCACCGCCCAGCCGCCGCGTCGAAGGCCTAGGCCTGGAGCGCCGCACCGGCGCCTGGCTGGTCAGCCTCGGCATGGAGGTGGATGGCCAGCGCATCGACCTGGCCCCGCTGATCGCCAACCTGCTGCGCAAGGACAAGCGCTGGCTCGATGCGGTGGCCATCGCCGCCATCGAGGACGACGCCATCGTGTCGCTGCGCGCACCTGGTGGCCGCCGCTATCACGCCGTTGCCGCGCCGCTCAAGGCCATCATGTTGGCGCTGCTGGACCTGCTCAAGCCGGTGGAGCTGGAGAAGGGCAAACCGCTCAAGCTCAATGCCTGGGACGCCGATCGCATCCGCTGCATCGAGGAGGAATCGCGCGGCCGCTGGCAGATCCATGGCGACGCGGGCCTGAAGGCGCTGGGCCAGCGCCTGCTGGCGGCCGGCGCGCCGACTTCGATGGCGCAGCCCGAAGGTCTCGGCCTGCAGCTGCGGCCCTATCAATTGCATGGCCTGGCCTGGCTGCAATACCTTCGCGAGCAGGGCCTCACCGGCATCCTGGCCGACGACATGGGCCTGGGCAAGACAGCGCAGGCTCTGGCGCACATCTGGGCCGAGAAGCAGGCCGGCCGGCTGGACCGCCCGGCCCTCGTCATTGTGCCGACCTCGCTGCTCTTCAATTGGCAGCAGGAGGCGGCGCGCATCGCGCCGGGGCTCAGGTTGATGACCTGGCATGGCGCCGACCGCGAGGCGGCGCAACTCGCCGATACCGACGTCGTGCTCAGCACCTACAACCTCGTCTGGCGCGACCTGCGCAAGCTGTCCGCCCAGCCCTGGCATCTGCTCATCCTCGATGAGGCCCAGGCCGTCAAGAACGCCCAGGCCCGTGCCGCCCGCGCGCTGCGCCGGCTTGACACCCGCCACCGCCTGGCCCTCACCGGCACGCCGCTGGAGAACCACCTCGGCGAGCTGTGGTCGCTGTTCGACCTGCTGATGCCCGGCTTCCTCGGCGACTCGCGCAGCTTCGCGCGCCATTGGCGCAAGCCCATCGAGGTCAACCGCGACGGCCCGCGCGCCCGCCTTCTCGCGGCGCGTGTGCGGCCCTTCATCCTGCGACGCATGAAGACGGAGGTCGCGACCGAGCTGCCGCCGCTGACCGAGCTGGTCAAGCGCGTCACGCTGGTGGGCCAGCAGAAGCAGCTCTACGAGAGCGTGCGCGTGGCGGCCGACCACATGGTCAGGCGCATCCTGGCCCGCGACGGCTTCAACGCCACCAGCCTCATCAGCGTGCTGGACGCGATGCTGAAGCTGCGCCAGGTCTGTTGCGACCCGCTGCTGCTCAAGGGCGTGGAGATGCCGCCCTTTGTGGAGCGCGCCAAGCTCGAATGGCTGCGCGAGCACCTGCCCGATTTCGTTGCCCAGGGCCGGCGCCTGCTGGTGTTCTCGCAGTTCACCGAGATGCTGGACCTGATTGCCGCCGAACTGGACCGTTTGGGCCTGCCCCATCTGCGCCTGACCGGCCAGACCGCCGCATCTGCGCGTGGCGAGGTCGTGCGCCGCTTCCAGGCGCGCGAGGAACCCATCCTGCTGGCCAGCCTCAAGGCCGGCGGCGTGGGCCTGAATCTCACGGCCGCCGACACCGTCATCCACGTCGACCCCTGGTGGAACCCGGCCGTGCAGGCCCAGGCCAGCGCGCGCGCCCACCGCATCGGCCAGGACCAGCCGGTGTTCGTCTACCAGTTGGTGGCCCAGGGCAGCATCGAGGAGCGCATGCTGGAGCTGCAGGCGCGCAAGAAGGCCTTGGCCGACGGCCTGCTCGGCAGCGACGACGGCAGCAGCCTGAGCAAGTTCGGCGAGATGGAACTGAAGCTGCTGCTGGCGCCGTTGGAGGAGGCCGAATCTGGCCTGCGGCAGCCGCCAGCCGCCGACCTTCCCCACTTCTACGGATGACCCCGGCGCGGGCCGGCGGCCTACTCATGCCGGTCAATCAAGATCAGGAGCCAGCCATGACCACCCGAGAACACATCATCACCAACATCAAGGTCGACCTCGTCGTGAATACCAAGGACGATCTGCGCCGCATCGTGTTCGGGCTGGAGAAGGTCAGCGACGACAACGGCCTGCCGACCTGGACCATCCACTTCAAGCTGTTCCGCCGCGATGACAAGGCCGTGGCCTACGGCGAAGCGCGTGTGAGCCTGGACGTGGTCGTCGACAAGGAATTGCACAGCAAGGCCGCCGCCACCGCCACCAATGGCCTGACCGCCACGCAGGCGGCCTTCCTGGCCGGCCCGGCGTCCAACGCGGCGCTCGCGAGCCAGCAGCCCGGCGGCCCAGCGGCCGATGCCACCATCCAGCGCACGCTGATCAAGCGGTGAGGCGCCCGCCACTGGGCGCGTGCTGGGCGCTGTCCCTGCCCGCCCTGCTGGCGCCCGCCGTCGCCAGCGCCGGCCCGCAAGCCGGGCAGGCTGCGGTGGTCGTCGGCAATGCCTGTCCGGCCAACGGCGCGTTGGGCGGCATGCCCATCCATGCCGTGGACGTGCAGACGCCGCTGGCCTTCCTGCCCTGGATCCGCGCGGACCTGAACCAGGCGAAGGCCCTGGCCGAGCCGCTGCGCGGCACGCCCTACAGCGCCAGCCAGGTCACGGCCGTGTGGAACCAGATCGCGGCGCTGCCCTTCGCCAACCTGGATGTCGAGGCCCGTGTCGGCGGCCGCGTGCTGCCGGTGATGGTCAGCTGCACGCCGCAGGGCCTGGACCTGGTGTTCTTCGTCTACGCCATCAAGGCCTCCCTGTCGGTAGGGCTCACCTGGGAGTCGCGCCAGCGCGAGACGGCAGCCCCGGAGCGCCAGTCCGGGCAGGAGGCCTTGCGGCCAGGCATGCGCCTGCAACCGCGCCTGGGGTACCGGGCCGGCGAGGGCGCAGGCGCCGGGCTGGCGGCCCTCTACAACCGCAGCGGTGCCGGTGCCGACGCCGACACCCTCAATTGGCGCTCCCTCGCCGTCGATGCCTACGCCAGCGATCGGCTGCGCGACGTGGCGCTCGCGCTGGAGGGAGGCCGGGAGCACAGCGACGGCATCTGGGCCCACACGGCCTGGCGGCTGGGCTATGCCGACCAGTCGGTGCCCGCCAAGTCCGTGTCGCGGCTGGGGCAGAACAACCTCGAGGCCCAGGCCTTCGCTCAGACGCATCCGCTGGGCAGCTGGGCGCTGGCGCTGCGCCTGGGAGCGGCGCTGGACGCCGGCCAGCATCGCAGCCGCGGCCAGGACGACCCCGCCGCAGGCCTGGTGGCGGACCAGCGCTATCAGTCGCTCAAGCTGATGGCCGGCACCACGGCACGGCTGGCGCGGCAGAGCCTGGCCGCGAGCTATGCGGTCGAGTTCGGCGCCGGCAGCGGCGGCGCGGGCCTGGACTGGGTCAAGCAGATCGTCGACATCGCCCATGAGGGCCGCTGGCTGGTGGCCGACCATCGCAGCCTGTCGCTGGAGACGCGTCTGACGCTGGGCCATCTGCGCGAGGCAGGCCTGGTGCCCCACGGCGCGCGCTTCTTCGCCGGCGGGCGCGAGCAGCCCTTCATCGGCGGCGAGGAATGGCAGATCCGCGCGGCGCCGCTGCTGCGCAGCCTGGGCACCAATGCACTGGCCGGCAGCGCCGCCAGCCCGGGCTATCGGCGCTTCTCGGCCCTGAGCCTGACGGCGGCGCTGCCGGTGTTCAACCAGCCCCTGGTACCGGCCGAGGCCTACCGCGACGCCCAGGTCCGCGCCGCGCTGAACGGCCAGCTGGACTCCGCCGTCGGCGGCCTCGCGGCGGACAACCGCACCACCCTGCCGACCTATCTGCAGGCCATTGCGCAACTGCCCAAGGTGCAGCAGACCCTGGGCGCGCTGGATGGTGCCGTGGCCGCCGTGCAGCCTTCTGCCGATAGCGCTGGCAGCGCCGACAGCGACGCTTTCGCCGCCTGCAAGGCTCAGCTCGCCCAGGCCCAGGACGAGATCACGCAGGTGCTGCAGGAGTCCAGCCTGACGCAGCTTGGCCTATTCACCGAATTGCTGCCCGGTGAAGACACCGCCAACACCCTGGGGCAGGTGGTGGCGCTTTGCGTGGACGGCTTCAACGCCGGCCCACGCAACCCGCGCGTCACGCAGCAAGGCGCCGCGCTGCGCGCCGACGTCGAGCAGCTGGCGCGGTGGTTCGCGGCGGCCGATCTCAAGCTGGCCGAGCGAGACGCGCGCCGCGAGATCGAGCCGGTGCGCCATATCGTCGACACGCTGATGGACGAGATCAATGCCGTCGCCATCAGCCCGCTGCTGATGCTGGATGCGGTGAATCTCGGCCCGCGCCTGAGCGGCCCGCGTACCCGCCTTGCCGTGGGCACGGGCCTGCGTGTGACGCTGGTGGACAGCGTGGATTTCAGCCTGGGCTACATGGCCAACCTGCGCCGCCAGGCCGGCGAGGCGCGGGGTTCGTTCTTCGTGACGATGCAGTTCAAGGACCCGTTCTGATCCCGGTCGTCGCAGTACGGGACGGGCGCCGGCGTCAGCGCCGCGCGGCCACCCAGCGCCATGCACGTGGCAGCACCAGCACGGCGGCCAGCACCACCAGCAGCCCCACGGACAGCGGCCGCTCGATGAAGACGCTCCAATGCCCGCTGCCGATGGACAGTGCATTGCGCCCCTGGGCCTCGGCCAGGGGGCCGAGGATCATGCCGACGACGATCGGCGCGGTCGGGAAGTCGAAGCGCCGCATGGCGACGCCCATCAGCCCCAGGCCCAGCATCAGGAAGAGATCGAAGGCGCTCTGGCGCATGCCGTAGACGCCGACGGTGGCAAAGATCAGGATGCCCGCATACAGCTGCGGCCGCGGGATCTTCAGCAGCTTCACCCACAGGCCCACGAGCGGCAGGTTCAGCACCAGCAGCATCACATTGCCGATGTAGAGCGACGCGATCAGCGCCCACACCAGGGCCGAGGACGTGGTGAACAGTTGCGGGCCGGCCTGGATGCCGTAGTTCTGCAACGCGCTGAGCAGGATGGCCGCGGTGACCGATGTCGGGATGCCGAGTGTGAGCAGGGGCACGAGGGTCGCGGTGACGGCGGCGTTGTTGGCGGCCTCCGGGCCGGCCACGCCTTCGATGGCGCCGGTCGTGCCGAACTCTTCCTTGTGCTTGCTGAGCTTGCGCTCGGTGGCATAGCTCAGGAAGGTCGGGATCTCTGAGCCACCCGCGGGGATGGTGCCAAACGGGAAGCCGATGAGGGTGCCGCGCAGCCAGGCCGGCCAGGAGCGACGCCACTCCTGGCGCGTCATGTGCACGCTGCCCATCTTGTTGAGGTCGGCGGTGCTGCGGCCTTCGTAGAGGGCCAGGTACAGGGTCTCGCCCACGGCGAACAGGCCGACCGCGACGAGCACGGTCTCGATGCCGTCCATGAACTCGGGCACGCCGCCGGTGTAGCGCACCTGGCCGGTGATCTGGTCCAGGCCGATCAGGCCCAGCGCCAGGCCGATGAAGAGCGACGTCATGCCGCGCAGCGTGCTCTTGCCCAGCACGGCGCTGACCGTCGTGAAGGCCAGCAGCATCAGCAGGAAGTACTCCGGCGGGCCGAGGGTGACGGCGAAGTCTGCGACGAGGGGTGCGAACAGCGTGACGAGCACGGTGGCGATGGTGCCGGCCACGAAGGAGCCGATGGCCGCGGTGGCCAGGGCAGCGCCGGCGCGGCCGCTCTTGGCCATCTTGAAGCCTTCCAGCGCCGTCACCATGGTGCCGGTCTCGCCGGGGGTGTTGAGCAGGATGGAGGTTGTCGAGCCGCCGTACATCGCGCCGTAATAGATGCCGGCGAAGAAGATCAGCGACGCCGTCGGTTCCACCTGGGTCGTGATGGGCAGCAACATGGCCACCGTCACCGCGGGGCCCAGGCCGGGCAGCACGCCGATGGCCGTGCCGATGACGCAGCCGAGGAAGGCCCACATCAGGTTGATGGGCGTGCCGGCGGTGGCGAAGCCGCCGAGCAGTTGGTTCCAGAGATCCATCATGGTGTTTTCCTCACAGCCAGCCGCTGGCCGTCAGGCCGGGCAGGTTGATCGCCAGCAGCTTGGTGAAGAGCCAGAACACCGGCGCCGCGATGCAGATGCCGGTCGCAAGGTCCAGCAGGCCACGCTTGATTGCGCCGCCCGTCTTGCCTTCCGAAATTCGCAGGCCGCGCACGGCGAATGCAAAGCACAGCGCGCAGGACAGGATGAAGCCCAGCGTCGTGATGAGGCTCGCGTTCAGGATGACGCCAGCGATGACCCAGGCGACGGCCTTCCAATCGCCACGCTCGGCACCCGACGGCGCCTCCATCTCGCGGTAGCCCCCTGTGCGCGCCTCCCAGACAAGCCAGGCGCCGCAGATCATCAGCACCACCGACACCAGCCAGGGCAGGGCGTTCGGCCCGACACCGGCATAACCGGCCTCCGACGAGATGAAGGTCGCGCCGTAGGCCATCACCGCGCCGATCAGCAGGGTGCCGACGCCGACGAATGTCTGGCCGTTGGAAGAGGAATTGCTGCTCATCAGCGATCCTTGTGAATTCGCGGCAGCGCCGCGTGAATTTCGGGCCGAGCGCCGGGCCGCTCCCAAGCCGGCCCGCGATGGCGATGTGCTTGCGGCTCGATGCCGCAAGCATCGCCGTCCCCTCGGGGGCTGAGGCCGGACACGATAAGCCCTGTGGGCTTGTCGTGCCTGCCGAAGAGCTGCGGCATTGCCGCAGCGCGGTCTGCAAGACCGACTGGGCTCGCCCGCGTTCAGCGGCGCGAGACCAGGCGAGGGGCGTCAGATCATCCCCGACTTGACCATGATCGCCCGCAACGTCGCGAACTCGCGGTCGACGAAGGCCTCAAACTCGGGGCCGGACAGCAGTGCCGGCGTCCAGCCGTTCTTGTCGATGGATTCCGCCCAGCTCTTGCTCTTGGTGGCCGCGACGACCATGTCCGTCAGCGCCTTGCGCTGCTCGGGCGTGATGCCGGGCGGCGCGTAGACGCCGCGCCAGTTGCCGATCTCGACGTCGATGCCCAGCTCCTTGAGCGTCGGCGCATTCAGGCCCTTGATGCGGGTCGGCGCCGTGACGGCCAGCGCGCGCATCTTGCCGCTCTCGAGATAGGGCTGGAATTCGCTGAAGCCGCTGCCGCCCACCGTGACGTTGCCGCCCAGGATGGCCGCCACCGCCTCGCCACCGCCGCGGAAGGGCACGTAGTTGATCTTGGCCGCGTCCACGCCGACGTCGCGCGCGATCATGGCCGCGGCGACATGCTCGGTCGAGCCGCGCGAGCCGCCGCCCCACTTGACGCTGCCGGCGTCCTTCTTGAGCTGCTCGACGACATCCTTCATCGTCTTCAGCGGCGATGCGGCATGGACGACGTAGACGTTGTATTCGCTGAGCAGCCGCGCAATCGGCGTGGCCTGGGCCAGCGTCACCGGCGGYTTGCCGGTGATSAKGCCRCCCAGCATGACGGCGCCCATSACSATGAGGGCRTGSGGGTCGCCCTTGSTGGCGTTGACGAACTGCGCCAGGCCCAGGGCGCCGGCGGCGCCGCCCTTGTTCTCGAACTGCACGGAGGACGCGAGGCCCGCGTCCTGCAGTGCCTTGCCCAGTGCCCGGCCGGTGGTGTCCCAGCCGCCGCCGGGGTTGGCGGGGATCATGAGCTTCATGGGCACGCCGGCGGCGTTGGCCTGCAATGGCCAGGCGCCGGCTGCGGCCAGGGCCGCCAGGGACTTCAGGAAGGTATCGCGACGCATTGCTTGTCTCCTTGTCGTCTCGGGGCGTATCCCGCCCCGGCATGATGGCCGAGCCCCTGCGGATGAGGAAGCGGCCGGTTTTCTTTTGCAGCCCGCATGGTTGACGACGAGGCTGTCAATCCGCTGTCCATGGCCTCGGGGTAAACCTCAGCCCCTGTTTCACAGCGCCGCGGTGCTAGCCTGCCGGCCCATGAAGCTGCTGGTGATCGAGGACAACGCCGCGATGCAGACGACGCTGCAGCGCTCTTTCGAGCGGCGCGGCTTCAAGGTCGTCATCTGCGACGACGGCGCGCGGGCGTTGAGCCGCTGGCGCGCCAGCGTGCCGGACGTCGTGCTGCTCGACCTGTCCCTGCCGGGCCAGGATGGGCTGGACGTGCTGTCCCAGGCGCGCGCCGAGGGGTTGACGACGCCGGTCATCATCATCACGGCCCGCGGCACGCTGGGCGACAAGATCCTCGGCCTGAACACCGGCGCCGACGACTACCTGCCCAAGCCCTTCGACCTCGACGAGCTGGAGGCCCGCATCCGCGCGCTGGTGCGCCGCCAGGGCCAGGCCAGCGAGGCCCGGCCCGCCGACGCACCGAGCTTCTGCGGCCTGCGCGCCGATGCCCAGAGTGGCGCCGTCTATCACCATGGCCAGCCGCTGGACCTGGCGCCGCGCGAGGCCGCGCTGCTGCGCGCGCTGCTCGTGGGACCGGGCCAGGCGGTGGCCAAGGACAAGCTCTTCGAACTGGTGTTTGCGGACGCGGCGGATGCACTGCCCGATGCGATCGAAGTCGTGGCCTACCGGCTGCGCAAGCGACTGCCACCAGGAAGCGCCAAGCTCGTGACGTTGCGCGGCCTGGGCTACCTGCTTCAGCCGGACGACTGAGCCGCCTCCGATGAAGCGCCTCGCCGCCCTGTCCATGCGCGCCCGCCTGCTGTGGGGCATCCTGCTGCCCGTCGGCCTGCTGGTGGCCATCAACACGTTCAGTCTTTACCGCGAAACGCTGCGCGCCGTCGACACCGCCTACGACCGCACGCTGCTGGCGTCGGCCAAGGCCATCGGCGAGCTGCTCGGCGTGGCGGGCAGCGGCGAGCAGGCGCGGCTGCTGGCGCCCGTGCCGTATTCGGCACTGGAAGCCTTCGAGACCGATGGCCGCAGCCGGCTCTACTTCAAGGTGCGAGGCTTCAAAGGCGAGCTGGTCTCGGGCGACGAGGACCTGCCCGACTGGACGGGCAAGCTGCCCGACCAGGGCGCCTACCAGGCGCTGGTGGACTTCTACGGCGCGCGCTTTCGTGGCGAGCCGGTGCGCATGGCCGTGCTGCTGCAGCCGGTGTCTGGCCAGACCGGCATGGGCCTGGCGACCATCCAGGTTGCCGAGACGCTGCACCTGCGCCGGGGCCTCGCGCGCCAGGTCTTGCTGCACACGCTGTGGCGCCAGGCGGCGCTGCTGGCCGTCATCGCCATCGTCGTCTGGACCGTGGTGCAGCGCGCCACCCGGCCGGTGCGCGAGCTCAGCGCCGCGCTGCGTACGCGTGACGCCGACGACCTCAGCCCGCTGCAGGCGCCTGGCCTGCCCGTTGAGCTGGCACCGCTGATCGTCGCCACCAACGAGGCGCTGGCCCGCCAGGCGCGGTTGCTGGAGCACCAGAAGCGCTTTGTGCGCGACGCCTCACACCAGCTGCGCACGCCGCTGGCCGTGCTGAAGGTGCAGGTGCAGTCCGCCCGCCAGGGTGATGTGGAGCCGTTGCAGGCCCTCGCCGAAATCGACACCACGGTGAACCGCGCCACCCAGCTTGCCAACCAGATGCTGGCCCTGGCGCGCGCCGAACAGATGCGCCAGCCGGGCGAGGCCATGCCGACGCAGGACTGGGCCGAGATCACGCGCGCCGTGGCCCTGGACCTGGCGCCGCTGATCGCCAAGCAGGGCCTGGACTTCGACATCCACACCGAGCCCGCGGCCGTCGAGAGCCACGAGTGGGCGCTGCGCGAGCTGACGCGCAACCTGCTGCACAACGCCATCCAGCACACGCCGGTGGGCGGGCGGCTGGCCATCGCGCTGTCGCTCGACATGGGCATGGCGCAGCTGTTGATTGCCGATGGCGGGCCGGGGCTGACGTCGCAGCAGCAGGAGAGGCTCTTCCTGCCCTTTGCCGTCGGCGATGCCGGCAAGGGATCAGGCCTGGGGCTGGCGATCTGCCTGGCCCTGGTTCATTCCCTGGGCGGCCAGATCGAACTGGTCAATCGGATCGAAGGCGCGCGCGTGTCGGGCCTGGACGCCCGGGTGCGGCTACCGCTGGCTGATTCGCCGCGCGGCCACAAGGCATGAACTCGGCTCAGGCCTCCAGCGTCTCGTGAAAGGCTGCGGCGCCGGCCTTCCAGTAGGCCGCCACCTTCAGCGCTTCTTTGGGCAAGCCCTTGGCCACGAGCAGGGCCCGCACCGAGGCCATCGCGGACGCTTCACCCGCGGCCCAGGCGAAGCCTTCGCCATCGGGAAGCTTCAGTGCGGCGACGGCGGATTGCAGCGCTTCGGGGGTTTCGACCCAGTTCACTTCCGTCTGCGCACGGCCGGTAAACAGCCGGCGGTCCGCGGCGTCGCCGACCTGCAACACGGCGATGACGCGCGCCTCGGGCGGCAGTTCTTCCAGGCGGCGATGCACCGCTGGCAGGGCGGAGTCGTCACCGATCAGCAGGTGCCAGTCGTAGTCGGTCGGGATGACCATCGAGCCTCGGGGGCCGCCGACCCTGAGGTGTTGGCCAACCGCGGCCTGGCCGGCCCAGTCGGAGGCGGCGCCGGCGCCGTGCAGCGCGAACTCGATCGTCAGCTCGCGGCGCTCGCGGTCGAAGGATCGCGGCGTGTAGTCGCGGCGATCCGTTTCACCGAAAAAGAGCTTCACGTGGTCGTCAAAGGAGTCGGACCGGAAGCTCGCCAGGGACTCGCCGCGCAGGGTGACCGAGACGAAGTGCGGGCTGAGCTGCTCGACGCGGCTGACTTCGAGGTCGCGCATCAGCAGTTCATGGCGGACGCGTTGGATGCGGCGCACGGGCGCCGTGGTGGGGTCGGACATGGTGGGCTGGAACATTGGTTGATAATGTCATCCATCATGCGCAAACAAGTTGATATTGTCAACAATAAGGGCAACCTCGCCGAAGAGGTCGTGGAGAGCGTCCACTCGGTCATGCACCGGTTCCGCTCGCTGCAGTTCCAGGCACTGAAAGAAGCCGCGCATGACCTGAGCCACATGGAAGCAAAGACGCTGGGCTTCTTCGCCTCGCGCCCCGGCGCGACGCAGAGCGAGCTGGTGCAGCACTCCGGGCGCGACAAGGGCCAGGTAGCGCGGTTGATCGCGGGCTTGCGCGAGCGTGGCCTGCTGGAAGCCGGCGCCGATGCAACCGACAAGCGCAGCGTGCACCTTCAGGTCAGCGCGGCGGGCAAGGCATTGCAGCAGCAGGTGCGCAAGCAGGCTCAGCGCGTGTCAGCGCAGGCCGTCAGCGGGCTGGACGAGGCGGAGTGCCGGCAATTGCTGGCGCTGCTGGCCAAGCTGCGCGAGAACCTGGCGGCCCCCGGCGGCTGAGCGGCCTCAGCCGGCGGCCTTCTCGAGCGCCAGCGCGGAGTCGACCGCCGCCAGCTCGGCATCGGTCAGTGGCGCTGCCGAGACGATGCCGAGAGCGTCGTCGATCTGGCCCAGCCGGCTGGCGCCGACCAGGATGGACGTCATGCCGGGCTGCCTCAGCACCCAGGTCAGGGCCAGCTGCGCCAGCGTCTGCCCACGCGCATCCGCCAGTGCCTTGAGCGCGCGCAACGCCGCCAGCCGTCCCGGCGTGATGTCGGTGGGCTTCAGGAAGCCGCCCAGCGCGGCGCGTGAGTCGGCAGGGATGGACGAGAGGTATTTCTCCGTCAGCAGGCCCTGGGCCAGTGGCGAGAAGGCGATGCAGCCGATGCCTTCTTCGGCCAGCACCTCCAGCAGGCCGCCCTCGACGTGGCGGTCCAGCATGCTGTAGCGCGGCTGGTGGACGACGCAAGGCGTGCCCAGCCGCCGCAGGATGGCGCTGGCTTCGCGGGTCTGCGCGGCCGAGTAGTTGGACAGGCCAACGTACAGCGCCCGCCCGCTGCGCACGGCCTGGTCCAGCGCGCCCATCGTTTCCTCCAGCGGGGTGTCGGGATCGGGGCGGTGCGAATAGAAGATGTCGACATAGGGCAGGCCGAGCCGCTTCAGGCTCGCATCCAGGCTGGCGAGCATGTACTTGCGCGAGCCCCATTCACCGTAGGGGCCCGGGTTCATGCGATAGCCGGCCTTGGTCGAGATGATCAGCTCGTCCCGGTGGGCCTGCAGGTCCTCGCGCAGCACGCGGCCCATGGTCAGCTCGGCCGAGCCTGGGGGTGGGCCGTAGTTGTTGGCAAGGTCGAAGTGGGTGATGCCGCGGTCGAAGGCGCCCAGCAGCATCGTGCGGGCGTTGTCGTAACGGTCGACGTCGCCGAAGTTGTGCCACAGGCCAAGCGACAAGGTTGGCAGCAGCAAGCCGCTGCGCCCGCTGCGGCGATAGGGTTGGCGGTCGTATCGCGAGGAATCGGGCGTGTGGCTCATGCGAGATGGAGGGCGCGAGGCCGCTGAAGATGGCGGTGAAGGCAGGAGCGGGATGGTAGTCGCCGCTTCCTCAGGCGTGAGCCGCTTCGAGCGCCTGCACGAGGGTTGCCGCAGCCCGGGTGGGTGCGGGGTCGTGGCGGTAGATGCAGGCGAAGCTGCAGTCATAACTCAGCTCATCGACGGACACGGCGCGCAGGCGGCCGGCGTCGACAAAGGGCTGGGCGTAGTGGTCGGGCAGGAAGCCAACAAAGCAGCCGGTCAGGATCAACGTGGCGACGCCTTCCTGGTCGGACGCCGTGGCCGCACGCTCCAGCTTTTGTCGGTGCGTCAGCACCAGGTTGGGCGAGTGGTAGCCCAGGCCCGCCAGTTGCTGGCCTCTCAGGTCCGCCCAGCTCCAGCGGTGGTCGGCCTTGAACCAGGGGTGGCTGCTGCCGGCGTAGAGGTGCATCTGCTCGCCGAACAGCGGCCGGTAGGCCAGGCTCTCCGACCTTCGATGCTCCGGGATGACGCCGACCTGGAACTGACCCGACAGCACACCCTGCTCGATGTCGGTGATGGTGCCGACATGGATGTGCAGCTTCACGCCCGGTGCCGTCTCGTTGAACTGCGCCAGCGCGCGGTCGATGTGGCAGGCGGGGTTGCTGACGGTCTTCTCGAACAGCGCCAGGTGCAGCTCGCCGCCGATCTGGTGGTGGATCTCTTCCAGTCGGGCGCGGAAGTCGGTGGTGGCGGACAGCAGTTGCAGCGCCGCCGCGTAGAGCTCGGCGCCCTCGGCCGTCAGCGCAAATCCGGCGCGGCCGCGGCGGCACAGCACGAGGCCGAGGCGCTCCTCCAGGTCCTTGATCTGCCGGCTGATGGTCGGCATGCCGACGTTGAGCTCCAGCTCCGCCGCCGCCATGCCGCCGCATTCGACGACGGCTTTGAAGACCCTGAGCAGGCGCAGGTCCACATCGGCAATCTGGCCCGGAAGACGTGCGTCGTTTGGTTTCATCTAGCGGCAAGTAGACATGGCGACGTTGTCATTGTCTACAAGCATTGGCCCGGGCACGATGCGGCGCAAACCACTCGCACGAGCAGCCATGACTCAGACCGCCGACCGACCCGCAGGATGGATGGACGCCCACTGGATGCCCTTCACCGGCAACCGGCAGTTCAAGGCCAACCCCCGCCTGCTGACCGGCGCCGCCGGCGCTTACTACCGCACCGACGACGGGCGGCAGATCTTCGACGGCCTGTCGGGCCTGTGGTGCACAGGCCTGGGCCACGGGCGAACGGAGATCGTCGACGCCGTCAGCCGCCAAGCGCGCGAGCTGGACTATTCGCCCGCCTTCCAGTTCGGCCACCCGCTGTCCTTCGAGCTGGCCAACAAGATCGTCGAGAAGATGCCTGCGGGGCTGAACCGCGTGTTCTTCACCGGCTCGGGTTCGGAGTCGGCCGACACGGCGCTGAAGATGGCGCGGGCCTACTGGCGCGCCAAGGGCCAGGCCGGCAAGACGCGGCTGATCGGCCGCGCCAAGGGCTACCACGGCGTCAACTTCGGCGGCATCTCGGTCGGCGGCATGGTGGGCAACCGCAAGACCTTCGGCCAGGGCATCGAGGCCGACCACCTGCCGCACACCCAGCCGGCCAACGGCAGCTTCTTCAAGGGCATGCCGCCGCAGGAGGGGCCGATGGGCGCCGCGCTGGCCGACGACCTGCTGCAACTGATCGCGCTGCATGACGCGAGCAACATCGCCGCCGTCATCGTCGAGCCGTTCTCGGGCTCGGCCGGCGTCGTCATCCCGCCCGTGGGCTATCTGCAGCGGCTGCGCGAGATCTGCACGGCCCACAACATCCTGCTCATCTTCGACGAGGTCATCACCGGCTTCGGCCGCGCCGGTGCATGGACGGGTGCGGAGGCCTTTGGCGTGACGCCCGACATCCTGACCGCCGCCAAGCAGATCACCAACGGCGTGCAGCCGCTGGGCGTGGTCGTCGCCAAGCAGGAGATCCACGACACCTTCATGGCCCAGGGCGGGCCCGACTACATGCTGGAGTTCCCGCACGGCTACACCTACTCGGCCCACCCCGTCGCCTGCGCGGCCGGCATCGCCTCGCTGGACCTGCTGGAGCGCGAGCATGCGCTGCAGCGCGTGAAGGAACTGGCGCCGATGTTCGAGACTGCCGTGCACGGCCTGAAGGGCACCAAACACGTGGCCGACATCCGCAACTACGGCCTGGCCGCCGGCATCACCGTCATGCCGCTGCCCGGCGAGCCCGCCAAGCGCCCCTTCGACATCGCGATGGCCATGTACGCCAAGGGCTTCTACGTGCGCTACGGCGGCGACACCATCCAGATGGCGCCGCCCTTCATCAGCACGCCCGCCGAGATCGACTCGCTGGTCTCCGCTTTAGGCGACTGCTTCGACGCGACTCCCTGAACTTTCACTTCCAAGCATCCCGTGATCACCCATCTCATCAACGGCCAGCAGGTCGACGGCGGCAGCCGCTCGGCCGACATCTTCAACCCCGCCACCGGCAAGGTCGGCGGGCAGGTTCGCCTGGCGGACCGTGCCACCGTCGAGTCGGCAATAGCCGCCGCGCAAGCCGCATTCCCTGCCTGGCGCAACACGCCGCCGCTCAAGCGCGCCCGCGTGCTGACCCGCTTCAAGGAACTGCTCGAAGCGCATGCCGACACCATCTGCCGCCTCATCACCGACGAGCACGGCAAGGTACTGGCCGACAGCCTGGGCGAGCTGCAGCGCGGCATCGAGAACGTCGAGTACGCGACCTATGCGCCCGAGCTGCTGAAGGGCGAGCACAGTCGCAACGTCGGCCCGGGCATCGACGCCTGGTCGGAGTTCCAGTCGCTGGGTGTGTGCGCCGGCATCACGCCGTTCAATTTCCCGGCCATGGTGCCGCTGTGGATGTGGCCCATGGCCGTGGCCTGCGGCAACACCTTCATCCTGAAGCCGTCGGAGCGCGACCCGAGCAGCACGCTGTTCATCGCCCAGCTGGCCCAGGACGCCGGCCTGCCGCCGGGCGTGCTCAACGTCGTCAACGGCGACAAGGAGGCCGTGGACACGCTGCTGACCGACCCGCGCGTGCAGGCCATCAGCTTTGTCGGCTCGACGCCGATTGCCGAATACATCTACGCCACCGGCACCAGGCACGGCAAGCGCGTGCAGGCGCTGGGCGGCGCGAAGAACCACGCCGTCGTCATGCCCGACGCCGACATCGACAACGCCGTCACGGCGCTGATGGGCGCGGCTTTCGGCTCCTGCGGCGAGCGCTGCATGGCCATCCCGCTGGTCGTCGCGGTGGGCGATGCGACGGCCGATGCCGTGCGCGAGAAGCTCATTGCCGAGATGGCCCGCATGAAGATCGGCTCCGGCCGCGAGGCGGGCTGCGACATGGGGCCGCTGGTCACGAAGGCGCACCTGGAGAAGGTGCGCGGCTATGTCGACCAGGGCGTGGAAGAGGGCGCTGAACTCGTCGTCGACGGCCGCGGCCTGACGGTGGCCGGGCATGAAGCCGGCTATTTCCTCGGCCCCTGCCTGTTCGACCGCGTGACGCCCGGCATGCGCATCTACGAGGAAGAGATCTTCGGCCCCGTGCTTGGCATCGTCCGCGTAGACAGCCTGCTGGCGGCGATGGCGATGATCGACGCGCATGAATACGGTAACGGCACCTGCATCTTCACGCGCGACGGCGAGACGGCGCGGCACTTCACCGACCACATCCTCGTCGGCATGGTGGGCGTCAACGTGCCGCTGCCTGTGCCCGTGGCTTATCACTCGTTTGGCGGCTGGAAGCGGTCGCTGTTTGGTGACCTGAACGCCTACGGCCCGGACGCGGTGCGCTTTTACACGCGCCGCAAGCAGATCACGCAGCGCTGGCCGTCGTCGGGCGTGCGCGAGAACGCGGCGTTTGCATTTCCGTCAAGCAAATGAGGCCGCAGGCGTGTGCCGACCTTGCACGCTACATCGGTTTGAACCGGGGTTGGAAGCTCTGGCTCACCGGCAACCTTGTCTTGCCGTCCTTGAGCAGCACTTCCATGCTGCCCAGGCTGCGATCCACGCGAGCGACGTGGGCCACGTTGATGACGACGGCGCGGTGAATCTGCCAGAACTGATCCGGGTCGAGTTGCTGCAGCAGTTCGCGCAAGGACAGGCGCAGCAGGTATTCGCCTTCCGCGGTGAAGGCGCAGGTGTACTTGTTGTCGCTGCGGAAATGGCTCACATCCGCCACCATCACAAGGTGCAAGCGTTCGCCCTGTGAGGCCTGCAGCCAGCGCAGCGGTGCGCTGGGCGCGGGAGGGGCGCTGGATGGCAAGGAGGGTGGCGCCCACTGCTGCAACCAGCGCGCGAGTTCGGCCGGAGGCAACTGCAGACGCTGCTGCAGGCGCTGCACCGTCTCGCGCAGGCGCTCGGTGGCCAGCGGCTTGAGCAGGTAGTCCACCGCGCCCTGGTCGAAGGCGGTCACCGCGTGCGCGTCGTAGGCGGTGACGAAGACGATGTGGCACAGGCCCTTGATGCGCCGCGCCAGCTGCAGGCCGTCCAGCCCGGGCAGGCGGATGTCGACGAAGACGATGTCGGGCCGCAGTTCCAGCACCAGGGCCAGGCCGCGTTCGCCGTCCTCTGCCTCGGCCAGCACTTGCAGCTGCGGCCACAGCTCGGCCAGGCCCTCGCGCAGGCGCTGGCGTGGCAAGGCTTCGTCTTCGATCAGGAGAGCGGTGGGGTGCTTCATCGGGTCTCGGGGGTGTTCCAGGGCAGCTCGATGCGCGCGCAGACGCCGCCCGTGGAACGCTGTTGAACACTCAAGCGCGCCGCCTCGCCGTACAGGCCAGCCAGGCGGTCACGCACATTGGCCAGGCCCAGGCCCTGGCCCCTGGCCGGCCCCGCCGCAGCGGCCTGCAGGCCGGCGCCATCGTCGCGCACCTCCAGCACGAGGCGCTCGCCCTCGCGCCGAGCGTCTAGCTCGATGCGCCCGCCTTGCGGCTTGGGCTCGATGCCGTGGCGCACCGCGTTCTCCACCAGCGTCAGCAGCATCAGCGGTGGCAGTTTGTGGTCGTCGCAGCCGGGCTCGGCTTGCAGGCCGAAGCGCAGGCGCTCGCCCAGCCGTGTGGACATCACCGTGAGGTAGGCGCGTGCCAGCTCGAACTCGCGCTCCAGCGTGCTCATGGGCTCGCGCAGCGAGGGCAGGGCCAGGCGCAGGTAGTCGTGCAGCTCACCGAGAAAGCGCTCGGCCGTGGCCGGCTGGCTGCGGATCAGCTGCTGCAGACTGGCCAGCGCGTTGAACAGGAAGTGCGGTTCGACCTGGGCCTGCAGCGCCTTCAGTTCCGTCAGGCTGACCTGGCGCGACAGCTCGGCCATCGCTGCTGTGTGCTCGGCGTGTGCCAGGCGCAGCGCCAGGGCTTGTTCCTCGCGCCAGCGCCACCAGCGGGTTGGCAGGTGCATCAGCAGCGCGAAGGCGAAGGCCGGCAGCCAGGGCCGCCACATGGCCAGCGGGTTCTGCCATTGCGCCAAGTCGATGGCCGGCAGCAGCAGCGTCCCCGCCGCCGCGCCCAGGGCGGCGGCCGCCGGCACCGCCACGGGCCACCAGCGCCAGTTGAGCGTGAACCAGGCAGCGCTGTAGGCCAGCCAGAGCTGAGCGGCCAGGGGCAGCCAGCGCGCATGGGGCCAGTACCAGTGCAACAGGACCCAGGCCGCCCAGAACAGCAGGGCGGGGAGGAGGGCGCGGCGCAGCGACTCAGTCCAGCGCGGCATTTTTCAGCGGCGCCGGTGGCTGCTTTGCCGTTTCGGCCAATGCCTGCGCATGGAAGCGCCGCGCTCGCTCCAGGTCAATGCCGATGGGTGTTGTCGTCGGCGCCACTTCAGGGCCGACAACCTCAAAGCGCAGGCCACGCGCCCAGACCTGGCCTTCGCCCACCAAGCCCAGACCTAGGCCGAGGTGTGTGGCTTCGGCGGGCACGTCCAGCACGACGCTCATGTCGTGCCAACCGCCGTCAGCCGGTACGGCGATGCCCCTGGGAAGCGGCTTTTCCCCACCGCTGCCGGCAGTCGTGACGCCGCTCAAGTCGCCGAAGCCCTCGCCGAGGTAGAGGCCGGCCCAGCCGCGGACGGCCTCGGCTCTCAGCTCGCCGCTGAAGCGGACCCGCTTGCCGGCATAGCCCAGCACCGATTGATGAGCGGAGCCGGCGCTGATGGGTCCCAGTGTTTTCGGGTAGACCGAGCGGATCGTCAGGGTCGGCACGCCGCCAGCGGCGGGATCGATGCCCACTTCATAGCCGTTCAGCGCGGACGTCTTGGCGTCAGTGGGATAGGACGCCTGGAAGGCGTACCAACCCTGGGGCACGTGCGGGCTGGCGGCGTAAGCGCTGAGCACGACGGCGGCCAGCGGCGCGAGCAGGAGGATGCGGAAGTTCATGGCGTTGGTCCTTGACGACGTTGTCGGATTTATTGCAGGGACAGGTTCTGCGGAAGCATGGGCGGCTCGGCTTGCTGTGCCGCCCTCAGCATCTGCTGCACCTTCTGATGCAGCTCCCGTGCGGTGATGGCCGCTTCGACACCAAAGCGCTGGGTGCTCAACGGCACATCCCGCCCCACCACCTCCAGCCGCAGGCTCCTTGCCCAGACCTGGCCGCTGCCGGCCAAGGCCAGACCGACGCTGACCGCGCCGGAGCCGTCGGCGGGAATGTCGGCCACCACGCTGACGTCGCACCAGTCCGGGCAACCGGCCGCACCCAGTGGCGGCGTCTTGTCGAAGTCCGGGTCGAGGTGTGCGCCGTAGAGAAGTTTGAAGCCGGCGGCCACGACCAGACCGCCCCATCCATCCAGGCTGGCGGTCTTGACCTGGCCGGTGAAGCGCACACGCTGCCCGGTGTAGCCGAGGACGAACTGACCGATGCTGCCGATGTCGCTGCTGGATCCTTTGCCAATGGACTTGACTGTCAGCGCGCGCTGGCCGCTGGCTTCGGTCTCGGGGGCAATGCCGGCTTCATGCGTGTTGCCGTCGGGCCACCGATAGGTGGCACCCGCCATCCAGCCGTCGGGCTGGCGCAGCTTCTCGGCGCCGCTGGCGGTCAGCGCCAAGGCAGCCAGTGGAATGGTCAAAAGGGCTCGGTAGTCCATCGGTTCTTCCTTTCAGTTTGGGAGGGACGACCGCAGTGTGTGCAACCCGTGCCGGGACGGCCGGGATGATGCGACAAGCCAGCGCTGGCGCTGACGAGGCAGCTTGCGCGGCGACGGGTGCCTTCGACTCGCGGCCGGGGCCGCCCTCGTCGAGGGCCGCGCGCGTCAGGCCTTCGGCGGGGCGGAGATCCTGTCCAGGAAGTCCGTATGCGACGGCATGGAGGCCACCGTGCGCGAGATCGAGCTGTGCACCGAGTGAAGGTGCCGGCGGATCAGCTGCGGGTCCACCAGGTCGATATATGGGTCGTACCTCTCGGGGTAGACGCCCAGGCCCAGCAGGATGGACGCCCACGACGGCTCGGCAAAGCCTTCCGGCTCGATCACGGCGACACGGCCGGTCTTGCGGAACAGGGCGATCTGGTGCGCGAGATCGTCGGGAATGGGCATGTCGGCGCAGTAGCGCCAGAACTCGCTGTCGCGCCGCTCGCCCAGCTTGTAGTGAAGGATGATGAAGTCACGCACGGACTCGTAGCGGTAGGCCATTTGCCGGTTGAACTCGTCCGCCAGCGCCGGCTGGAATGACTGGTCAGGCAGCATGGCCGTCAGGCGGCTGACGGCGTCCATGATGAGATGCAGGCTGGTGGATTCCAGCGGTTCCAGGAAGCCGGACGACAGGCCGATGGCCACCACGTTCTTCACCCAGCCCTGCTTGCGTCGCCCGGTGACAAAGCGCTGTTGCCGAGGCTCGTCGAGGGCCTTGCCGTCCAGGTGGTCCAGCAGCGTGCGCTGCGCCTCGTCATCGCTCAGGTAGCCGCTGCAATAGACCAGCCCATTGCCCGTGCGGTGCTGCAGCGGGATGCGCCACTGCCATCCGGCCGTACGTGCGGTCGACCGCGTGTAGGGCGTCATGGGGCCGGCGCGCTCGCAGGGCACGGCCAGCGCGCGATCACAGGGCAGCCAGCGGCTCCAGTCTTCATAGGGCGACTTCATCGCACCGTCGATCAGCAGGGCGCGAAAGCCGGAGCAGTCGATGAAGAGATCGCCTTCCACGCGGCGCCCGTCGCTCAGGTGCAGTGCCGCCACGAAACCATCTTCGGGCCGCGTCTCGACGTGCGTGATGGTGCCCTCGACGCGCTTTGCGCCGTGCTTGAGGGCGTACTCGCGCAGGTAGGCGCCGTACAGCGATGCATCGAAGTGAAAGGCGTAGTCGAAGGCATTGGAAGGCGACGGCTCGCCGGCTGCCGGTGGCACGAAGCGCATTTGCCGGGCCATCACCGTCGCGGTCGACCATTCCTCGTAGGAGGGGAGTTTGTCTCCCAGGGCCTGCAGGCGCAGCCAGTAGGCCCATAACGGCCGGCTGTGGATGGCCGGGCCGAACCCGCCGAAGCCGTGGAAGAAGCGATGGCCGATCCGGCCCCAGTCCTGGAACTCGATGCCGAGCTTGAAGGTGGCGCGTGTGCTGCGGACGAAGTCTGCCTCGTCGATTCCCAGAAGCTGGTTGTAGAACTGGATGGTTGGCAACGTCGCTTCGCCGACCCCCACAGTGCCGATGTCCGCCGACTCCACCAGCGTCACCTCGCAATGCTGATCCCGTTGGTCAGGCCGGCACAGCATCCGCGCCAGCGGGGCGGCGGTGATCCAGCCGGCGCTGCCGCCGCCGACGATGACGATCCGCTGAAGTGGACGATTTCGCACAAAAAGTCTCCAAAAAAAAACAGATCTGGTCTGTCCGGGAGTTTGCCCTATGTCTCTTTGGTCTTACCAGTTGTACGCTTGGCGCAGGCATCGGAAAGCATTTCTGACAGACGGCGCGGTTCATGGTGCGCTCGCCAGCCTTGGAACAGGGTGACAAAGACGCAACGGGCGGCTTTCTCTCACCGGCCAATAGTTGGTGCAACGACCGAACCAAGTCGCCGTCAGTGAGGCGGGGCGAGCCGATCTCAAGGAGCAGCGTCGCTGCAGAGCAAGTTCTGCAGCCGGGTGCCCAGTTATTTCAGAACAGGAGACATAAAGTGACGAAAAAGATGGTTCCGCAGGCCCGGAAGTTGACCGTTATTGCGGCTTGCGCTTTTCTGGCCTCCTGCGGTGGCGGTGGCGGTGGCGGTGGCGGTGGCGGCTCAGAGGGCCGCTACCAGGTCATAACTCTCAAATATCCGGGTGGCGCCATAGGCGGCACGCTGCTGAATCCCCCGACGACTTTGTCAGCCACGGCCACATCCGGGCTGCCGGTCAGCTTCCGAACCGGCACACCCACCACCTGCACGGTCGCTGGTGACAAGCTGACGCTGGTGGCCGCGGGTGAGTGCCTGGTCATCGCCAGCCAGCCCGGCGGGGCCGGTTCGGATGGCACCCAATGGGCCGCTGCCGACGATGCGAGCCAGCTGTTCAATGTGTTGAAGCATGCGCAGGTGGTTGATTTCACCCCGCCGGACTACGTCCTCAGCGCGGCAACGAAGTCCATCGCGCTCAGCGCGACCTCGGGCTCAGGGCTGCCGGTCACTTTCTCCAGCGACACGCCTGCGGTCTGTACCGTCAGCGGCAGCACGCTCCAGTTGCTGGCCAAGGGCTCCTGCGCGGTGTCGGCGAAGCAAGCCGGCAATGAGAGCTACAAGGAGACGACGACGCAGCGCTATATCGCCGTCGACCCGCTGCTCATTGCCGACGGCTTCGCGCCGGGAGGTGGTCGCGGAACAATGAACAACCTAGTCACCAAGCAGGGCGGCAACGTCTGGGTGAACCCGTGGGACAGCGCGCTCAACGCTGGCTGGGAGTGGTGCGATGCGAGCGCGGGCGACTGGTGCTACAGCAAGGTCTCCACCGATGGCTCCACGCTCGATTCGGCCCTGCATATCCCGGACACCATGTTCACCGGCGGCTGGCAATACGGCTTCAACCGCATCGACATCTTTGCGCCTGGCCTGAGTGGCTTCAATTCGTCGGGCGACACGGTGGGTGGACTGCAGGTAACCACCGAGAAGGCGTTGGGCTTCACCATGGGCTTGGGCCTTGATCTCTACTCGTCGAACAAGCCCATCGTCGTGCACCTGGACCTGGGCAAGCGCAACAACGGCTGCAACGTCAGGCTGAGCACCTTGGTGTGGGCCCCATTGCCGGGGTTGCTCAGCTACGGCGTGCCGCTTGACAACTTCGCGGTGACCGATGCCTGCGGCCTGTCGGGCGTCACCACGGCGTCGCTTGACGACGACGTGCGCAAGCTGCCGAACCCTTTTGACAGCACGGGCGCCCCCGTCAACGCCGCCGCGTTCAAGGCGGCCCTGGACAAGATGGCGGCCTCGCGCGCCTCGGCTGCGACGCTGCTGCAGTCCTCCAACGTCGTGCGCACGCGCTTCTGGTTGATGGACGCGAACGTGGACAAGAAAACCGCGGGCATCTACGCGTCCGACTTGACCATCAAGGGCGCCATCACCATCCAGTAACCCAGGCCGCGAGCGGCGTTGCGTGTCAGCGACCGGCCCCGTGTTGATCGGGGCGGTGACACCAGCATCGCGAGGGGCGGCCTCGGCATTCGGTGCCGGGGCACGCGGCAGCGCTGAAGCCAGCTGCCGCCGGACACATCGAAGGAATACGGAGACACCATGAAAAAACAGTTCCGCACCACGGCCATCCATCGCGGCATGGTCCACATGATGCTGCTGACCGTCGGCAGCGCCGCAATGGCACAGACGGCGGCTGAAAAGCCGGCAAACCTGGAAACCGTTGTCATCACCGGGCAGCGCGCAGCGCTGCAGTCGGCGCAGAAGATCAAGCAAAACGCCGAGGAAATCGTCGACTCGGTCGTCGCGGAAGAGGCCGGCAAGCTGCCGGACAAGTCGATCACGGAAGTGCTGCAGCGCGTCGTGGGCGTCGTCATCGACCGCAACAAGTCGCGTGGCGACCCGGAGCACTTCTCCGTCGAAGGCTCGGGCATCAGCGTGCGGGGCCTCAGCTGGGGTTCTTCGGTGCTGAATGGCCGCGAGTCGTTCTCGGCCGGTTGGCCGGGCCGCGAGCTGAGCTGGGGTGACATCCCGCCAGAGCTGATGGCCGGCGTGGACGTCTACAAGAACCCCTCCAGCGAGATCATCGAAGGCGGCGTCAGCGGCACAGTGAACCTGCGCACAGCCTTGCCCTTTGACTACAAAGGAACGAAGGCCTACCTGTCGGCAGGCAACAACTACGTGCAGCGCTCGGGCAAGAATTCGCCCAGCGTGTCGGGGCTGTACACCACCCAATGGAATACGGACATCGGGCGCGTCGGCGTGCTGCTGGACCTCTCCTACAACCACTCCAGCTTCCAGAATGAGAGCATCCAGCTGGATGCCTACTTCCCGCGGACCGACCTGATCGCCGGCAAGGTGGCCTGGGCGCCGAAATCGGCCTCGTTCCGGAACAACACCGGCGACACCGAACGTGCCGGCTTCTACGCCGCGCTGCAGTGGAAAAAGGACAGGATGGACTCGTCGCTGACCTATTTCCTGTCGGGCGCACGGGAGACGGGCAGCGAGCAGGGCATCTACACCGGAGTGGAGAACCCGTACAAGTCGGTGATCAAGAATGCGACGTACGACGCCAACAACGTGCTGACCTCTGGCCTCTACACCTACCCCAGCGGGGGCCTCGGGGCGAACACCTTTGCCGATGGCGGCCTGGGCTTCAACGTCTCGCGCGGCTGGAATCGGAGCAATTCGAAAACCGGTGAACTGGCGTGGAACTTCAAGTGGGCCATCAACGACCAGTGGCTGGTGCAGAACGACGTCCAATGGGTTCATGCGAAGAACGATTCGATCGGCCGCAACATGCAGCTGGGCACCTACGTGCCGAGCATGGGCATCGACGTGTCCGGAAAGAGTCCGGTGCGCATCGGGTTCGACCAGACCGCCACGGATTTCCTGGCCGACCCGAAGAACTATTACTGGAACCTGGTCATGCCGGGCATGAGCAAGGCCGATGCCGACCTCTACGCCTGGAAGGCCGACGCGCGTTACCGTTTCGAGGACAACCCCATCCTGCGTGACATCCGTGTCGGCGTGAGAGCCACCTATCGCGTGGCACGCCACTACGACGCCACGGGCAATACCTGGACGTCCACTTCCGATCCTTGGGCCGTCAAGCAGACCTCCACGCCCGGCAAGCCGCCTGCGGTCACCGATGGGCTCGACTGGCAATCACGCGGAAGCTTCGGCTACATGAGCGACCCGCGCTACCAGACCGTGCCGGTCGAAGTGTTCAACTTCAGCAACTTCTATGGCGGCAAGGCGGGCAAGCTGCCGAACATCGTCATGCCGACGATCGGTGCCGTGCGCGACTACCCGAACACATACAAGACGCTGGCCAACGATTACCGCTACCAGCAATGCCTGGATGGCAAGGCGCTGTTCCCCACCATGAACATCACGTGCGACTACGCGAAGGACTATCAGAACTTCCAGGAGCTGGTTTTCGACGGCAACCCGGAAAAGACCAGCACGCACAGCGAACAGACCGACGCGGTCTACGCCACGCTGCGCTTCGGCTTCGACGACCTGAAGTTCCCGATCGAAGGCAACGCCGGTGTGCGTGTCGTGCTGACCCGCGACGTCTCGCACGGCTACACAGCTTTCCAGACGCAATACAACTCGCAGACGCCGCCCGATCTGCCGCGCTTCGACCAGCTCGGAGGGCCTCTGAACGTGCAGAACGAATTCGTCAAGGTGTTGCCGTCGCTCAACCTGAAGATGAACTTCACCGACAGGTTGCAGGCTCGCCTGGCGATGGCCCAGAGCATGAACCGACCCGGCTTCAACCAACTTGGCGAGTACATCAAGCTGTGGCAGGACTACGACGCCATCAACCAGAGGGTCTCCTACCGTGGCGAGAACTCTGGCAACGTCAAGCTCAAGCCGATCACGGCCAACAGCTATGACCTGGCGCTGGAGTGGTACCCGCGTGACGGCCAGTCCATCACGGGCACGGTGTTCCATAAAGATGTCAAGGACGTCATCATGAACACCTCTTACAGCCGCACCTACAACAGTGTGGGTGGCAATCCGCAGATTTTCTCGGTCACGGGTCCTGCCAACGTGGGCAAAGCCAAGGTCAGCGGCCTGGAAGTTGCGGGCATGACCTACCTGGACAAGCTGCCCTTCCTGGACGGCGTGCTGCCGGAGTGGGCCAAGGGCATCGGCGTGTCGGCCAACTACACCTACATCGACGCCAAGCAAAGCCTGTACAAGCAGATCTACAACCCCTATTGCGATGCGGGCAGGACGCAGACGAATGGCACCTTGCACCTGTTCGGCTGCGACACCAACGGCGTGCCGTTCAACGATCTGCCGCTGCCCTACATGGCCAAGAACGCGGCCAACTTCGTCTTGATGTACGACCGCGGCCCGTTTTCGGCACGGCTGGCCTACAACTGGCATAGCCGGGTGCTGCAGGGGGCGGATGCCAATGGCACGCGCGGCGATGATGCGACGAGCGCGGACCCGACGCGCCCGGGTGCCCGGGATGTGGGCTGGGGCCTGCCGACCTGGCAGGAGGCGTTCGGCCAGTGGGACGCGGGCATGAACTACAGGTTCAGCGACCAGTTCAGTATGTCGCTCAACATGACGAACCTGAACAACGTCATCGTCCGCCAGACGCAGCAGCAGCACATCGGCACGATGGGGCGTGCGTGGTTCTACCCTGGCCGCAGCTACTCAATGAGCGCACGCTACGAGTTCTGACGCGGTCCCTGACGCGGCGTAACTGCATGCCGCCTGGACGGACTGTCCGGGCGGCATGCCCACTTGCGTGGGTCGGCGCCGCGTGGCCAGAGATGGAAATGATGGACGTCGGCGCAGATCATTGATGGCGCCCAAGAACTTGGCAGAGTCTCTATGACGCAGAAAATTGCTCGCATCGTCGTCGTGGGCGGTGGCAGCGCCGGCTGGATGCGGTGGCAGCGCCGGCTGGATG
>NZ_JBFUMK010000010.1:0-242383 GCF_054049415.1 Roseateles sp. P5_D6 | reverse complement strand
CCCGACAGCCTTCCAGCGATTGCACAGGCGATCAAGACGTGATGGCAGAACAGGTCAGACCGTGGCCGGCAAATCCCGCTCACCCCAAGGCGCAAGTAGCGCGATAGGTTGATAGAGGCGCCGGTCAGCGAATTCCATCAGGGGCAGCAGCGCCAAGCGCGCACTCCAAGCCCGAATGTATGGCTGCAATCTTTTCCTCTCCGTCACCACTGAAAGAGCGCTTGGCAAACGGGGGCGTCCATGTATGGGGTGAACGCGGTGAACCCCAACACTGACGGCGGCAGAGCGGTATTGCCGGGGCGCGGCATCGTCGAAGCTGGGGTTCGAGTGGCTCCCCCAACCTACGGAGCCGTGACCGGCACGCGACGAACGCCAAAGGACGAGGCGGAGATCTGGCGGACAGGCCGCCCGGCTCGCCGCTTAGATGGGCTCCAGCTTCACCGTGATTCGATGGCCATCCGTCAGCGTCGGCGGGCAGATCCCGCGGCTGGAGGCGTACGAGCCTTGGGCGGTCACCTTGAGCGGCACGTAGCCGGGGGCCGAGACGGTGAAGGACTGTTCGCCCGTTGCCGACGAGAAGCCGCAAGGCAGCGTGCATTCCAGCGTCTTGCCGACCGTGCGTACGTTCAAGCTCTGCGTCGGTGAATACAGCTCCGCCGAAAAGCTCAGGCCGTTGGCCGTCATGTCGCTCAGAATGACCACCGGAATGGATGCAGACGTGGCGGCGCTCTGCACGGAAGCGAGGATGAGTGCAGGCCCGTCGCTCAGGACGATCGCCGGGCAGCCGACCGACTCCGTGTTGTCGCCTCCGCCCCCGCAGGCGGCCAAACCGAGCAGCAGGGACGCCAGCGTGATAGCCGGTGACAGGAGTGAGTGATGGCGCATGCCGGCGGGGAGGCTGCACCGGAGAAGCCAGCGCTCGCCTAACGATTCAGATGGGCGGCCATGTTAGTCGCCTTGCCGCCGCTCGACTCAGGCCGCCTTCGCGCCCTTGACCCGCTTGCGGTAGCGCAATGCCAACGTGATCAGCGGACTGGTCATGGCCGTCGTGGCCAGGGCCATGATGAGCAGGATGGTGAACATGTCGGGCCCGATGAGGCCGACGTCCAGGCCGACCTTCATGACGATGAGCTCCATCAGGCCGCGGGCGTTCATCAGCGCGCCGGTGGCCATGCTCTCGGCGCCGTTGAGGCCGGCCACGCGGGCGCCCAGCCAGCCGCCCACCAGCTTGCCGACCGTCGCCACGCCCACCACCAGCAGCATGGCGCCCAGGGCGCCGCCGGCAAAGGCCGAGCGCGTCGTCGACAGGCCGGCCAGCGCGAAGAACAGCGGCATCAGCAGCACGATGGACAGCGGCTCGATGCGCTGCATCAGCGACTGCAGCAGGCGGTCGTCGCGCGGCAGCGTGGCGCCGAACAGGAAGGCGCCGAACACCGCGTGCAGGTGCAGCCATTCGGTCGCGGCGGCACAGCCCAGCAAGCCCAGCATCAGCGCCGCCAGCACGCCCAGCGACGGCTCGCCATCGGGCGCCCGGGCGGCCAGCAGCCGGGCATAGACCGGTCGCACGACGAAATAGAGGACGGCGAGGATGGCCAGCGTGCCGGCGGCGATCCGGGTCAGGCCGGCATAGCCTTCACCCACTCCCGCAAGGGCGACGACAAAGGCCAGCAGCACCCAGGCGAACACGTCGACGACCGCAGCGCCCGCCAGGGCCAGCTGGCCGAAGCGGGTCTGCGTCATGCCGCGGTCCTTGAGGATGCGCGCCATGACGGGGAAGGCGGTGATGGACACGGCGGCCGTCATGAACAGCGCAAAGGGCCAGAAGCCCACGCCCGCCGGCGCCAAGCCCGGGTAAACCGAGTAGAGGGCCGGCGTGATGGCCAGGGCCAGCGCGGCCGGCGCGATGACGCTGAGCAGGCCGACGCTGCCGGCGGCACGCAGCTGCAAGCGCAGGCCGCCCGGCGCGCGGATCTCCAGGCCGACGACGAACATGAACAGCACCAGGCCCAGCGTGGCCAGCGCGTTCAGGCCACCCAGCAAGGGCTTGGCGAACAGCTGGGCATGCAGGTCGGGCAGGTAGAAGCCCATGACAGCCGGCCCGAGCACGAGGCCGGCCGCCATCTCGCCCACCACCTGCGGCTGGCCCAGATGACGCAGCAACCAGCCGCAGCCGCGGGCCACGCCGAGGATGACGATGAGTTGCAGGAGCAGGGTGGTGGTCGTCATCGGATCGTTGAACGGCGCCTGAACGGCACGCTGGGGCGGTGAATTTTAGGTGGCCACCCCGCAGCGCTCATTCGGCCCGCCAACAGGGGCGCGACGACCCTTGCCCGGCTCGACTGTGGGTCATCCGTGGGTGGAGCGCCGTCGGACGGGCGCGCAACATCGGCGGCTCCAACCCACGATCAGGAGAGCCCCATGACCTCTGCGACAAGCCAGCGTAGTCCCCTTGCCACGCTGCTGGCGCCAGCCTTGGCGCTGGTGCTGTCGGCCCCCGCGTCTGCCACGGTCTGCCCGACCGCGACGTTCGACCAGATCCTCGCGCTCGGCAACTGCACCATCGCAGGCTCCAACTTCGATTTCACCCAGCGGCAGCTGCCCTCGCACCCGGTCTGGAACAACGGGCCGTTTGCCGGCAACACGAAGCTGGCGCCGGACGCTGCGGCAATCGTCTTCACGCCCGACAGCAGCCCCGGCAGCATCGGCTTCACGCTGGCGATGGACTTCGGCGTCGTGGGCCAGGCCTCCCGCTTCGACCCGTTTGCCCAGACGGTCAAGACCGGTAACTACATCGATGCGACGCTGGCCTACTTCAGCATCACCAACGCGGCTGGGATGGGCCTCAGCGGCTACTCGGTGGCGATGGGCAACGTGGTGGTCACGCAGACCAGCTTCGACGCCATCGTCTACGCCAATCTGAACAGCGCCACCGCGGCGGTCAACAACGCCGGGTTCACGCGGATCACCGACGCCGTTGACTATGGCGCCGTGCTGCCGGGCACCTTGATCTACGCCGCCAACCTCAGGGCCTACGAGTACTCGCCCGACGCCGCACATGGGGCTCGCTTCGGCACCGTCAGCTTCGAATTCGCCCAACAGGCATTGGCGGTGCCGGAGCCCGAGACGGCCCTGTTGTGGTTGGCCGGGCTGGCGGGCATCGCCTGCATCGCGCGTCGTCGCACGGCTGAAATCGCACGCGCCTGGCGTTGACCTCAGGCCGCTTTCAGCCTGCCCGCGCCGCACTGGGCGCATGCCCGATCACCCGCTTGAACGCCCGGCTGAATGATGCCTCCGATTCATAGCCCAGCCGGTCGGCGGCCGTGGCCACGCGCATGCTGTCCTGGGCGATCCAGCGGCGCGCCTGGAACATCTTGATCTTGGCGACGTAGCGGGCCGGGCTCTCGCCCACGGTGCGCGTGAAGGCGTCGGCAAAGCTGGAGCGTGAGGCGCCCATGACGTCGGCCAGCTCGGGCAGGCTCCCTTCGCGCTCGGGCTCGGCGTGGATGGCAGCGACGACCGTGCTGATCTTGGGGCAACGCAACTTGCGCCCCGATGACGGGCACCTCGCGCCCCCGCCTGTAGGCGCATCGGCCAGGTCTCGCCTGCCCGCACATCCCTTGTCCGCTTTGTGCCCGGCAGCCCGTCTGGAAGAGCAGGACCGGTGCGCTGTGCGCCGGCCCGACCCCGTCGGAGGACCCATGCAACGCTCTCTCTATCGCCGCCTCGCGCTCGCCCTGGCCTGCGCCGCCTTCCTGCCCCTGGCCCAGGCCGCCCCCGTCTCGTCGGCGGGCGGGCTGACCGACTTCGGCCTGTTCGCCGCCGGCAGCTACACGCTGATGGGTTCCGGCACGGTCGACGTCTGCGGGGGCGGCAGCGCCTTGATACGGCCGGACGGCTCGCCCGCCGCCACCATCACCTGCCCGCCGCTGGTGGCGAGCTTCAACCCGAACGGGTCCTACACCGCCGACGACCACTACGGGCGGGCCGGCCTGAACGCCCGGATCGGCGCTCTCATCGGCACCCTCAACGCCGGCGCCTTCCTGGGCACCGACCCGAGTGCCGCGCAGGCGGACGACTGGTTCCTGATCGGCGACATGCTGACGCTGACGCTGGCCACCGCCGGCCACATCTACGCCTCGGTCAATGACACCTTCTACCGCGACAACTTCGGCGCCTTCGACCTGCGTGTCGAGGCGGTCAGCGGCATTCCCGAGCCCGCCAGCGTGGCGCTGGTGGCCGTGGCCATGGGCGGCCTGGGCGCGGCGGGGCGGCGGCGCGTGTCCGCCTCGGCGCCGGCGGCACGTCTGTCAGGGCAGGGCTGAACGAGGTGTCCGGCCCGCTGTCAGGGAGACCCACCATGCGCTTGTTCTCCATCGCCACACTGCTGGCCATTCCCGTCGCCGCGGCCCAGGCTGCGGCCATCACCGTGCCCATGCACCTGATCGACAGCACGGGCGCGGCCCGGGCGATCGGCGAGGTGATCGTGACCGAGTCGGCTTACGGCCTGGTCTTCACACCGGCGCTGAGCGGCCTGCCGCAAGGCATCCACGGCTTTCATGTGCACGAGAACCCGAGCTGCGCGCCGGGCCTGCGCGATGGCCAGCCCGTGCCCGGCCTGGCGGCGGGCGCCCATCTGGACCCGCTAGGCAGCAAGCGCCACGGCACGCCCTGGGGCGACGGCCACCTGGGCGACCTGCCCGCGCTGGTGGTGGAAGGCGACGAGCGCGCCAGCCATGCCGTGCTGGCGCCACGGCTGAAGCTCGACGACCTGCGTGCACGCTCACTGATGATCCACATCGGCGGCGACAACCATGCCGACCACCCGATGCCGTTGGGCGGCGGCGGGGGTCGCATGGCCTGCGGCGTGACGCCGTCGGGGGCGCGGGAGCAATGAGGGCGGCGCCGGGCCGGTGCTTCAGGGCGACGGCCCCCGCGCCGCACTCGGCGCATGCCCGATCACCCGCTTGAACGCCCGGCTGAACGACGCCTCCGATTCATAGCCCAGCCGGTCCGCCGCCGTCGCCACGCGCATGCCGTCCTGGGCGATCCAGCGGCGGGCCTGGAACATCTTGATCTTGGCGACGTAGCGGGCCGGGCTCTCGCCCATGGTGCGCGTGAAGGCGTCGGCAAAACTGGAGCGTGAGGCGCCCATGACGTCGGCCAGTTCGGGCAGGCTCCAGTCGCGTTCGGGCTCGGCGTGGATGGCTGCGACGACCTTGCCGATCTTGGGGCAACGCACCGCGGCAATCCAGCCGGTGGCGTCGCTGCAGCCGCATTCCACCCAGGCGCGGATGATGCTGGCGGCCAGCGCGTCGGCCAGCCGCGCCAGGATGCCGCAGGCGCCGATGCGGTCCAGCGCCACCTCGCGCTCCATCGCGTCCAGCAGCACGGGCACCGTCGCGTCTTTCTGCGCCAGGTCGCCGGCCAGCATGACGGGCGGCATCATCGCGATGAGGGGGTGCAGCGGGTCGAGGTTGAAGCGCAGCGCGCCGCAGAACATCACGTCGGTGGCGTCGTCCACCACCGCGGCGGCGGAGCCGGGTGCGGCGCCGACCAAATAGATGTTCTCCGACACGGCGACCCGCGACAGCGAGTCGATGTCCACCGCCGGCACGTCGGGCGCGCTGGCCAGCACGTGAAAGCTGCCGTGCGGCAGCAGCACCGCGTCGCCGGCGTTCAGCCGCACCCAGTCGGTGGCTGCGGTGCGCAGCCAGCAGCCGCCGTGTCCAACGAAGTGAAAGCGCGCCGAGCGCTGCGCCGGGAAGGCCACGGCCCAGGGCGCGCGCAGGATGCAGCGGCCGTACTCGACGCCGTCCAGGCGCAGGCCCAGCAGGATCTCGGTCAGGGTGTCGCGGCCCTCGGGTCTGGACGAAAAGTCAAGCATCTCGGCGTTCCTGGCATTCAATCGCCGGCAGCCTATTCCTAGCATTCAGACCTCGCTGACAAAGGGACTTGCCGCCGTGACTTCCTCTTCCTGCACTGCCTGCCCCACCGACCCCGGTGGCCGCGCCATCGCCGCGCCCGCCCCGGCCCACACCACCGCCCGCTGGCCGGCCGTCGCCTCGCTGACGATGGGCGTGTTCGGCCTCGTCATGGCCGAGTTCCTGCCGGCCAGCCTGCTGACGGCCATGGCCACCGACCTCGGCATCAGCGACGGCGCAGCCGGCCAGGCCGTCACCGCCACGGCCCTGGTCGGCGCCGTCGCCGCGCCCGCCCTGCCGCTGCTGACGCGCCGGCTGGACCGCCGCCTCGTCATGCTGGCGCTGAGCGCGCTGCTGGTGCTGTCCAACCTCCTGGCTGCCACTGCCGGCAGCCTGGCAGCGCTGCTCGTCGCGCGGGTGATGCTCGGTGTCGCACTGGGTGGCTTCTGGTCGATGTCGGCGGCGCTGGCGATGCGCCTGGTGCCCGAAAACCTGTTCGCCCGCGCCATGTCGGTCATCCTGACCGGCGTGTCGGTCGCCACCGTCTGTGCCGCGCCCATCGGCGCGTGGATGGGCGACGTGTGGGGCTGGCGCAGCGCCTTCATCGCGGCCGGTATGGTCAGCCTCGTCACGCTGGCCGTGCAGGCGGCCACGCTGCCGGCCCTGCCGCCGCGCGACAAGCCGGATCTGCGTGTGCTGGCCGAGCTGCTGCGCCGCCCGCCGGTGCGCGTGGCGCTGCTGGCGGTGCTGCTGGTCATCTCCGGCCACTTTGCCGGCTTCACCTACATCCGGCCGCTGATGGAGCAGGTCACGCACCTGTCGGTCGGCGCCATCTCGGGCGTGCTGCTGGGCTATGGCATCGGCGGCTTCTTCGGCAACTTCGCCGGCGGCTGGCTGGCCGGGCGCAGCGAGCGCCACGCCATCGTGTTCGGCGGCGTGTTGATCGCAGTGCTGGCGGCCTGTCTGCTGGTGGCCGGCCAATCGGCCGCCGTCACCGCCGTGGCCATCACGCTGTGGGGTTTTGCGTTCGGCGCCTTCCCGGTGGGCTTCCAGACCTGGATCGTGCGCGCCGCGCCCGACCAGGCCGAGGGCGCCGGCGGCCTGCTGGTGGCAGCTTTCCAGATCGCCATAGCCAGCGGCGCCATCGGAGGCGGCCTGCTGGTGGACCGCATTGGCGCGCTGGGCGGCCCGGCCTTTGCTGTCGTTGCGTTGACGCTGGGCACGCTGCTGACGCTGCGCCATGGTCCGCGCGCCGTCGCCCGAGGTGCGCAATGAACCGCCGCCTCACTCTCGCCGCCTACCCGCAAGGCTTGCCCGGGCCGGAGCACTTCCACCTCGACACCCAGCCCGTGCCCGAACCCGCCGACGGCCAGGTGCTGCTGCGCACGCTCTACCTGTCAGTCGACCCGTATATGCGCAACCTGATGGCGCCGGTGGGGCCCGGCTATGCACCGCCGGTGCCGCTGGGCGGCGTCATGGTGGGCGGCACAGTCAGCCGCGTCGTCGCGTCACGGCACCGGGCCTTCAAGCAAGGCGAGCTGGTGCTGGCCAACGCTGGCTGGCAGGAATACGCCGTGAGCGACGGCAGCGACCTGCTGGCTCTGGGCGACGTGACGCAACCGTCGCACGCACTGGGTGGCCTGGGCATGCCGGGCTTCACGGCCTATGTCGGGCTGCAGGACATCGGCCAGCCCAAGCCGGGCGAGACCGTCGTCGTCGCCGCGGCCACGGGTGCGGTCGGCGCTGTCGTCGGCCAGTTGGCCAAGTTGAAGGGCGCCCGCGTGGTCGGCATTGCCGGCGGCGTCGACAAATGCCGCCACGCCGTCGAGGTGCTGGGCTTCGATGCCTGCCTGGATCGCCACGCCCCCGACCTCGCCGCGCGGTTGGCCGAGGCCTGCCCGCAGGGCATCGATGTCTATTTCGAGAACGTCGGCGGTGCGGTGTTCAGCGCCGTGCTGCCGCTGCTCAACCTGCACGCCCGCGTGCCGGTCTGCGGCTTCATCTCGCACTACAACGACGCCGCGCCGCCCACCGGCCCCGACCGCCTGCCTGGCCTCGTCGCCACGCTGCTGGCCAAGCGCATCCGCATGCAGGGTTTCATCATCCTGGACCACTATGGCGAACGCTTCGACACCTTCCGCCGCGAGATGAGCGCCTGGCTGGATTCAGGGCGCATCACGCTGCGCGAGGACATCGTCGACGGGCTGGAGCAGGCACCGGCCGCGCTGGCGCGGCTGCTGCAGGGCGGCAACTTCGGCAAGACGGTGGTGAAGGTCGCTTGATTCACGCACCTCCCCACGGCAGCAGGCGCGGCAGCAGTAGGCCGGCGGCACCCTCCAGCGCGGCGAAGATGAACAGCAGGCGCAATGCCTCCAGCGTCTTGTTCGCTGGGCGGGGTGCCAGGCCGCGCATCCAGCGCAGCGCGTAGAAGAACGCCGCCAGCATCACGGCCGCCACGACGCTGCCGTGCCAGGCCAGCATCGCGTAGACCGTCGCGCCCTGGCCGCTGGCATCGCCGCGCAGCCCGGCGTGCCACCAGTCGAGCACGTCCGCGGCCAGCGCGGCGGCCAGGCACGCCGCGCTGAAGCTCATCAACACGGCGCTGGCGCCGCTGCCGCGCTTGAGCCTGGCCATCAGCGGCCGGGCAGCGTAGGCAAGGGCCGCCGACGCACCCAGCAGCAACAGGCCGGGAACCAGCGCGCCGCGCGGCGCGTTGAGCAGCCACCAGTCGGGATGCGCGGCGTACAGGTAGAGGTAGCCGAACATCGCCATCAGGAAGATCGTCCCGAGCACGATGTCGAGCAGCACCGCGGCCCACCAGCCGTGCGCCTGCGGCCCGGCCACATAGGTCGGCAGCAGGATGCCGGCGCCAGCGTCGACCTGGCTCTGCTGCGGCGGCAGGTGCCGGTCGTTGCTCCACACCCAGCGCATCAGGCAGATCACGGTCAGCACGCCGCAGACGGCGCTCAGGGCCATGGCCTTCACCGTCAGCAGCAGGAAGAAGCCGGCCGTGAACAGCGCCGACAGCAGCGGCCACCATGACGGCCCCGGCATGATCTGCACGTACTGCGGCTCGGCGCGCGCGGGGCTGGTGACGAGCGTTTCGCGCTGGCCGGTGGCCGTGTTCGGCAGGAAGTAGCGCCCGGCTTGCGCGTCGTTGGCCAGTTGGGGGTCGGCCCACAACGGCTCCAGGTCGTTGACCACCGGGATGGAGCGCACGCCGTAGTTGCCCGCCGACAGCCATTCCAGTGTGCCCCCATGGAACGCATTGCGGGCATTGCCGCTGCTGCCGCTGCGGACGTAGCAGCGGACCGCGTCGATGACGAACAACAGCGCACCGGCGGCCATGATGAAGGCGCCCACGGTGGAGATGAGGTTCGGCAGGTCCCAGGCCCGGTCGGGCAGGTAGGTGTTGACGCGCCGCGGCATGCCCATCAACCCGGTCAGGTGCATGGGCAGGAAACAGACGTGCACGCCGACGAAGCTGAGCCAGAACACCCAGCGCCCGAGCCGCTCCGACAACTGCTGGCCGTTGATCATCGGCGTCCAGTAGTAGAAGCCGGCGAACAGCGGGAACAGCATGCCGCCGATCAGCACGTAGTGGAAATGCGCGACGACGAAGTACGTGTCGTGCGCCTGGCCGTCGAAGGCGACCATGCCCACCATCACGCCGCTCAAGCCCCCCATCACGAAGATGAGGATGCCGCCGACGAGGAACAGCGACGGCACGTTGCGCTGCACACGGCCAGACGCGAGCGTGCAGATCCATGCGAACACCTGGGCGCCCGCGGGAACGGCCACTGCCATCGACGCGGCCGAGAAGTAGCCCGCTGCCAGCTCGGGCATGCCGACCGTGAACATGTGATGGGCCCACACGCCGAAGCTGATGAAGCCGGTGGCGATCATGGCCAGCACGACGAGCTCGTGGCCGACCAGCTTCTTCTGCGCGACGGTGACGACCATGGTCGACACCATCGCCGAGGCCGGGATGAAGATGATGTAGACGTCGGGGTGGCCGAAGAACCAGAACAGGTGCTGGTAGAGCAGCGGGTCGCCGCCGCGCGTGGCGTCGAACAGCGGCCAGTTGAAGGCGCGCTCCAGCTCCAGCAGGAAGGTCACCATGATCATGGCCGGAAAGGCCAGGATGATCATGACGCCGAAGATCAGGATGGCCCAGGCGTACACCGGCATCTTGGCCAGCGTCATGCCCGGGGCGCGCGTGCGCAGCACGCCGACGATCAGTTCGATGGCGCCGGCGATCGCGCTGATCTCGATGAAGCCGATGCCCAGCAGCCAGAAGTCGGCGTTGATGCCCTTGGCATAGACCCCCGAGCTCAGCGGCGGGTACATGAACCAGCCGCCCGACGGCGCCAGACTGAAAAAGACCGAGCCGAAGAAGACCACGCCGCCAATGGCATAGGCCCAGTACGAATAGGCCGACAGCCGCGGGAAGGGCAGGTCGCGCGCGGCCAGCATCTGCGGCAGCAGCAACACGGCAATGGCCTCGACGGCCGGCACGGCGAACAGGAACATCATCACCGAGCCGTGCATCGTGAACAGCTGGTTGTAGGTCTCCTGCGGCACCACGCCGGCCAGCGGCGCGGCCAGCTGCACGCGCATCACCAGCGACAGGATGCCGGCCGCAATGAAGAAGCCGAAGGCCGTGGCGATGAACAGGAAGCCGATGAAGTTGTTGTTGACGGCGCTGAACGCGCGCCAGCCGGTCGGCGTTTCCCAGGTCTTCTCCAGCGCCTCGAGCTCGCCCGCGGGCCGGCCGCCCTGGGTCGGGAAACGCGCGTAGAGCCGCGTATCGAAACCGGTCTCGGACGGCTCGGCTGCGGCATCGCGGACGGCGCCTTCCACGCCGGGGCTGGCGGGCAACGTCATTTCAACGACTCCATGTAGCTGGCGAGTGCGTTCAACTCGTCGGCCTTCAACGAGCGGTAGGCGGGCATGCGGTTGTTCGGCTTGATGGACTGGCTGTCGCCGATCCAGCCGATCAGCGTGCCGCGCGTGTTCGGCAGGATGCCGGCGCCCAGCGACTGGCGCGAGCCGACGAAGGTCAGGTCAGGGCCCGACACGCCTTGCGCCGAGGTGCCGGCGACACGGTGGCAGGCCGCGCAGCCGACCTCGTTGAAGAGCTGCTTGCCGCGCAGCGCCTCGACGCTGACGTTGCTCTCAGGGGCCGGCTTCAGGCGTGAATCCAGCCACCGCTGCCAGTCCGCCGCCTCATGCGCGACGACGACGAAGCCCATCAGCGCATGCGCGCCGCCGCAGAACTCGGCGCATTGCCCGCCATAGACGCCCGCCTTGTCGGCCTGCAGCTTCAGCCGGTTGGTGCGGCCCGGGATCATGTCCATCTTGCCGCCCAGCTTGGGCACCCAGAAGCTGTGGATGACATCCTCCGAGACCATGTCGACGACGACCGGGCGGCCCACCGGGATGTGCAGCTCGTTGGCATCGGCCAGCATCTCGCGGCCCGCCGCATCGAGGTAGGACACGCGCCACCAGTAGATGTTGCCGGACACACGCATGCGCAGCTCGTCGCCCTTGATGGTGGACATGCCCGCGACCAGCGTGAGGCCCCAGGCCAGCAGCAGCAACAGCACGCCGGCCGGGATGATCAGACCGAACCACTTGACGACGCGCTCGCCGCCGAGCCTGGCGCGCAGCTCATCGCTGCCATACAGCGCCACCCACATCGCCGCGCAGACGCCCAGAAAGATCAATGTGACGAGCGCGATCAGCACCCAGGCCAGCGTCGTGACCGAGTTGGAGAACGGCCCGTGCGGATCGAGCACCGGCGGCGGCCAGCCGCTCAAGGCCTCAGCGAGGTTAGGGCCTGTCATCCTATGAATCTCCCCCGCGCCGGGGCTGCAAGGGGTGCAGCGCTAGGCGCGAGCCGACGGTCGGGGCTCTTCCCCGACCTAGGTTCGCAACGACGCGGGGCGCCCCTTGCAGCCCCGGCCCTTCGGGTGGCGCCCCACAGAGCCTGCACTCGTCGTTGCAAATCCTCGCCGGGGCCCCACCCCGGCTGCGGTTTGCGCCTAGATTGCAGGCTCTGTGGGGTGCCACGCGGGGGGGATTCATAGGATGACAGGCCCTATAGCGTGAGGAGGTAGGCGGTGACATCGCGAGCTTCCTGGTCGGACATGGGAATGGCCGGCATGGCCGTGCCGGGCACCATCGACGGTGCGTTGCGAACGAACTGCATCAACAAGCCGGGCTGGTTCGGCAGCTGCCCTGCGATCAGGCCTTGCCTGCCGAAGTTCTCGAGCGACGGCCCGAGCCCTCCACGCGGCCATTTCACGTCGGGGAAGGTGTGGCAGGCCACGCAGCCCTTGTCGGCCACGAGCTGCCGGCCCCGTGCGGCGTCCGCGTCGCCCAGGGTCGGCGTGCGGTCGGGCGGGCCATCGCAGGCGGCGAGGAAGGCACAGGCGAGCACGAATAGGAAGCGCCGAACAAGTCCCTCGCGCGCAGCGCATCGCTGGGACTTGCTCGGCGCTTCCTTTGCCAGGGATGATGATTCACCCGCCATGCGCCACCTGTCTCTTCTCACTCTCATCATCCTCACGCTGCTGGCCGCCGCCTGCACCGATCGCATGAGCCCGAGCGACGACCGCTTCGGCCGCGGCGGCGAGCTGATCGCGATGAGTGGCGGCGAAGGCGGCGCGCGCTACGCCTGCGTGAGCTGCCACGGCGCGCGCGGCGAGGGCAATGGTTTCGACGCACCTCGCCTGGCCGGCCTGCCGGCGGGCTACCTGCAAAAGCAGATGGAGGATTACGCGGCAGGGCTGCGGGCGCACGAGGTCATGCGCGACGTGGCGCGCTTTCTCGACAGCGCCGAACGCGTGCGGGTGGCCCACTACTACGCCGGCCTGCCGCCCCAGGCCTTGCCGCCCGCCACCGCCGAAGCCATCGCCGCGACGACCCCGGCGCTGTACGCCGCGGCCTGCCAGCAGTGCCATGGCGATGAAGGGAGCGGCAGCGCGAAGGGGCCGCCGCTGAATGCCCAGCCGGCCTTCTACCTCGCCCAGCAGCTGCAGGACTGGCAGGTGTCGAAGCGGCGCAATGACGGCAATCATCAGATGCTGACAGCGGCCCAGCGGCTCAAGCCCGAGGAGGTTCATCAGCTGAGCCTTTATCTGGCGCGGATCCCACCACGCCCGGCGCCTGCGGCCCGTTGAGGTCGAACATCGAGGGCAGCACGCGGTCGCGCTTGATCACGTAATGCAGCACGGCCGCCCCGGCGTGGCCGGGAATGGCCAGCGCCGTGATCCAGACGACCCAGGTGTGCGCCGTCGCGGCCCACTGCATCAGGCGGTGCTGCAGGCCCTCGGACAACTGGTCGAAGGGCAGGTTGGGGAAGGGAATCACACCGGCGATCGACAGCGGCAGGTCACTGGGCAGCGTGGACCACATGACCCAGCCGCTGATCGGCAGCGCGAAGAAGCTGAAATAGAACCAGACCTCCAGCACATGGCTGGCCCTGCCCGAGAACGATGACTCGTCGACGTTGTCGGGGGTGCCGATCTGGCTGCGCCACAGGAAGCGCAGCGTGCCCAGCAGCATGATCGCCAGCCCGACCTCCGTGTGGGTCTGGTAGCCGATGTACTTGTCGCCGCCCGCCGGCTGCCAGCCCAGGTACCAGCCATAGGCCAGCTGGAAGATCATCAGCGCCGCCATCGCCCAGTGAAAGGCCACGCCGATCGGCGAATACAGCCCGCGCCGGTGATGGCCCTCGGCCCATTCGATGGCGGCAACGAGATTCATGCCGGCCCGGCACGCAGGCCGCGTGCACGTTCAGCGCGCATCCAGCGCCAGCCTATCCACATCGCGGCGGCCAGGTAGGCCATGCTGCCTGGCGCCCACATCACGATGCCGGCGAGCTGCTGGTCCTGCAGCGGCGAGACGCCCCAGCTCAGCGCCGATGCGAAGTGCGGCGCATACAGCGGCCGCGCGGCGAACGTGATCAGCGCACCCAGCAACCCCATCAGCACCGTCGTGGCGAGGATGGCGCCCGTTGCAGCGACCGCGCCGGAGCGCCGCACCGCGACCCAGAAGGCGACCGCGCTGGCCAGCAGCGTGAACTGCATCAGTGCGTACAGGGCCACCGACGACAGGGCCGCCGCGTAAGGCGCGGGCGCATGCCAGGTCCAGAACGTGACGGTGGCGACGGCGGTGCTGGTCCACAGCGGTGTCGGCAGGCGGCGCAGCCAGCGTTCCAGCCCGATGGCCAGCAACGGCGCCATCGCCAGCACCAGGGCCATGTGATGGACCACCCGTATGGTGAAGAACGCCGAGCTCAGCGCACACAGCGGCGACACGTAGAGCAGGGCCGCCAACGCCCAGGCGCAGCGCAGGCAGCGCAGCTGTCTCGGCGTTGCAGCCTGCGCCGCTGACGGCCGCCACAGTGCCAGCGCCAGCAGCACGAGGCCCGTGCCGAGCACCGGGTCGAGGTTCCATCGGCTCAGCCAAGCGTCCGGGCCGGGCGCCTCGCCGCAATAGGGAATCCACCGGCCGTCCATGGTCGTCTTCCGCGTCTAGTTCAACGCTGCACGGGCACACGACTTGCCCGCGTTCGTGGCCGCCCCACGAGAGGGGGCCGGTCCGGGAGCGCAAGGCTTTGCGGCAACTTTTGCCGTAGCCCGTTCAGCCCTTGAGCGCCGTTTCAATCGCCGAGATGGCGAGCTTGCGCATATCTACGGCGCGTTCGCTGCCAGCCAGGCAAACGTCGTGTAGGCGGCGACGTTCTGGTTCAAGGACGCGGGGTCGATCTTGTCCAAGGTGTCATTGGCGCTGTGATGATGATCGAAGAGGTCCGTGGCATCCTGTGCGAGCTGGATCCACGGCACGCCACGCTTGGCCAGGAAGCCCAGATCCGGTCCCGGTGCGCCAGCGGCACCGTCGAGCGTGATGCCCAGCGGAGCCAGCGCGCGTGACAGCCGTGCCGTGAGCTCAGCGTCCAGCGGCGGATGACGCAACGCGTAGATTGGCCCTGCGCCCCAATCGCTTTCGATCGCCAGATAGTGCCGCGACAGATCGCCCGCATCGCGCGCCGCATAGGCGCGTGCACCATCGAAGCCGTTCTCCTCATTGGCGAACAACACCACGCGGATCGTGCGGCGGGGTGCCTGGGGCAGCTGCTTGATCAACGCCCCGGCTGCCATGGTCAGGGCCACGCCGAACCCGTCGTCGACTGCGCCCGTGCCCAGATCCCAGGAGTCGAGATGCGCAGACATCATCACGATCTCCCCCTTGGCGTCTTGCCCGGTGATCTCGCCGATCACGTTGTACGAGGTGCTGTCGGTCTGTGTTTGCGTCGCGATGTTCAGGCGCAGCCGTACCGAGGGATATCGAAGCCCCAGCCGTTCAAGGAGATCCGCATCCGGGCCCGAGATGGCGGCGGCCGGAATCGCGTTCCCGGGAGCGTAGTTCACGCTGCCGGTGTGCGGCAGCCGGTTGTCGTCGGTTCCCAAGGATCTGATCAGCAGCGCCACGGCGCCCTTGGTGGCGGCCAACGAGGCAGCACTGCTGCGCATCTGCAGGACCCGCGCGTATCCCGACCCATCGCGGTCGCGTTCCATGCGCCGGGTGAGCACGACGATCCTGCCGCGCACCGATTCGGCCGGCGCCGACTGCAACGCTTCGAAGTCTTGGAATCGCACGATCTCGGCATCGAGCGGGCCGTCGGTTCCCACGCTGTTGCCCAGCGCGGTCACGGCAAGGCGCTGCGTGAGCGGCGCAATCACCTCGGCGCTCTCGGACAGCCGGCGCCAAGCCGTGAACTTGACGGGCTCCGTGTAGACCTTGTCGTAGCCCAGCGCACGGAACTTCGCCACGGCCCACGCCACCGCGCGGGCGTCGGCCTCGGACCCGGCGGGGCGCGCGCCGACCTCCGTGGTCAGCGATGCGACGATCTTGTACGCCCCGCTGTCCGCCAGCGCGCGTTCCCTCAGGAGCCCGGCGGTCGCTTCGTTCGCTGCGGAAGCCGGCAACGTTTCAGCGCCCGCGAAAGGGCTTGCAAGACACGCGGCCAGCAGCAGTGCCGCGGAGTGATTCAGCAACCGCTGGGCCATGGTTCACCTCGCCTCGTAGTGGTCGTTCACGTAGGTCATGGGGACCCACCGGTAGCCTGTGCCATCGCGGCGCAGATGGCCGACGCCGGGGAACGAGATGTGGTCGGCCGCGACCCAGTACCGGCCCTTGACCGCGTCGGCGAAAGCCTTCTTGCGCGTTGCTGCGGCGGCCTTGGGATCGACGTCGAAGACGATCGTCACGCCCGGGTTGGGCATCTGGACTTCCGCCACGTGAACCAGGTCGCCCCAGAACACCAGCTTCTCGCCCTTGCTCTCGAGCGCGTAGAACGTGTGGCCCGGTGTGTGGCCCGGAGCGGGGATGGAACGGATGCCGGCGAACAGCTCGGTCGCGCCGGAGAACGTCTTCACCTTGCCGGCATCGACATAGGGCTGCACCTTGGCCGAAGCCTCGTCGAAGTACTTCTTCGCCGCCTCCGGCGCCCGCGCGCGGTTGTCGGGATTCAGCCAGTGCGCGACCTCCTTCTGCTCGATGTGGACCGTGGCGTTGGGAAACACGATGCGCTGGCCATCCATCAAGCCACCGGTGTGGTCGGTGTGGATGTGCGTGATCAGGATGTCGGTGATCTGCGCCGGCGTGACGCCCACCGCCTTGAGACTGGCCTCGAGCTTGTTCAACGTCGGGCCGTAAAGCTCGCCGGTGCCGGCGTCCATCAGGATCAGGCGGTTGCCGGCCCGGATCAGGTAGGCGTTGATCGAGGCATCGACCTCGGTCGTCTGATACGTGTCCGCCAGGCGCGACGCCACCTCGCCGGGCTGGGCGTTGGTCAGCAGCTTCAGCGTCGGGATCGGCAGTGTGCCGTCGGAGAGTGCCGCGATCTCGAAGTCGCCGAGCTTGAAGTGGTAGTAGCCGGCTTGATAGCGGCTCACCTTGGTCGCAGGCGCCTCGGCCGCGGACGAGACCGGGGCGACCAGGCTGGTGGCGACAGTGGCGGCCAGGAAGGCCGCAAGGAAGGTGCGTTTCATCGTGAGGCTCCTGTTAAGCGATGAAAGCCACTATATTTATCGCCATCTTGTTTATAAAGATCGATATAGCTATTTCACAATCAACGATATGGAAACAATGATCGACAACCTGGCCGAGCTGACGATCTTCGACAAGGTCGCCAGTGCCGGCAGCCTCACGGGGGCCGCGAACGCGCTGGGCCTGTCGCTGGCAGTGGTCAGCAAACGCCTGGCCGCCCTCGAGGCGCGCATGGGCGTTCGCCTGCTCAACCGGACCACGCGGCGGCAGTCCATGACGCAGGAAGGCGAACGCTTCCACCTGCATTGCGTGCGCATCCTTGCGGAGGTGCAGCAGGCCGAGGTGGTGATGCAGCACAGCCGCACCGACATCAACGGGCACCTGCGGGTGACGGCACCGCGCATGCTGGGCACGCGCTATCTCGCCCCCCTGGCGGCGCAGTTCCAGGCCATGCATCCGGCGTTGCGGATCGAGATCGTCTTGAGCGACGACGTCGTGGATCTCGTGGAACAAGGCATTGACCTGGCGCTGCGCTTCGGGGTGCTCAACGACTCGACGATGACGGCACGCCACATCGCCGACAGCGAGCTCGTCCTGTGCGCCGCGCCGGACTATTTGCTGCGCTTCGGCTCTCCCGACACGCCTGCTGCGCTCTCAGCGCACAACTGCATCCTCTACGGCACGCGAAGCACGCGGCACTGGCTCTTCCAGCATGAAGGCAAACCGGTCTCGGCCGAGGTGAACGCGACCTTCCTGTGCAATGACGGCAACGCGGCCAAAGCACTCGCGCTCGCCGGCGGCGGGATCTTTCTCAAGTCAATATGGGATGTGGGCTCGGAGCTGAGGGATGGAACGCTGGTGCGCGTGCTGGGCCGATACGGCATCCCCAGCGCACCGCTGCATGTCGTGTACCCGCATGCATTGCATCTGGCCCCGCGCGTACGCCACTTTGCCGACTACGCGCTCAAGAGCCTTCGCGGCGAATGGGAGCTGCTGACCGATCAGGCCTCCGCCAGCTCTTGACTTGCCGTCAGCGGACCAGAGCAGAACTCGGCGACGTCTTCGGCGGCGCAGTCGAACCACCGGCGAAAGGTGTTCCCGCAGGACGTCGGTGCGCCTGAATTCACGCGGCCTTCCTGCCGCGGTTTGCCGCGCCACGCTTGGCCGCGGGCTTGGCTGCCGCCTTCTTCGCCGGCGCCTTATCGGCCGGTGCCTTCGCCGCCTTCTCGGCCTTGCGCGCCTTGCCGCCCAAGCTCTGCTTCAGCAGCTCGGTCAGGTCGACGACATTGCTGCTGCTCGTGTCCGGCGCCTCTTCGAAGGGCTGCACGGTCGCCGTCTTGCCGGCCTTGGCCTTGCGCTTGACCAGCTCATGGATGGCGCTCGTGAAGTCGTCCTTGAACTTCTCGGGCTTCCAGGCCGCAGTCATCTGATTGATGAGCTGCTGGGCCATCTTCAGCTCGGCGGGCTTGACGCCCGCAGCGCCAGCGGCTCCCACCTTAGGCAAGTCCAGCGCATCGGGCGAGCGGATCTCCTCGGCCCAGCGCAGCACGCCCAGCATCAACGCTGGGCCGGCCGGGATCAGCGCCGCGAGGTGCTCCTTGTTGTGCAGCACGAAGCGCGCGATGCCGATGACACCGGCTTTCTCCAGCGCTTCGCGCAGCAGCGCATAGACGCGATCGGCCCGGCCATCCGGTGCGAGGTAGTAAGGCTTCTCGATGTAGACGAAGGACACGTCCGCCGCCTTGACGAAGTTCTCGATCTGGATGGTCTGCGTGCGCTTGGGGTAGGCGGCCTTGATCTCGTCGTCGGACAGCACCACGTACTCGTCGCCCTCGAGCTTGACGCCCTTGACGATGTGTTCCTTGTCGATCTCCTTGCCGGTGCGCTTGTTGATGCGCTTGTAGCCCACCGGGTCCATGCTGCGCTTGTCCAGCCAGTCGAAATCGATCTCCTGCTCCTGCGTGGCGCTGTGCAGGGACACGGGCACGTGCACGAGGCCAAAGGAGATGGCGCCCTTCCAGATGGCGCGGGGATTGGCGCTGGGGCCTGCCATGTCTTTGCCTCGGTGCTTGCCTCAGCGGCCAAACCGCGCGTACGCGGTGGGCAAGGCATAGGCCGAAGAAGCCGCCGCCTTGGGCCTGGGCACCTCATCGGGTCTTGGCGGTGGCGGCACTTCCTTGCGGCAGGCGGTCAGGCCAGCCACGGCGACCAGTACGGCCGCGGTCAATTGCTGAAATCTCTGTCGGGGCGGCATTTCGGAATCGGTCAACGTGACCCCGACACTATGGGCGACCCGCTGCGGCCGCGCCGTCGGCGGCCGGACCGTCCGGTTGTAGGTCTGCGCCGACCAGGGCCTGTTAACGCTACGGCAATGGGTCGCGAAGGCTCGCTGCCAGGGGCCAATCAAGACGCAGCACGCCGCCCGCACTGATGTGCGGGCAAGCGGTGCAACGCCGAGTGGCCCCTGGCGACGGGCCTTCCCGAAGGGTTGAGGCCAGAAAGGCCGCGCGCGGCGTTGCAAGTGCTCGCCGGGTGGCCAACCCGGCTCCGCTTTGCGCCTTGCTCGCGGCCCTTCTGGCCTCAACGCGACCCATTGCCGTAGTGTTAGCAGGCCCTCGTCCCCGGAATCCGCGATGCGAAAGGTCAGGCCGGGCTTGCGGGCGCAAGACTGCGACCGACCTGACATCGAAAGACCGGCATGAAGGCCCTGCTGACTCTCGCTCTCGCCGCCACCGCGGCAAGCGCCCCCTCGCGATGGACGCCCGAGCGCGTCTCGACCGATCAGTACGAGTCCTCGCCGAGCTTCGCCCCCGACGGCCGCACGATGATCTTCATGCGCGCCAACCCGCAGTTCTCGGCCTACCGCCTCATGCAGTCGAGCTGCGGCCCGCGGGGCTGGAGCGAGGCCGTGCCGCTGGCCATCGCGGCGCCGCTGCCGGCCAGCGAGGCTGACCCTTTCATCACGGCCGACGGCCGACAGCTCTGGTTCGTGTCCAACCGGCCCTTCCCCGGCAAGCGAGGCGACGACCTGGACATCTGGGTCGCCGACAGCGACGGCCGCGGCGGCTGGGGTGCCCCACGGCGCCTGCCCGAACCCATCAACTCAGCGCAATCCGAGCTGCTGCCACGCCGCCTGCCCGACGGCCGCCTCTTCTTCGGCTCCGACCGCCCCGGCGGCCTGGGCGGCAATGACGTCTACGTGGCCACGCCCCGAGCCGACGGCGGCTGGCGTGTCGCCAACCTGGGCTCGCCACTGAACACGCCCAGCAACGATTACGAGGTGGAGATGTCGCGCGACGGCAGCCAGGCCGTCGTCGTGTCCGACCGCGAGGGCCGCTCCCACCTCTACCGCTTCGCGCGCGGCGGCGACGGCTGGCGGCCCCTGGGCCGGGTGCCGGCGCGCGATGACGTCTTCCAGGTCGGCCCGCTGCTGTCGCCCAAGGCCGACCGGCTGCTGTTTGCCCAGGCCGACGGCGAGCGTTCGGGCGAGCTCTTCGTCATCGACCTGCAAACCGGCGCCGACTCCACCTGGCCGCCGGCCTGCCCCGGGAGCAAGCCATGAATCTCACCCGCCGCACCCTGGCCCTGGGCCTGGCGACAACGACATCCACCGCAGGAGCCGCCATGGCCAAGACCCGCGCCATCAATGCCGCCGAAGCGCCCGCCCCGTCGGGTGGCTATGCCCAGGCCCTGGAGCTTCGGGCGCCGTCGCGCCTGCTCTTCATCAGCGGCCAGATCCCGGTCGACAAGGCGGGCGCCGTGCCCAAGGATTTCGCCGGGCAATGCCGCCTCGTCTGGGCCCACATCGACGCCCAGCTGCGCGCGGCCGGCATGACGCTGGACCACCTCGTCAAGGTCACGACCTATCTCGGTGACCGCAAACACGCCCTGGAGAACTCCGCCATCCGCCGCGAGGTGCTGGGCGCGCGCAGCCCGGCGTTGACCGTGCTGATCGCCGGCATCTACGACAGCGACTGGCTGCTGGAGATCGAGGCCATCGCGGCCGACTGACGCCAGGCATGTGTCCCGCCAGGGGCAGATCTGCGTGGACGAGAACGGGCCGCCGGTCGGCCGGTTCCTACAAGGGCTGGGCGCTTAGCCCGACTGCCAGGCCCCGCCATAACAAGCATATTCAACGCATGGTGCACAGCACCTGGCGGAGCGGGTTAAAGCCTGCCCCGTGACCCGTGTTCAACTTTCCAGGAGTTCCATCATGGCCAGCGTCACTCCCACCATCTCTTCCTCCAAGGTCGAAGGTACCAAGGTCTACAGCCCCAGCGGCGACAAGCTCGGCTCCATCGACGACCTCGTCATCGACAAGAAGTCCGGCCAGGTTCGTTACGCGGCGCTGGAGTTCGGCGGCTTCCTCGGTATGGGCACCGACCGCTACCCGCTGCCATGGGATCAGCTGAAGTACGACACCAGCAAGGATGGCTATGTCGTCAACGTCGACAAGGCCCAGCTGGAGCGCGCACCGCGCTACCCGAGCGACGAAACGCCCACCTACAACGACGAGTACGGCCGCAAGGTCTATGACTACTACGGCTCGACCTGGTGGATGTAAGCAAGCTCTCGCCGCTTGCTGATCGAAGGGGCGGCGCTGCCGCCCCTTTTTATTGAACCCCGGAGGCCCCATGCCTGACCCGACCCGCACCCCGCCGATCCCGCCCGAGCCCGCACCGGCCGCACCACAGGCCGGCGATGTCGAGCGGCCCACCGCCAAGCAGCGGCCCGCGCGCGACGTGAAGAACGGCGCCTTCGATGACTCCGTGGCCGGTGAGGAAGACCCCGGCGCGGGCATCGACACGATGACGCCCCGGCCGGGCCGCTAACCGCCCAACAGGCGCATCAGCGGCGCCGCCGTCGCCGCGTGCGGCAGGCCGCGTTCGTCCGCTTCATCCTTGAGCCCAATGCCGCTCACTTGCCGTGATCGCGCGAGGCCTAGCAGCGCGTGCAGCTTGGCCGCGGCCGCTGGCGGTGGCAATCCTTCGGGGCGCACGTTGGAGATGCWGTTGCGCTCGGCATCAGCCAGCCCGAGGTGCGGTGCCCAGCTGAAATAAACACCCAGGCTGTCCGGCGCCGACAGCCCCGGCCGCTCGCCGATCAGCACCACGACACAGCGCGCATGCAGCAGCGCGCCGATCTCATCTCCAAGAGCCACGCGAGCCTGCGTCGCGACGACCGGTGGCGCCCAGGTCCAGCCGCCTTCCCGCAACAGCTGCTCGCGCAGCGCCGTGAATAGCGGCAGGGCCTGGCGCTGCAGGGCCAGGGCCGACAAGCCGTCCGCCAACACGAAGGCGAGGTCGCTTGCCGGTGCGTTCAACTCTTGCAGCGCTTGGGCGTCGGCCTCATTGAGCCGCCGGCCGAGGTCGGGTCGCTGCAGATAGCTCGCCCGGTCCGCCGCCCGGCTTTGCGCCCGCAACGGCGCCTCGCCCAAGGCGCGCAACCCGGCCAGCAGCGTGTCGGCATCCAGCGGCGCATGCACCGCATCGCGCGCCTCGGCATGGGCCTGCTGAAAGGCGAGGTGGGCCGCGGTCGGCACGCTGATGCCGGCGCGGCCCAGGCCGATGCGCGCGGCCGTGTAGCGGCGCAGGCGAGCCCAGGGTTGCTCGATGACGCTCACTGGTGCACCCTTCGGCCTGCGGCCTTGCCTGGCCGACAGCGCGGCCAGGCGTTCGCCAGGCATGGGATGCCCACTGGGCATCCCATGTCCGGGCTCACTCCCGCCAAGCGGGAGCGAGCTTGCTTGGGGCGGCCCGGCGCGGCGCTCACGTCTGCTCCAGCAAGACCGCAAAACGCGCTGGCAGCCCCTCGGCCAGCCGCGGCACGTCACCGGCCTCGAAGATGCCCATGCGCTGCAGCCAGGCCTCGAACTCCGGCGCCGGCCTCAGGCCCAGCAGGCGCCGCATCGCCAGCGCGTCGTGAAAACTCGTGCTCTGGTAGCCCAGCATGATGTCGTCCGAACCCGGCACGCCCATGATGTAGTTGCAGCCGGCGGCGCACAGCAGCGTGAGCAGGCTGTCGACGTCATCGACATCGGCCTCGGCATGGTTGGTGAAGCAGACGTCCACACCCATGGGCAGGCCGAGCAGCTTGCCGCAGCAGTGGTCTTCCAGGCCGGCGCGCAGGATCTGCTTGCCGTCGAACAAATACTCCGGCCCGATGAAGCCGACCACGCTGTTGACCAGCAGCGGCTCGAAGCGCCGCGCGACGGCATAGGCGCGGCACTCCAGCGTCTGCTGGTCGCAGCCATGATGGGCGCCGCTGGACAGCGCACTGCCCTGGCCGGTCTCGAAATACATGACGTGGCGGCCGCCGCGCTTGAGCGCCAGCGCCGCCTGCCGTGCTTCTTCGAGCACCGCCAGCGTGATGCCAAAGCCGCGGTTGGCGCCCTCGGTGCCGGCGATGGACTGGAACACCAGGTCCACCGGCGCGCCGCGCGCGATGGCCTCGATCGTCGTCGTCACATGCGTCAGCACGCAGCTCTGCGTCGGGATCTCGTGGTGAGAGATGACGGCGTCCAGCATCTGCAGCAGGCGCATCACCTGCGGCAGGTTGTCGGTCGCGGGGTTGATGCCGATGACGGCGTCGCCCGCGCCCATCAGCAGGCCGTCGAGCAGGCTGGCCGCGATGCCGGCCTCGTCGTCGGTCGGGTGGTTGGGCTGCAGCCGCGTGGCCAGCCGGCCGCGCAGGCCAATGGTGCTGCGGAACTGCGTGACGACCTCGCAGCGCTGCGCAATCAGCATCAGATCCTGCACGCGGCAGACCTTGCTGACGGCAGCGGCCATCTCGGGTGTCAGGCCCGGGGCGATCTGCGCCGGGTCGACGGCATCTGCCAGCAGCGCGTCGCGCAAACCGCCCACCGTCAAATGCGAGATCGGCGCGAAGGCGGCCGCGTCATGCGTATCGACGATCAGCCGCGTGACCTCGTCGCTCTCGTAGGGCACGACGGCTTCGTTCAGGAAAGTCGTCAGCGGCAGGTCCGCCAGCGCCAGCTGCGCGGCGACCCGCTCGCGCGCATTGGCCGCGGCCACGCCGGCCAGCTCGTCCCCCGAGCGCCGCGGGCTGGCTTTGGCGAGCAGGGTGCGCAGGTCCGCGAAGCTGTAGCGCTCGCCGCCGAGGGTGTGCGTGTAGGCCATGGCTAGGGCCTGTTGGCACTGCGGGGATCGGTGCGAGAGGGTTTGCGCGGGTGCAGGGCTAGACGCCACGCCGAAGCCCGGGCTTCTCGCCCGGGCAAGGCGTGCAACAACGGCATGCGCCCGCGCAGACCCTCTCCCGAAGGGTTGTGACTCAAAAGCCCGCCCGCGGCGTTTCTCGGCCTCGCCGGGTAGCAAACCCGTCTGCGCCTCATGCCTTGCTCGCGGGCTTTTGAATCACAACGCATCCGATCCTCGCAGTGCCAACAGGCCCTTAGTTTGCGCTGCGACCGCTTCGCTTGCATGACCAAGGTGTGACGCGGCCGGCTCCGCAAAGCTGAGGATGCCCGGCCCGGCCATGGCGGTTAGCGTCGCGATCCTGCATATCAGCGCGGGAGATTGCCATGGACGATGAGAAAGTTTCCCGGCGGGTCAAATGGGGCGTCATCGGGCTGCTGGCGATCTGCGCGGTCCTGGCGCTCACCTTGCTGGCGCCGAACCCGAGAGGCGATTCCGCGCTCTGGTTTGTCGGCCTGCTGGTGCTGATGGCCACCGCGCTGACGCTGACGGCCATCGTCTTCGGCGGCCTCAACCTCAACGACGCCAACGAGGCTTTCGGCCTGCCCTCGGGTTCGGTGCGCACGCTGCTGGCCGTGGGCGTGATGGTGCTGTTCGCGGTGTTCGGCCTCAAGTTCTTCAGCGAAGCGCAAGAAGAGGCCCGCATGCCCCGCCCCGGCGACAAGCCCTTCGAGCAGATCGAGGTGCCGCTGGCACGGCTGCCGGACGAGATCACGCGCTACAAGCAGGTGCCTTCGCTGCTGGTCGTCGTCGCCTCACCCGGCCGCGCCGCCTCGGGCACCGATGCCGGCGCCAATGCCAAGCTCAATCTCTACACGCTGGAGTCGCGCCCCTCGGCCAGCGCGATGGACGCGCAAAAGCAGCTGCTCACCGCCATCATCACCCTGCTGACGACGGTGGTGGGCTTCTACTTCGGCAGCAAGAGCGCCGGTGACGGCCTGCGTGCGCGCAACGAGGGCACGCCCGCCGACCCCGCGGCCCCGCAGCGCCAGCAGGCGGCTCTGGCCACCGAGCGCGATGCGCTGGAGGCCCACATCAAGAGCGATCGCGAGACCCTTGAGGGCTTGCGCAACGCGCCGGGTGACGTCGACGCGGCAAGGCGCCAGAAGCTGGACGAGGCGCAGGGCCTGTCGAGCCGCCTGGACGCGCTGCGCGACCAGCTCGCCCGCGCGCTGACCGAGGCCCAGACCCGCCTGGGTGCCATCGCCGCGGCGCCGGCCGGCGGCGAGGCCGCTGCCCGTGACGCAGCCCAAAAGGCACTGGCGCGAGCCAGCACCGAGCTGGATGCGCTGAAGCAGGCCGCCCAGCAGTTCGAGGCCGCCGTCGCCCAGCTGCGCACACCCGCGGCCAAGACGCCTTAAACCCAGGTCAGCGCCACCGCGTCCCGCACCGCGCCCACGGCCGGCACGGCAAGCGCCGCCGGGCTGCTGATCCAGCAGAACCAGGTCGGCGCCGACCAGCCCGGCCAGATGCGGGCCTGGCCGGCGTCTTCCATCAGCGTGGCCTGGTCGCGCCGCACCATGCCGGCGCCCATGCCGGCCGCCACCATGCTGCGCACCGCCACCTCGGTGTCGGCCTGCAGGCCCACCTCCAGCACGGCGCCGGCCTGGCTGAACAGCCTTTCCTGGTGGCTGCGCAGGCCGCAGTCGGGCGGTGTCGTCACCCAGGGCAGGGCGGCCAGGCCGGCCAGGTCAGGCGGCAGGCCGCCGTGTATCAGCAGGCGTTGCGGCACCACGGGCACGATCTCGGCGGCCTGCAGGCGCCGCACTTCCAGGCCCTCGATCTCGGCGTGCTCGTGCAGCACGCAGGCGCAGTCGAGCTCGCCACGGCGCACGGCGGCGATGGCGCGCAGTGACACCAGCTGCTGCAACTGCAGCTGCACCCCCGGGTGGTGTTCGGCCAGGTGCACGAACACCTCGCCCAGGCGCAGCGCCACCGCGTCGCTGACCGTGCCCATGCGCACCTGGCCGCGCGCCTCGCCGCGGATCTGCGCGGCCGCCGCCTGCATGCCCTGGGCCGCGGCCAGCGTGCGGCGCGCCTCCTCCAGCAGGCGCTCGCCGGCGGCCGTCAGCGCCATGCCGCGGGCGCTGCGCTCGAACAGCTTCACGCCGAACTCGTCCTCCAGCGCCTTGAGCTGGGCGCTGACCGCCGGCGGGCTGGTGAACACGCGCTCCGCGGCGCGCGTGAGGTTGCCCTCGGTGGCCACGGCGACAAAGGTCTTGAGCTGGTAGATCTCCATGGCCGCCATTCTGCTCAGGGGCGGCGGGGCGGGGGTGTGGATTTTCTGAACGGGGCGGTCGGCCGAAACGAATGGATGAAATTGCGCCAGGCGCCGAGAGTGAAGGCATCGACATTCGTCTGGAGACCCTCCATGACCGCCAACACCCGGCCCGGCGCCATCACCGCCCTGCTCTTTGCCACCTCCACCTGGGGCAGCCTGTTCCTGATCGGCAAGACCGTCGTCGCCCAGCTCGACCCCGTCTGGTTCACCTTCTCCCGCTACACGCTGGCCACCGCGGTGCTGGCCGTGCTGGTGCACTTCGCCGGCAGCCACCCCTGGGCCAAGCTGCGCCGCCACGCGCTGCGCCACAGCCTCGTCGGCCTGGCCGGCTATGGCGTGTTCAGCATCATGGTGTTCCATGGCCTGCGCCTGTCGCTGCCCTCGCACGGCTCCGTCATCATGGCCACCATGCCCTTCACGACCATGGCGCTGCGCTGGGCACTGGACGGCCAACGCCCGCCGCTGCGCGCCATCCTCGGCGCCGCACTCGCGCTCACGGGTGTGGCCACCGTGGCCAACCTGCTGGGCCAGGCGAGTGAGATCAATGCCCGCATGCTGCTGGGCGACGCCATCACGCTGACCGGCACGCTGGGCTGGGTGCTCTACACCCGCGCCATGGCCAAGGTGCCCGACCACAGCCCGCTGGAGTACACCGCGCTGACGGCCATCGCCGCGCTGCCGGGGCTGGCACTGGTGGCGCTGCTGGCCACGCTGCTGGGCTGGGCCGAGGCGCCGTCGGCCGAGCTGCTGCTGGGCCTGAGCCCGAAGCTCGTCTACATCGCCCTGGTGCCCACCGTGGCCGCCGTGCTGGCCTTCAATGCCGGCGTGAAGAAGCTCGGCGCGCCGCTGGGGACGCTGTTCCTGAACATGGTGCCGGTGTCCGTCATCGCCGTGCACGCCGTGATGGGCGAGGCGCCGCATGCCAACGAGATCGCCGGCGCGGCGCTGGTGGGCCTGGGCCTGGCGCTGACAGTGTGGGCGCCCAAGGCCGCCGCGGTGCCGGCGCCGCGCGTGGCCCTGGGCAACGCGGCGCCTTGCACACGTTGAAGCCCGCGCTCACCACGCTGTCATGCAGGCGGCCTAGCCTCGGCGCCTCACGCCGCCGAGGTTCCCTGCGCCCATGCCACCGCTGACCGCTCTCCTGCCCTGGGCCTGGGCCCTGCTCGCCCTGCTTGCCTTGCCGGCCGCCCTCATCGCCCTGCAGGGCAAATTGCTGTTCGGCCGCACCTGGGTCATCCGCCGCACCGACCCCGGCCCCGCCGCCGCGCGCCGGCGCAGCGAGGCCGTCTGGCTGGCGCGCCCCGGCGGCGTGCGCCTGCAGGGCTGGCTGACCCAGCCCGCGGGCGAGGCACCCCGCCGCCTGCTGCTGTGGTTTGGCGGTCGCAACGAAAACGTCGCCTGGACGCCCGACCTCGCCGGCTGGCTGCCCGACGACTGCGCGCTGCTGGCCTTCAACTACCGCAGCCTGGGCGAGAGCGGCGGCTGGCCGTCCGAGGCCGCCTGCGTGGCCGACGCCGAAGCCGCCGCGGCCTGGGGGCTGGCGCGGCTCGGCTTGCCGCCGGGCGCCCTGCACCTGGYTGGCCGCAGCCTGGGCACCGGCGTGGCCATGCAGCTCGCGGCGCGCCTGGCCGCGGCCGCCCGCCCGGTGGCCAGCGTCGCGCTCATCACGCCGCTGAAAAGCCTGCGCGCCGTGCTGCGGCGCAACCTGCTGCTCGCACCGCTGACGCCCTGGCTGCGCTCGCCGCTGGACAGCGTCGCCGCCGCCCGCGCGCTGAACTGCGAGGTGCTGGTGCTGCTGGCCGAGCAGGACCGCCAGGTGCCGCACGCGCATTCACACACCCTCGTGCAGGCGCTACAGCATGCCGGCTCGGCCGTCACCGTGCACCAGCTCGCCGGCACCAACCACCGCAGCCTGGCGCGCACGCCCGCGGCGATGCGGCAGCTGGGCGGGTGGTTGCTGGAAGAATCGACCGCACGATGAAGAAAACCCTGAACGCCCTCGCGGTGGCCGCCGCCGTGGCCAGCACGCCGGCCCTGGCGGCCGACACCCAGTTCGCCGTCCTCGTGCTGGCCATGCCCACCAAGTACCACTACGAGTACATCCCGGTGGCGCGCGAGAGCTTCGAGAAGCTGGCCAGGCTGCACGCCTTCGAGCTGACCTGGACGGCCCAGCCCGGCGCCTTCGAGGGCGACCTGAGCAAGTACGCGGCGGTCGTGCTGCTCAACAGCTCGGGCGAGGAGTTCAACGAGGCTCAGCGCGGCGGTTTCGAGCGCTACATGAAAGCCGGCGGCAACGCCGTCGTCGTGCACCGCGCCATCATCAGCAAGCCGGGCCTGTGGCCCTGGTACGAGAAGCTGGTGGGCCGCTCCTTCGTCATCCACCCCATGCTGCAGACGGCCGTCGTCACCAAGACCGACGCCAGCCACCCCGCCACCTTCGGCCTGCCGGACCGCTGGATCTGGAGCGACGAGTGGTACGAGTTCAGCAACCCGCACGGCGTGAAGATCCACCCCGTGCTGGCCGTGGACGAGCGCAGCTACGACCCCACGAAGATCTGGCCCGGCCAGGTTGCCAAAGGCATGGGCGCCGACCACCCGGTGAGCTGGTGGCAGGCCTACGAAAAGGGCCGCGTTTTCGTCACGGCGCTGGGCCACAACCAGGCCATGTACCGCGACGAGCGCTACCTGGACCACCTCTGGGGTGGCATCTGGTGGGCCGCCACCGGGCGCTGACGACCCGGGTTCGGCCTACTTCGAGAACCAGCCGGCGATGCGCTGCTTGATGCGCAGGAAGAAGCCGGCGCGCTCCACATCAGCCAGCGCCACGACCGGCGCCTCGCCCAGCGTCTTGCCATTGGCCACCGCGACCGCCTTGCCGATCACGGCACCCTTGGCGATGGGCGCCTCCAGGCCCGGGTTCAGCGTCAGCTCGGTCTTGACCGCGGCGGCCTGGCCCTTGGGCACCACCAGCGTCCAAGGCTTGGCCAGGCCCGCCGCCACCTCGGGGGCCACGCCATACACCACCTTGGCGTTGGCCAGCGCAGCGCCCGCCTGGGCCGGCGTGGCTTCCTCGAAATTGGCGTAGCCCCAGTTGAACAACACCCGGGTCTGGTCAGCGCGGGCCTGCTTGCTGTTCGCGTTCATGATGACCGAGATCAAGCGCATGCCATTGCGCTTGGACGAGGCGGTCAGGCAATAGCCGGCGTCCTCCGTGTGCCCGGTCTTGAGCCCGTCGACGGTCGAGTCGGTGTAGAGCAGTGCGTTTCGGTTGCCCTGCTTGATCTTGTTGTACGTGAACTCGCGCTCGGCGTAGATCGGGTAGTACTCGGCGCTGTTGCGGATGATGGCCGCGGCCAGCACGGCCAGGTCCTTCGCTGAGGCTTTGTTGTTGGGGTCGGGCAGGCCCGCGGCGTTCGCAAAGTGCGTCTTCGTCATGCCGAGCTTGGCGGCTTCGGCATTCATCAGGGTGACGAAGCCGGCCTCCGAGCCGCCGACGTGTTCGGCCAGCGCCTTGGAGGCGTCGTTGCCGCTGGCGATGACCACGCCGCGCAGCATGTCCATCAAGGAGGCCTTCTCGTTGAGCGGCACGAACATGCAGCTGTCGCCGTCCTTGCCGCCGCGGCACCAGGCGCTCTCGCTCATGGTGACCATCTCGTCGGGCTTGAGCTTGCCGTTCTTCAGGCCCTGCTCTACCAGATAGCTGGTCATCATCTTGGTGAGCGACGCCGGCGGCAGCGGTTCGTCCGGGTTGGACGACGCGAGCAGCTGGCCCGTGTTGAAGTCCATCAGCACCCACGCCTTGTTCTCGAGCACCGGCACCGACTGCCCGCTCGCGTCGGTCGTGATCGCCTGCTCGGCGGGGGCGGCAGCCTTCTTAGCCTTCTTGGCAGCGGCGTGGGGCTTGGCATGCGAAGCGGCGCTGGCGAGCCCGACGGAGCTGATGAGGAGCGCGCTGGCAAGAACGCAGGGGAGCAGATGGGAAATGCGCGGTGTGCGGGTCATGGAGAGATGCTTGCTGGAGAAGCCAATAGGTAGTTCGGTCGCTCGCGATCAATTCGCTGATCACTGAGATGGGCGGTTCGTTGTGCTGGCGCGAAGCGCACCCCAGGTGTCCGATGGACCGGCCCGGGGCGGCGAAATCGCGCTCGGGATGTCATCGGCACGGGATCGCGCCAGGCGATTCGGGGGCCAATTGTGTCCCCTCGGATGCCTACAACGGCCCTGGCGATGGAGATCTCACGAATCTCTACAACTGCGCCGGCGCGCAATCACTCACCGCCATGAACGCATCCCGCGGGCAAACTGCACTCCAACGAAGCTGAACACGGGCGACCGAGCCCGCCCAACGCATGCAGCGCCGCCCGTTGATCCTGTCGCCCTTGTTGACCCTGCTGCCGTCGCTCAGCCGGGCCGCGCCCTCGCCGAACGTGCTGCCGCTCTGGCCCGAGGGCGTGCCCGCCGCCGTGCGGGCGGATGCGCCAGCAGCGCGCGGGGACCTCGGCGCCGAACGCGTCGACGCGAACGGAAGCATCGCCAACGTGTCGGTGCCCACGCTCACCGTGGTGCCGCCCGCCGTCGACCGCCCCAACGGCACCGCCGTGATCCTGTGCCCGGGCGGCGGCTACCGCTACCTGTCGTGGCAGCGTGAGGGTGAGCAGTACGCCGCCTGGCTGAGCACGCTGGGCATCACCACCTTCATCCTCAAGAGCCGCCTGCAGGAGTGGGGCCACCCCGCGCCGCTGCAGGACGTGCTGCGCGCCATCCGCCTGGTGCGCTCGCGCGCGGCCGAGTTCGGCGTGGGCCCGAAGCGCATCGGAGTGATGGGCAGCTCCGCCGGCGGCCACCTGGCGGCCAGCGCCAGCACGCTGTTCGACCATGCCGACGGCCGCACCGGCGCCGCGCTGGACAACAGCGTCAGCGCCCGGCCCGACTTCGCCGTGCTCGTCTACCCCGTCATCACGATGACCGACCCCGCCGCCCACGCCGGCTCGCGCCGCGCGCTGCTGGGTGACGCGCCCAGCCCGGCGTTGCTGGCGCTGGCCTCCCTGGAGCAGCAGGTGACGGCCGCCACCCCGCCCACGGTGCTGCTGCACACGCAGGGCGACAAGACCGTGCCGGTGCAGAACAGCATCCTGTACTACCAGGCCCTCACCCGCGCCGGCGTGCCGGCCGAGCTCTACCTGTTCGAGCAGGGCGGGCATGGCATCGGCATGCGCGACGGGTTGGGTACGGCGTCGGCTTGGCCGAGGCGGGTGGAGGACTGGCTGCGGCAGCGGGGGTTGTTGGGCGCGGTGGGGCGGTGAGGCGTGGGGCTGCGATGGGCGGGCGTTCAGTCGAACGCCTGAAGCAAACAGCTAAGAACGCGGAAACGGCGGCAGGGCCGCAGCCACGTCCCGAAACGCAGATAGCGCTGCTTCCAGATGCTCAATGATTTCCTGCTGCAGCACATCCGGCATCGGCAGGTCATCTAGGTTGTCCAGGCTTTCGTCCTTCAGCCAGAACACATCCAGACTGGCCTTGTCGCGGGCGACCAAGTCCTCGTAGGCGTAGAACTTGAAGCGATCCGTCGCCACCCGCTCATGCCGGTTGGCCGGGTTGTAGCAACGGATGAAGTCCTGCAGATCGGGCAGCTTCAGTGGCCGTGTCTTCAGCGTGAAGTGCTGGTTGGTGCGCAGGTCGTAGAACCACACGCCCTTGGTATGGGCCCGGCCGTCCTTCGGCGCGTTGTCGAAGAACACCACGTTCGCCTTCACGCCCTGCGCGTAGAAGATGCCAGTGGGCAGGCGCAGCACGGTGTGCACGTCGCAGGTCTCCAGCAGCTTCTTGCGGATCTTCTCGCCGGCGCCGCCCTCGAACAGCACGTTGTCCGGCAGCACCACCGCCGCGCGGCCATTCACCTTCAGCATGCTGACGATGTGCTGCAAGAAGTTGAGCTGCTTGTTGGACGTGGTTTCCCAGAAGTCCTGGCGCTCGTAAGTCAGCGCGTCGCGGTCCTCCTCGCCATCCTCGTTCGTGATGGTCATGCTGCTCTTCTTGCCGAACGGTGGGTTGGCCAGCACCATGTCCACAGCCAGGCGCGGCTCGGCAATCAGCGCATCGGCCCGCTCCACCGAGGGCTCGCCCACCAGGTCACCGATGCCGTGCAGCACCAGGTTCATCAGGCACATGCGGCGCGTACCGGCCACGATCTCGTTGCCGTGGAAGGCCTCGTCGCGCAGGAAGTGCTTCTGCGTTTTTGTCAGTCGCGGCGTCTCGTGGCCCAGCCAGTGGCCGTGATCGCGAAGCCAGGGACCGGTGCCGGTCAGCCACTCGTTGGCCGCCAGGAAGAAGCCGCCCGTGCCGCAGGCCGGGTCGGCAATCGTCTGGCCGGGCTTAGGCCGCATGCAGGCCACCATGGCCTGGATCAGCGCACGCGGCGTGAAGTACTGGCCGGCGCCGCTCTTGGTGTCCTCGGCGTTCTTCTGCAGCAGGCCTTCGTAGAGGTCGCCCTTGGTGTCGGCATCCATGCCCACCCAGGACTGCTCGTCGATCATCTGGACCAGGCGACTCAGCTTGGCCGGGTCCTGGATCTTGTTCTGCGCCTTGAAGAAGATCGCGCCCAGCATGCCGCCCTGCTGGCCGAGCTTGTGCAGCGTGGTCAGGTACTGCGACTCCAGCGGCTCGCCGGTCAGCGGGCGTAGCGTGGCCCAGTCGTAGCCCTTGGGGATGCGGGTGTCGCGCTGGTAGGGCGGCGCGGCGTACTCGTGCGCCATCTTCAGGAACAGCAGATAGGTCAGCTGCTCCAGGTAGTCGCCATAGCCCACGCCGTCGTCGCGCAGCGTGTGGCAGAAGTTCCAGACTTTCTGGATGAGGGTGGAGGTGTTCATGGATATGGGTGCCGGGTCGATTGGTTCTATCAAGTGACCTGCAAGTACTCGGAATCTTGGCTAAGTTGTTGATTTTTCAGATGCCGCACGACCACGTCCTGGCGACTCTTCTGAGGAGCGACACAGCGCCATCAAGTAGCGATTGGCGTGCTTGGAAAATAACTGCATCGCTAAGTCTTTGATTTGTTTGAAAAGAATGCCGATGCGGCCTTTGTTTTCCACGGCCGCGAATAAAGAAGTTACCGCTCAAACGACCTGCGGTGGCGACACCCAGAAACACGCCCAGACGGAGTCCATCAAGTGACCGTCAAGTACCGAAGTCGTCGCTAAGCCATTGATTTCTATGAAGCGAGTGGTCGCAACCACCGCCCTGAGCCGATCTTCGTCAAGTACAGCCCCCTCACGCCCAGAACGGCACGTACTTGCGGTACTTCGGCGGAGCCGTTGCATCGTGGAGGCGGATCATCTGTTGACCCAGCGCCTCCTTGATCAGCCTCGACGCCACGGCACTGTTCTTGACATCGAGCCCCAGCCGCCCGCGCAAGCTGGTATTGGTCATGAAATCGCGCTCGACGTAACGCAGGCAGGCGTGCAGATAGATCGCCCGCACGCGGTCACTGGCATCCATCTTGGTCAGTGATCGGGGCGCAAACAGCGTGCTCCGCGTGGACTCCCCCACCACCTCGAAGGCGGGCGCCGGCAACTGGTAGTACTCGGTCTCAAAGACAACCTTGTCCACGCCGCTGCCGCGCTCTTCGCAAATGCCCACGCGCCTCATCACCGATGCCAGCGCCTCGTTCCGTGATCGCGGAGGGTGATCCAGCAGGCGTTGCGTGTCCACCAGCGGCGTACCTGGATTGGTGATCTCCAACCGATCACCAAACAGCTCCACCATCGGCCCACTGCCCGTGACCGAGAAGTCCTGATGAATCAAGGCATTGGCCACCAACTCACGAATGGCCAGCTCCGGGTACATCGGCACGGACTTGCGCAGCGCCTGCCCCATCACCTCGCTGCTCGGCAGCAGCCCGTTGATGAATCCCACCAGGCCCTCGAAAGCTGCTGCGTAACCGCGGCCGCCTTCCTGTTCGCGCAGGGCGGGCATGGCATCGGCATGCGCGACGGGTTGGGTACGGCGTCGGCGTGGCCGAGGCGGGTGGAGGAGTGGCTGCGGCAGCGGGGGTTGCTGGGCAAGGAGCAGACGCGGTGAAGCGGCGTGGGCTGCTGGATGCGCCGCCCTGGTTAAACCACGTGCCTCGATACCACCCAGTCAGCGGCCCACGTCAAGCCGCCCACTTCTTGCCCCTGATCGCGTACTCCACCGCCAAGTCGTAGACGTTGTCGCACTTCTGTTTGAAGGTGGTCCGGTCATAGCTGTCCGGCAGGTCTTCATTGAGGACGCGCTCGATTTCCGCCCTGACCTGCTTCTGCGTCTGCCCGCTCTGGTGCCAGTTCTGGATCAGCACCTTGGGCTGCTCCTCCACCAGGCGTTTCAGCAGATGCTTGGCCGCCAGCTTGACGCGCTGCGTCTCGTCCTGCGTCAGTGGGTCCTTCTTCAGCAGGTCGAAAAGCTCCAGCTCGTCGTCACTCAGCCCTTCGCGGATGTGGCGCTCGGCCTCGTCTTTCAGCTCCTGGGCGAAGGCCGTCAGCTCGTCGTAGTAGTTCTCGGTGGACGTGGCGCCCGAGTTGTAGGCGTCGATCACCTGCTGCAGCCGCTGCAAGAAGTCCACCCGCGTGCTGTTCTGCGCGAGCATCTCGGCCAGCTTGCGCTGGAGGAAGGCCTGCAGGTCTGCGATTTGGATGTTTTTGAACGGCGCCTGCTTGAACTCCTCGCGCAGCTTCTCGACATTGACCTTGCTCAGGTCCCAGGCCTTGCCGCGCTGCACGATCTTGTACTGCGCCTCGAACTCCTTGGCCGAGAAGGCCTCGGCGTTGTCCACCACCACGCTGGCGTCCAGCAGCGCCTCGATGCGCCGCACGGCGCTGTCGATGTCTGCCTGCTCGACGATGCTGTCCATGACCCCACGCAGGTACTGGAAAGCCGACACCACACGGCCCTTCTTCTGCCCCAGCACCTCGGGCTTGCAGGCCTCGTACAGCGACGAGATCGTGTTCTCGTAGACGTTGAAGGACTTGCGCTGCTCATCGCTCGCCAGCAGCGTGTCGGCAAAGCCGTTGAACTGGCCCAGCTTGGTGAACACGTCGCCACGGTCCAGCGCCTCGTGCAGCGGCACGCCTTGGGCTTGGCAGTAAGCCAGCCCTTGCTCGATGGCTTCGTCCAGCAGCGTGAACAAATGGCTCTTGTCCCGCACCGGCAGCTCGTCGTCCTCGGGGCCGGCGGCGTAGTCCTTCAGCGCCTTCTTCATGCGGCGAAAGACGTTGTAGTAGTCCACGATCTCGCCGTGCCGCTTGGACACGCCCAGGATCTCGTGGCCGCTCACCCGATTGGCCCGCGCGATGGTCTGCATCAGCGTATGGCCCTGCATGGGCTTGTCCAGGTAGAGCGTGCTCACCGTCGGCGCGTCAAAGCCCGTCAGCCACATGGCGCAGACGAACACCAGCTGCAGCGGGTGCTCAGGGTCCTTGAAGTTGAACTCGATGTCGTGGCCGTGCTCGTCCAGCGCATTCATGCGCTGGCGGTGCGGCTTGATGTCTAAGCCCTTCTTCGCGAACTTCTCTTCCTCGCCCGCCTCCTCGCTGACGATCACCGCCATCTGCACCGCGCCCATCCAGGCCTTCAACTGCTTCAGGCGCCGGCGCTCCACGTCGTTTGTTGTCGCCGTGATGCGCCCGTTCAGCGCCTTGATCTCCGCCTTCCATAGCGCCTGCACCTTGTCGAACATGGTCACAGCGGTGAACTTGTCCACCGAGATGACCAGCCCCTTCCCAAGGTAGCCGCGGCGGGGGAAGTGATAGACGATGTCGCGCGCAATCGTGTCCAGCCGGTCCTCGCGCTTGACGACCTCCATCTCCTGCGCAAAGCGCCGCTCCAGCTTCTCCTGCGCTTGGGCGTCGAGGTTCTCGTCTTCCAGGATCTCGGCGAATTCCTCGGTCAAGTCGTCGTTCTGGATCAGCACCTCCGGCACGCGCTTCTCGTAGAACAACGGCACCGTGGCGCCGTCCTCCACGCTCTGCTGGAAGTTGTACTCGGACACATAGCCGCCAAACCAGGCATTGGTCTTGCGCTCCGCCCCCAGCAGCGGCGTGCCAGTAAACGCCAGGAAGTTCGCATGCGGCAGGCCGGCGCGCATGTTCTCGGCCAGGCCGGCGTACTGCGTGCGGTGGGCCTCGTCCACGATGACGACGATGTCGTCACGGTCGGACAGCAGCGGGTAGTCCTTGCCCTTCTCGAATCGGAACTTCTGGATCAGCGTGAACACCACGCGCTTGTTCTTGCCCAGCATCTCGCGCAGTTGCGCGCTGCCCTTGGGCCGCACATCGTCCTTAGGTGCCACCACGCCGGTGTGCAGGAAGTTGCGGTAGATCTGCCCGTCCAGGTCGTCCCGGTCGGTCACCACCACGAAGGTGAAGTTGCCGGTGAGCTTGCGGAAGATCTTGCGCGTGTAGAACACCATCGAGAAGCTCTTGCCCGAGCCCTGGGTGTGCCAGAACACGCCCAGCTTGCCGCCCAGCTCGCGCCGGTGCCGGAACTGCTCGAAGGCGTTGTTCACGCCGATGAACTGGTGGTTCTGCGCGATGACCTTCTGCGTCTCGCGGTAGAACACGCAGAAGTTCTCCACATAGTCCAGCAGGCGGTCGGGCGTGAGCAGGCCCAGCACGGCGCGCTCCACGCTCAGCCCCTGGGCGGCGATGGCCTTGCGGTCCAGCTTCTCCTTCTCGTCGTCCACCCGCAGCCAGTTGAAGAAGTGCTCCCACTGCGCGGTGATGCTGCCCAGCTTGGTCTCGATGCCATTGCTCAGCAGGCACAGCGCATTGGCGGTGAAGAGCTGCGGGATCTCGGCCTTGTAGTTGGTGAGGTTGTCGTCGAAGGCGGCGCGCAGCTTGACGTTGCTGTTCTTCAGCTCGATGAACACCAGCGGCAGGCCGTTCACGTAGAGCAGCACATCGGGCCGGCGGTAGCCATGCTCGCCGCGAACCCAGAGCTGGCTCATCGCCAAGTAGTGGTTGCGGCCAGCGCGCGGGTCGGGCGCGTCGAAGTCGATTGCCCGCAGCCGCTCGGTCACCATCTGCCCCGCCTGCGGCCCGGTCTCGGGCTTGTAGGTCACCGGCACACCGTCACGGATGAGCCCGTCCATCTCGCGGTTGGCCGCCACCAGGCTCATCGCCGTGCGCGGACGCAACAGCTCGGCCAGGGCCTGGTCCACCGCGTGGGTAGGGGCCTGCGGGTTCAGCCGCTCCAGCGCGGCGCGAAGCCGGTCGGCCAGGACCACCTCGCGCTTGTCGGCACGGCCGGAGCCGTCGTTCAAGTCGTCCGGCTGGGCCGTGAAGCAGTTCAGCGCATCAAAGCCGCACAGGTGCTGCAGCCGCTGCAGCAGGGCCTGCTCGATGTCGTCCTCACTGATGAAGTTCTTCGCGGCGGCCACGGCACCTCCCTGGTGTTGCCGGTTGTGGAGAAGAAGACCTGCTAACGGGCTATCGCCTCACGCTGTGCGGCCTCTGCGGGCGGCTGTTGCATGCTGGGCGGGAACTGGATGTCTAACGCTTCGACGCGGAGTTTGCCGGAGATCAGGCGTGGAAGCAGGGCGTCGCGTGTAGACCCAAGGCAGGCGACTTGATCTTCCAGCGCCCCAAGCTGGCGGTAGAGCGGCCCAACAACCTCTTCAAACCTGCTCAGCAACGAATCCTGGGGAAGTAGCACCTCATTGGCATATGCCTGTTCGCGGTTGAGCCCCGGCACTGCAGCATCGCTGTTGATGAAGTTCATGCCCGCGAGCAGGAAGCGCAGGTAGATCAGCGGAAGCTCGGACTCAACGTAGTAGACCGTGTCAATGGGATAGAACGGCTTACTTGCCCAGAAGATGCTGCCGACATTTCCTTTGCGTCCCACCACGATGCTGGGCTTTGTGACGAGGGCTTCACTGTGCGTGCCGACGACGCCTGCCGAACCGTAGACCCGATAAGGTCCGGGAACACGTTGCCCCTCAGGAAGAGCCTTACCGTATCGAAGCTGCAGAACCTGACCTAGCCTCCTGGGCTGCCAAGCCACTGGGCGTCCCGCAAAGAACTCGGCGCGCTCATATCCAGGAAACCGCATCCGCACAAACCACTCGCGGTAGATCTCTTCGGCCATGGACTCCAGCAAGGCAATGCGGCGCTGGTTGTTGGCGATCAGGTCGTCGTAGCTCTTCAGCGTCGCGGCGATCCTGGGCTGGGCTGCGCTCTCGTGCAGCGTGAGCCGAGTCTTTGTCCTGAAAGCTGTGAACTGGAACCGGGCAACGCCTGTGTGCTGAAGGTTGAAGACGCCCATATACCCGGACCCGTACAGCGCTTGGAGCACGTAGTACAGGTAGATCGTGTGAGCTTTGGCCGGGTCAACTCGCAGATGCCGGGCAAAGCTTGAGCACAAGACCGGTCGGCCTCCTCGGGAGGCCAAGAACTCCTTGGTGATGAGTGCGGTTCTGCCTGTCGATTGCTTGGCAGTGCCGCCCGCTGTTTCGATCAGGATGTCATCAGCCGCCAGCGCTTTACGCGCGACCAAATGCTCGGGAATCCAGCGCTGCGGTAGCTCAATGCCTGGAGCGTGCAGGTCAGCAAAATCTGTTCCTCGGATCACATCGCAGAGCACGTGACCCGGCGCTTCTTGCCCTTCACCCCACTCGCCGTCCTTGGTTTCGGCGATGAGATCGGAAAAGAGGATGGGCTCTTGCATCACGTGGTCGCTTCCTCGCCCAATACAGCCGAGACGTTGGCGGCGATGGTGCGCTGAAGCACGCCTGCGGCGTCGCTCAGTTCCTGAAGCTGATCGCGTGCAGCGGCCAAGTCTGCGAGGAACTCCTCCTCCGTCTTCCCATCCTCCTCAATCACCACGCCGACATACCGCCCTGGATTCAGCGACCAATCCTGCTCGGCAATCTCCTCGCGGCTGGCCAGCTTGCACAGGCCGGTGACATCTTCGTAGGCGGCCTTGGGGAAGCGCTCCTGCAGCCAGCTCACATGCTGGTAATACAGCTCGGCGGCTTTCAGCTCGTCATGCAGGGCCTGCACGGCTGCCTTCACGCCCTTGGTCTGGCGGTTGGCGGTGGCGCGTTTGCCGTCTGCCTTGGCGGCCTCGGCCTTGCGCTTGTCCATCTCCCGGATGGCCTTGTCCAGCGCCTTCACCGCCGCGTGCAGACCGGTGAAGAAGGGCGTGAACTGGGCGCGGAGCAGGTGCTGGGCGGTATTGCGGGCGTCCACGCTGTGCTTCTGGCCGCGGGTGCGTTCGTGCTGGTCCTGGGCCTGCGCCAGCTCGGCGAGCTGGCCCCACTGGGCCTGCAGCGCGGCGATGGCTTCGCGCGCGGCCTGGCTGGTTTGAGCATCGGCCGCCTCCTCAGCGAGCACAGCCAGTAGGCGTTCGCTCAGCGCGGGCAGGTGCTCGGCTGCGTCCTTGAGTTGGGCCATGCCTTGGTGCAGGTAGCGATCGACCTGGTCCACGAATTCCTGGCGGCGGCCCTTGTGCAGGCGGGGGATGAGGGCAATGTTCTGGATCTGCTCGTCGCTCAGCTCGCGGTGGGCGCGGTCCACTTGGGTGAAGATGTTGCGGGCGTCGATGAACAGCACCTTGTCATCGGCCCTCTCGCCCTTGTCGAAGAACCACAGCGTGGCCGGCAGCGTGACGGTGTAGAACAGGTTGGACGGCAGCGTGAGCATGCCGTAGATGAGTTTCTGCTCGATCAGCGTTTGGCGGATGTCGGCCTCGGAGTGGCGGGCATCGCTGGCCGAGTTGGCCATCACCAGCGCGGCGCGGCCGCCGGGCTTCAGCGACGTGGCGAAGAGGTTGATCCAGAGGTAGTTGCCGTTGGGCACGGTCTCGACGGCCTTCTCCTTGCCGTCCTTGCCCGCCGCCGCCTTGGCCTTGGTCTTGTTGCGCGGTACGCCGTAGGTGTTGAAGCGGCGGTCCTTCTCCACGGCGTCCAGCGTCACGTCGTCCACGTTGAAGGGCGGGTTGGCCATCACGTAGTCGAAGGCGCCGAAGGCGTTGAAGGGGTCTTCGTAGTAGGTGTTGGCCTGCTTGATGTCGCCGCGCAGGTTGTTCACGGCCAGGTTCATCTTGGCGAGCTTGACGGTCTCCAGCGTCTTCTCGGTGCCGCAGACGAACACGTCCAGGTCGGCCGCCTTGTCGGTCTGGTGCTGGAGGATGAAGTCTGCCGACTGCACGAACATGCCGCCGGAGCCGCAGGCCGGGTCGAAGACCTTGCCGCCATGGGGTTCGATGATCTCGGTCATCAGCTTGACGACGGAGCGCGGGGTGAAAAACTCGCCGCCGCCCTGGCCCTCGCTGAGCGCGAAGTTGGCCAGGAAGTACTCGTAGATCTGGCCGAAGACGTCGCCCGAGGCGTCCACCGGGATGTCGGAGAAGAGCTTGAGCAGGTCCTTGGGGATGTGCTGGTTCTTGGGGCTGCGGGTGAAGCGGTCGTACTCCTCCTGCGGCAGCACGCCCAGCAGCTCGGGCTTAGTGTTCTCGATGCTGGCCATCGCCGAGCGGATGGCCTTGGCAATGTTTTCCTTTTCGGGCAGGTTCAGCAGGTAGTCGTAGCGGGCCTGGGGCTTGAGGTAGAAGCCGCACTTCTCAATGGCAATGTCCTGCTCGCTGCGCTCGGCGCGGGTGCCCTTGAGCTTCTTGTAGGCCTGCTCGATGGCCGCCTCGTGCTGGCGGTATTTGTTGTCGGCGAACTTCAGGAAGATCAGCCCGAGCACCGGAGTGCTGTATTCGCTGGCCTTGAGATCGGAGTTGGCGCGCAGCTTGTCAGCGGCAGCCCAGAGGTCGGCTTCTAGTTTTTTGAGTTGTTCGCGGTTCATGAATCTTGTGAGCTGTGCGGGCAGCTGGAACTGGTACGCGAGCTGAGGCTCGCTACAAAAAGGAATCCCACCGGACCTGATCGGCGCGGTGGGATTGCAACTCAGCGGCGCGAAAAGGAAATCGCTAAGTTCCCGGATTCGCGTGTGACAAGGGCAGACGCTTCAAACGTCGATATTCCCCGCCCTCAACGCATTCGTCTCAATGAAGTCGCGCCGCGGCCCCACCTCGTCGCCCATCAGCATCGTGAAGACCTTGTCCGCCTCGATGGCGTCGTCGATCTGCACGCGCAGCAGGCGGCGCACGGTGGGGCCTATTGTCGCTTCCCAGAGCTGCTCGAGGTTCATCTCGCCCAGGCCCTTGTAGCGCTGGCGCGCGGGAGGCGCATCGCGGCGACAGCCGCCGAGCCCGCCGCGCGCGGCGCCACAATCCGCCGCATGATTTCACGACCCGTTCCCGATGAAGGCGGCGGCAAACCGTTGCCACGCGCCGCAGTGCTCTGGCTGACCGGCCTGCCCGGCGCCGGCAAGTCCACGATCGCACAGGCGGCGCGTCTCGTCGCGAGACTGGCATGAAGCGCGCGGTGTCGAGCGATCCGCTGCGGGGGCTGAAGCCTGCCGACGTGCAGCAGCTGGCCCGCGCCACGCAGGCGCTGCAGGCGGGCGACCGCATGTACGCGGGGGTGCTGCTGCTCGATCTGGCGCGCAGCGCGCCGGAGCACCCGGAGGTCTTGCGCCTGCGCGCGGTCTGCCGCGCCGGCGACGACGACTGGGAAGGCGCAACGCAGGACCTCGCGCGCGCGCTCGCGCAGCGGCCCGAGGACTTCGACCTCCGCTCGCAGCTCGCGGCCGCGCAGGAGCACGCACATGACCACGCTGCGGTGGTCGCGACGCTGCGCGAAGGCGAGGCACACGCGACGACATCGGCCGACTGGCTGGGGCTGTCGTTCGAGCATGACAACGCCGGCGAGCCGGCGGCGGCGTACGGCGCCGTGCAGCGCGCCGTCGCGCTTGACCCGGCGGCGCCGCTCGCCCGGCTGCAACGCGCACGCTGCGCCACGGCGCTCGGCCATGGCGATGTCGCGGCCGCGGATTGCCGGCACCTGATCGCGCGCGGCGAGCTGGTCGCGCACGCGTGGTTCACGCTGGCCGACCTGAAGGTCGTGCCGATGACCGCCGACGAGCTGGCGCAGCTCGAGGCGAAGGCCGCCGCGCCGCCGGCGACGATGCCGGCGGAGGAACGGCTGTTCCTGCGCTTCGCCCTCGGCCACGGGCTGGAGAACGCGGGCCGGCACGCCGACGCGTTCCGGGTCCTGTGCGCGGCGAACGATGCGGCGCGCGCGTCGCGGCCGTGGGACACCGCGGCGTTCGCGCGCCACGTCGACGCGATCCGCGCCGCGTTCGCCGGCGCGCCGCCGCCGCCGCAGGAAGGGCCGGGGCGTGAGGTGATCTTCCTCGTCGGACTGCCGCGGTCGGGGACGACGCTGGTCGAGCAGATCCTCGCGAGCCACTCGCAGGTCGAAGGCGCGAGCGAGCTGCCGTACCTGCCGCACCTGCTCGACGCCGAGTCTCGCCGGCGCGGCAAGCCGTTCCCGGCTTGGGTCGCCGATGCCAGCGACGCTGACTGGCGGCGGCTCGGCGACGCCTACTTGCGGGCGAGCGCGCGCTGGCGCACCGGCAAGCCAATCGCCACCGACAAGCTGCCCGAGAACTGGCTCTATGCAGGCGCCGTGCTGCGCATGCTGCCCGGGGCTCGCATCATCGACTGCCGCCGCGACCCGGTGGAGACTGCGTGGTCCTGCTACAAGCAGCTCTTCGGGCCGGGCATGGTGCACTTCACGTACAGCTTCGACGGGCTCGCGGCGTACTGGCGCGCCTACGAAGAGCTCGCCCGCTTCTGGGCCGAGCGGTACCCGGGCCGCTTCGTCGTGCAACGGTACGAGGACCTCGTCGCCGACCCGAACGCCGGCATCCACGCGCTGCTCGCCGCCTGCGGCCTCGACTTCGAGCCGGCCTGCCTGCGCTTCCACGAGACGGCGCGCGCGATCCGCACGCCAAGCGCGCTGCAGGTGCGCCAGCCGATGCGCGCCGCGTCGACGCCGGGGCAGCGCTACGGCCCGCTGCTCGACCCGCTGCGCGATCGTTTCGCCGCGACAGGGGGGTGACCGGCCCGGCCACCGCCGACGACGCCCCAGCGTCTGACGCTTAGGGGATGCGCCTCACGTTCGTGTCGGCGCACCGGGCTTGCGTCGACATGAGAGCCCTTAGATGTCGATTTAATGGCATTAAATCGACATGTAATGGCGTGGCAACGATCGTCGCCCAATGAGCAACGACTTATTCCTGATGAACCCGAGGCAAGTCCTGCCGCAAATCAAAGCGACTCGAGTTCGCTGAGCATCTGCTCCAGCGGCCCGGCAACGACACCCCAAGGGCTTCGCCAAGGATCAGGAACTGGCGCTCGACGGCAGAGCGCAGCAGCTCATCACCCACGTAGTCATCAAGAGACTTGCCGGCAGTGAATCGCAGCGCACGCGCGGCAGCTTCCTTGGCATCCCAGATGTACTTGCGCAGGTCAGGCGCCATAGACCGGCTGTCGCTCTGCGCTCACCCGTTGCTTGAAGTACGGGTTGCGGATCGCACGCTCCACCACCAGGTCGACCGGCCGGGCGAACAGCCGTTCCAGGCTGCGCTTCAGTTCGAAGAACGCCTCGGCATAACGCACGGGCGGGAGGTCTTCGAACACGACGAGGAAGTCGAGATCGCTGGACCTGGCGTCGAAGTCCTCCCGGACCGCTGACCCGAACAGGTCCAGCCGCCGCGCGTGAGCTTGCTTGCAAAGCGCTGCAATGGCTTCGCTCCGCTCGGTGACAAGGGCCGGGACTTGCATGAGCGGATTCAAGCCGTTGCGCGGGGCCGCGTCAACGTCAAACGTCGATGTTGCCCGCGCGCAGCGCGTTGGTCTCAATGAAGTCGCGCCGCGGCTCCACCTCGTCGCCCATCAGCATCGTGAAGACCTTGTCCGCCTCGATGGCGTCGTCGATCTGCACGCGCAGCAGGCGGCGCACGGTGGGGTCCATGGTCGTTTCCCAGAGCTGCTCGGGGTTCATCTCGCCCAGGCCCTTGTAGCGCTGGCGGCCGACGGCGCTTTCGGCTTGCAGCATGAGCCAGGCCATGGCGGCGCGGAAGTCGTCGACCTTGCTTTCCTTGGCCTTCTCGCCCTCGCCCTTGCGCACGATGGCGCCGGCCTGGATGAGGCCCTGGAAGCTCAGGCCCGCGTCGGCCAGCACTTCGTAGTCGGCGCCGTGCACGAAGTCGGCGTGGATGACGCTGGCGCGCACGTTGCCGTGGTGGGTGCGGGCGATCTTCAGGAAGAACTTGTCGGTGCGCGGGTCGGTCTCCACCGTCACCAGCGCGTCGTGCAGCAGGCCCTTGAGGCTGGCGGCGCTGGCGTCGGCGTCCTCGTGGGTGTCAAGCTTGAGGGCCAGGCCGTTGGCCAGCACGTGCAGGGCTTCAATGTCCATCCAGTTGGACAGGCGCGCGATGACGGACTGCGCGGCCACGTATTTGCGGGCCAGCGTGTCGAGGGTGTCGCCCTTGAGCGTGTTGCCGGTGCCGGTGTCCAGGCTCGCGTCCTGCAGCGCGACCTTGAGCAGGAAGCTGTCGAGCTCGGGCGCGTCCTTCAGGTACTGCTCGTGCTTGCCGACCTTGACCTTGTACAGCGGCGGCTGGGCGATGTAGATGTGGCCGCGCTCGCAGAGCTCGGGCATCTGGCGGTAGAAGAAGGTCAGCAGCAGGGTGCGGATGTGGGCGCCGTCCACGTCCGCGTCGGTCATGATGATGATGCGGTGGTAGCGGAGCTTGTCGGGGTTGAAGTCGTCGCCGCCGGCGCCGCGGCCGATGCCGGTGCCCAGGGCGGTGATCAGCGTCAGGATTTCGTTGCTGGTCAACAGCTTCTCGTAGCGGGCCTTCTCGACATTCAGGATCTTGCCGCGCAGCGGCAGGATGGCCTGGAACTTGCGGTCGCGGCCCTGCTTGGCGGAGCCGCCGGCGGAGTCGCCCTCGACGATGTAGATCTCGCACAGCGCCGGGTCTTTTTCCTGGCAGTCGGCCAGCTTGCCGGGCAGGCCCAGGCCGTCGAGCACGCCCTTGCGGCGCGTCATCTCGCGGGCCTTGCGGGCGGCTTCGCGGGCGCGGGCGGCGTCGAGGATCTTGCCGCAGATGATCTTGGCGTCGGTGGGGTTCTCGAGCAGGTAGTCGGTCAGCAGGCGGGAGACGATGTCTTCCACCGGGCCGCGCACTTCCGAGCTGACGAGCTTGTCTTTCGTCTGCGAGCTGAACTTGGGCTCGGGCACCTTGACGCTGACGACGCACGCGAGGCCTTCGCGCATGTCGTCACCGGCGACCTCGACCTTGGCCTTCTTGGCCAGCTCGTTGTCGTCGATGTATTTGTTGATGACGCGGGTCATCGCGGCGCGCAGGCCGGTCAAGTGGGTGCCGCCGTCGCGCTGCGGGATGTTGTTGGTGAAGCAGAGGACGTTCTCGTTGAAGCCGTCGTTCCACTGCATCGCCACTTCGACGCCGATGTTGGTCTGCTGGTCGCTCATCTTGTCGCCCTGGGCGTGGAAGATGTTCGGGTGCAGGGTGGTCTTGCCCTTGTTGATGAACTCGACGAAGCCCTTCACGCCGCCGGCATAGGCGAAGTTGTCTTCCTTGTTGTTGCGCTCGTCGACGAGGCGGATCTTGACGCCGTTGTTCAGGAACGAGAGCTCGCGCAGGCGCTTGGCGAGGATGTCGTAGTGGTAGTCGTTGTTCTCTTTGAAGATCTCGGTGTCGGGCAGGAAGTGGACTTCCGTGCCGCGCTTGTCGGTCTCGCCGATGACCTTCATCGGGCTGGTTTCGAAGCCGTTGACCATGACGATCTCGCGGTCCTGCGGGATGCCCTTGGCGAACTCCATGAAGTGCACCTTGCCGTTCTGGCGCACGGTCAGGCGCAGGAACTTGGACAGGCCGTTGACGCAGGACACGCCCACGCCGTGCAGGCCGCCCGAGACCTTGTAGCTGTTCTGGTTGAACTTGCCGCCGGCGTGCAGCTCGGTCAGCGCGATCTCGGCGGCCGAGCGCTTGGGCTCGTGCTTGTCGTCCATCTTGACGCCGGTGGGGATGCCGCGGCCGTTGTCGATGACGGAGATGGAGTTGTCGGTGTGGATGGTGACGACGATGTCGTCGCAGTGGCCGGCCAGGGCCTCGTCGATGGAGTTGTCCACCACTTCGAAGACGAGGTGGTGCAGGCCGGTGCCGTCGGAGGTGTCGCCGATGTACATGCCGGGGCGCTTGCGCACGGCTTCCAGGCCTTCCAGGATCTGGATGGAATCGGCGTCGTACACCGCGCCCGATTTGGCCTCGGCCGCGGCGGCCGCCTGCTGGTTGGCGTTCAGGCCATCGGGGTGGTCGGCACTGCTGGAAACATCACTCATCGGGAACTCTCTCTCACTCGCGGGCGACAAATTCATCGCCCTTTAAAAGCACTGAAGCGGGCCGAAGCCCGCTGTGTCCAAGCCAGGGTGCTGGCTCAGATTCGCATCGGCATCACGACGTACTTGAAGCCGGTGGTGTCGGGGATGGTCAGCAGCGCGCTGCTGGCGCTGTCGTTCAGGTCGATGCAGACCATGTCCTGGCTCATGTTGGCCAGGGCATCCATCAGGTAGGTGACGTTGAAGCCGGTCTCGATCTTGTCGCCGGCGTAGTCGATCTCGATCTCTTCCTTGGCTTCTTCCTGCTCGGCGTTGCTGGACGCGATGGACAGCAGGCCCGGCTCGAAGGTCAGGCGCACGGCCTTGAACTTCTCGCTGGTCAGGATGGCGGCGCGCTGCAGGCTGCTCAGCAGCGGCGCGCGGCCCAGCGTCAGGCGGAACTTGTGGCTCTTGGGGATGACGCGGTTGTAGTCGGGGAACTTGCCCTCGACCAGCTTGGTGACGAACTCCATGCCGCTGAAAGAGAACTTGGCCTGGTTGCCGGCAAAGCGCATCTCGATGGCGTCGTCTTCCTTGCCGTCCTTCAGCAGGCGCTGCAGTTCCAGCACGGTCTTGCGCGGCAGGATGACTTCCTGCTTGGGGATGTCGGTGTCCAGCTCGGCCTGGGCCAGCGCCAGGCGGTGGCCGTCGGTGGCCACCAGCGTCAGGTTCTTGCCTTCGGCGACGAACAGGATGCCGTTCAGGTAGTAGCGGATGTCATGCACCGCCATGGCGAAGTGGACCTGGTTGATCAGGCCCTTGAGCGCCTTTTGCGGCACGCTGAAGGCGGGGCCGAAGTCGGCGGCTTCCTGCACGAGGGGGAAGTCGTCGGCCGGCAGGGTCTGCAGCGTGAAGCGGCTCTTGCCGCCCTGCAGGGTCATCTTGTTGGCGTTGCTGGTCAGGCTGACGACCTGGTCGGCCGGCATGGAGCGCAGGATGTCGATCAGCTTGCGGGCGCCGACGGTGGTTTGCAGGTTGCCGGTGTCGCCGTCGAATTGCACGGTGGTGCGCACCTGGATCTCGAGGTCGCTGGTTGTGAGCTCCACCTGGTTGCCGGTCTTGCGGATCAGCACATTGGCCAGGATGGGCAGCGTGTGGCGCCGCTCGACGATGCCGGACACCGCTTGCAGCGCGCCGAGCACCTGATCCTGGGGAGCTTTCAAAACGATCATGGAGGCCTCTTGGGGGATCTCTGGGGGGCAGTTTCGGCGCGCCCAAGCACAACGCGCGCGCGAAGCTGCGATTGTCGCCCGGAAACGGTGCCCGGCCGGCCGAGAGGGCTGTCTCGGAGGCTACGGGACAACCCGGAGGCGGAGTCGCCCGGCTGAGCAGCGCGGGCTGACTCGGAACTAAATTGCGTGAGTTGGCGGCCGAACCTGCCTTTTCTTGGAGAAATTCCCGTGCAGGCTGGCCGTACGGGCCAAGCGGTAGCGCCGCTGGGTCGCGCGACCGCCACGAACGCACTTGCAGGCGCCTTGGTCTTTCAGCAACGACCGTGCAGCGTCTCATGCGCGCAAAGCCCGAAACGGGCTTTGCGCAGGTCAAGGCCCCGTGCCGACGTTCATCAATGCCTTGGGGCTCCAGCTGAGCGAAAGCAGACTGGCGGTCTCCAGCTTCTCTCCGGTGATGGTCCGCTGCTTGCCGAGTCGCAGGTTGAGCCACACATCCGGCATCAATCGGGTATCGATACCCACCGCATATTTGAAGGCCCGCTGGCTCTCGGTCACCTTCTCCCGCCGGGCATTGCTCAACTCGGCGAACAACCTCGACTCGTCGCTGCCTCCTGTCACGCGAACAAGTGCAAGCTGGGTACGGCGCCGTTCCGGAGCGGCATTTGCCAATGTCGCGAGCACAGGTTCATTGCGTGTATGGCGATAGCCCAGAGTCAGCGCGAGGCCTTGGTCAAACCAGCCGACGGCGGGGTTGAAGCCCAGCGTCAAGTTGGCCGTCAGGGCGGTGCCCATAGAGAGTTCAGGGGCGCTGCCGTCGCTGCGACGTATCCAACCTCGTGCAACCGACAAAGAAGCGAGCGAGCGGTTCCATCGCAAGTTAGCTATCGCTTTTTTCGTGCAATCCGCGAACCGGGCCTTCGATTCGGCAGGATCGACCTCAGCCGGTTTGGCGGCGGCACCTGCCGGGCCGGGCGTCACGGCCGTTGGCGCAGCTGGCTTCGGCTTGCTCGAATCGAAGACCTTGCACGATTCCGCCGCTTCAGCCACAGCCAGCACCGGATCGTCACTCGCACGCAGAAACCAAGTGGTCTGCACAGACAGCGCCCGGCGGTCATAGTCCACTGCCGATACTTGGCTCTGCCCCTGGGCATATCCCACCGTGGTTGACCCCAGGATGCGGGCCACGGTCGCGTTAAGGCTGCCGTACCCGGCGTAGGTGCTGAGGTTCATCGGCGCGAACGACGTACGTGCCGGGGTGATGCCAAGGGCCAGCGCGCCTTTGCTACCTCCGACGTTGAGCCCCTTCAGCGATGCCACGAGACCTTTGACGTTTTCCACAGTAGCAACGGAGTCGCCTGCCATGCCCAGCATGCCCGCTGCGGCCACTGCGCCGGCACCAGTGTCTTCGGTGAGGCTGGCCCATGTCGCACCGCCTTTGCTGAAGATCTCCTGCTGTGCCGTTTCAGCCTGCGCTACAGCGACCGAAAGCAGCAGGCCGGGCAGCACCATGAAGCGCGCGGAGGGGTTCATGCGACCTCCAGGATAAATTGGTCCTTGAACGCCTTGGTGTCGTCCTTTGCCGCTGTGGTGTTCACGTCACCGCCGTCGGCATAGGTGTCTTGGCCCGCCACGGCGAACGTGAAGCCGTACTTACCGTTGAGAGACTCCTGCACGAAGCACTGGAAGACGCACGTGTAGCTGCCTTTGGGCAGTTTCAGAGCGACGCTCTCACTCGGACGCTTGGCCTTGCTGAAAGGCTGGGTCGCGACCAGCGTCCAGTCGTTGGCGCCAGGCTGCCAGATGTCGAGCTGGGCCAGAACGATGGTGCCGCCTGAGCGACTGAATTCGAATTCGACGGGAGATGCGGACTGTCTAAGCATGGGGGCCTCCATCAGTGGGTGGCGGCCATGCTGCGTTCAGCCCCTGAGGACGTCATCCTCAGATCTGTGGTGCGCGCCGGAACTTAGTGGATGCGGGCGCCTGGGCGCGAAGCGCCAATCAGTACAAATCCCGTGCCGCCGACCGGACCTCATGCAGCAGCTGGCGCGCCCCCGGGGACATCAGGTGCCCCTCGCGGGTGATGATGCCGAAGGCGTCCATGTGACAGGGCAGGTCGATGGGCAGGATGGCCAGCACGTTCAGCGACGCGTAATAGCGCGCCACCTCCACGGGCATCACGTGCAAGGAGTCGGTCTGCTGCAGCAGCGCCGTGATGAGCAACAGGGCCGTGGTGTCGACGTTGTTGGCCGGCGGCTCCAGCTCGGCGCGGCGGAACATCAGCTCCCAGCGGTGGCGCAGCACGCTGCCCGTGGGCGGCAGGATCCAGGGCTGGTCGGCCAGGTGGGCGAGCTTGAGGTTGTCTTCCTTCAGCAGCGGGTGGCCCACGCGCGCCACGGCGCAGGCGGGCTCGACCGTCAGCTCCTCATAGTGCAGGCCGGCGGCGTTTTGCTCTTCGACGATGCGGCCGATCATGAAATCGAGCTTGCCCCGCTGCAGCATGTCCACCAGCTGCTTGCTGCTCTCCATGTGCACGCCGATACGCAGCTTGGGCGCCTGCAGCTTGATTCGCGAGATGGCGCGGGGCAGCAGGCCCATGGCCGGCGTCATGATGACGCCCACCTCGACCTGGCCGGCGAGGCCGTTCTTCAGCGACACGATGTCGTCGTGCGCGGCGGACAGCGACGTCAGCGCCATGCGGGCGTGGCGGATCATGGTTTCGCCGTAGAGCGTGGGCTCCATGCCGCGCGGGTGGCGCTCGAAGAGCTTCACGTCCAGCATGTCCTCCAGGTCCTTGAGCTGCTTGGACGCGGCCGGCTGGGTCATGCAGAGGACCTCGGCGGCGCGGTGGATGTTGCGCTCATCGTCGAGCGCAATCAGCAGCAGCAGCTGGCGCGTCTTCAGGCGCGCACGCAGGAACCAGTTGGGGTTGGGGCTGGCGTCGGTCAGGCCGCCGCTGTCATCGTCATCTTGGCGGGCCATGTCAGTCGTCCATTCCACGTTCGCGGCGGCTGTAGTGCATTGCGTCGGGCCGAGCGCCGGGCCGCTCCCTAGCCGGCCCGATCTGGCGATGTGCTTGCCGGTCAATCCGGCAAGCATCGCCGTCCCCGCGGGGGACCGGCCAAGGTACGCCTTGGGCGAGGGGCTTCATGTCACGCAAGATTGACTCTGCCGTCGTTGGCCAAGACGCTGTTGATGTCGTCGCCCGTTTCGTCCAGCTGCACCAGCGTCGCCTGACGGGCGCCGAGCGGGTCGCGGGCCTGCAGCGCGGTCAGGATGGCCTTGTGGCGCGGCAGCGAGAGCTCGTGCGTGTTGGGCAGCTGGCTGGACAGCGTGATGGACTCGCGCAGCGCCAGCGACAGCATGTTGCCAATGTAGGCCAGCAGGTCGTTGCCCGTGGCTTCGGCAATGCGGCGGTGAAAGGCCAGGTCGGGCTCCAGCAGCTCCTCCGTCGTCCTGGCAGCCGCCATGCCTGCGTAGGCGGTGGCGATGGATGCGAGCTGCTCGTCCGTCGCGGCGCGGGCAGCCAGTGCGGCGGCGGCGGGTTCGAAGATCTGGCGCACTTCCAGCAACGTCTGCACAAAGTCGCGCTGCGGGCGGGACTGGATCAGCCAGTACAGCACGTCGGGGTCCAGCAGATGCCACTCGTTGCGCGGCCGCACGATGGCGCCGGCGCGCTGGCGCGACACCACCAGGCCCTTGGCGACGAGCACGCGCACGGCCTCGCGCAGCACGGGGCGGCTGATCTCGTAGCGCTCCAGCAGCTGGGCCTCGGGCGGCAGCTTGTCGCCGGGCTGCAGTTCGCCGCCGACGATGGACAGCCCCAGCTCGCTGACGATGCGGCCGTGCTGGCTCTTGCCCTCGGTCTGGGCGCTGTAGGTGGAGTGGTCTGCTCGGGTTCGCATGGACGCCAGGCCGATTGCTAAAGCCTTCATTATCGAAAGCGCGCGACAAAGCCGCCCTTGGGTGCCAGCGTCAGCTTGGCCGCCGGTGCGGCGAGCTTGCTTTCAGCAAACTCGCGCTCGCCGGCGCCGTCGGTGATGAGCTGGCCCTCGGCCCGGCCCAGCCAGCCCAGGTCCAGCGAAATCTCGCGCGGCTGCTCGTCGGCGTTCAGGCCGGCGACGAACCACTGCTTGCCGGCGCGGCGGGCAATGACGACGAACTTGCCCGGCTCGCCGTCCAGGAAGCGCACCTCGTCCCAGTGGCGAGGCAGCTCGCGCAGCAGGCCCTTCACATAGGCTGGCACGGTGGCCATGCCCTCGGGCGTCTCGGCGAAATGCTGGATGCCCGACAGGAACAGCACGCTCTCGGCCAGCTCGAAGCCGTTGCGCGTGGCGCGCTTGATGTTGGGGACGTCGCCGAACACCATGGGCGTGAAGTCCATGGGGTCGAAGAGGTTGCGCGTGAACGGCAGCATCGCGGCGTGCGTGACGACGGCGTCCTGGTCTTCCTGCGTGAAGGTCGTGAACTCCAGGCCGCGCACCGCTTCCACCGTCATCAGGTGGGGATAGGTGCGGCTCCAGCCGCGCGGCAGCGTGGCGCCGTGGAAGTTCATCAGCAGGCCAGCCGCCGCGGACTCCTTCAGCAGATCGACGTAGTAGGCCTGCATGGAGGCGCCGTCGCCACCGAAGAAGTCCACCTTCAAGCCCTTCACCCCGATGGCCTTCATGCGCGCGAACTCGCGCTGCCGGTCGGCGCGCGTCAGCAGCATGCTGCGAGGCGTCTGCGGGGTGTCGTTCCAGTCGCCCGCGGAGTTGTACCAAGCCAGCAGGCCGACGCCCTTGGTCCGGCCGTAGTCGGCCAGCGCCTTCATCTTGGCGTCGCCGATCTGGCGGTCCCACTCGGCGTCGACAAGCGTGTAGTTCCAGCCCATGTCGGCGGCGTAGTCGATGAAGCGCTTCTGCACCTCGAAGACGGTGGCCTCGTCCTTCAGCAGCGCCCAGCTCCAGGACGCATGGCCGGGCTTGAGCCTGGCCTTGTCGAAGGGTACGGCGGGGGCGGCGAGATCGGTGCCGAGGGTGGACTCCATGACCGTCTTCAGCGGGCCGATGGCGAGCACGCGCCAGGGCGTGGTCAGCGGCCCATCGACTTGCGCCAGCAGGTGGCCGCCGGTGAAGACCTCGCTCGGGTCGGGCAGACCGATGCGGTAGGTGCCGCCGGTCGAGTCGGCTTGCAGGCGCGACGCGTGGAAGCGGCCGTCCATGCCGGCTTCGGTCAACGCCACCCAATTGGCGCCGCTGCGGAACAGCGCCGGGAAAATCCAGCCGGCCGGCATGGGCGACGGCGTGCCGACGGCGATGCCCATCTGGTAGTGCTCTTCATAAGACGGGTTCACGCGCTTGTAGCCCGACTTGGCGGTCGCCATGGGCTGCAGCCAGGCGCGCGCATCGGGCGCGAAGGCGAAGCTGGTCAGTTCGTCCTTGAACTGCTTGCGGCCGGGGCCGTCCACCGTGTAGCGCAGCGCCAGGCCGTCGTTGGAGGCGCGCAGGGTCAGGATAAGCCTTTGGCCGGCGGAGTTGGCGACGGTGAAACGCTGCTCGTTGGCCCGGTAGTCCACGCGGCTCTTCTTGCCGGCGGCCAGTGTGTACTGCTCGCGGTGCGGTTTCACCTTCGACGTGGCTACGAGCTTGAGGCCGTTGGCGAAATCGCCCTGCTCCAGCACCAGGCCCAGCCGTGACGGCAGCAGCACGGGTTGGCCGGCGCGCTGCACCGTGTAGACGAGCTGCTGCTCGGCGTTGACCGACACGTCGACCTGGAGCTGGCCGTCGGGGCTGTTCAAGGCCTGGGCGAGCGCAGGGATTGCGAGCATGAACGAAGCGATGAGGCGCATATCGATCTCAGATTGAGTAAAGGCCATCGGCGACGGGTGCGCCGAAGTCGGGGAAGCCGTCGTCGCGCCAGCCAAAGGCCTGCGCACGCGTGTGGCGGTTGGGGTCGTTCAGCGGGTCGCCGACGATGTCGCGGTAATTGCGGGCGTGGTAGACCAGCAGGTCGGTCCTGCCGTCGGGTGTCGTCGTGAAGCTGTTGTGGCCAGGGCCGAACTGGCTCACAGATTCGTCGGTCGTGAAGACCGGCGTGGGCGACTTGCTCCAGCTCTTGGCGTCCAGTAGATCGGCGTTCTCGTCGGCCCACAGCAGGCCCATGCAGTAGTTGGCGTCGGTCGCGGCAGCCGAGTAGGCGATGAAGATGCGGCCATTGCGCTTGAGCACAGCCGGGCCCTCATTGACGCAGAAGCCGATGCGCTCCCAGGCCAGGTCGGGCCGCGTGATGACGACGGGTTCGGACTTCAAGGTCCACGGGTTGGCCATCTCGGCGAGGTAGAGATTGCTTTCCATCGGCGGGCTCTTCTGCGCCCAGCAGAGGTAGCGGCGGCCGTTGTGCTCGAAGGGCGTCGCGTCCAGCGAGAAACCTTCCTCGGGCGTCACGATCTGGCCGCGCTCCACCCAGGCGTCAGCCAGCGGGTCGTCGCCCTGGCACTCCAGCACGTACATGCGCAGCTTCCAGATGTCGTCGCGCTCAGCCGCAGCGAAGTAGACGTACCAGCGGCCGGCGATGCGGTGCAGCTCCGGCGCCCAGACGTGGAAGCTCATCGGGCCGCTGTCATGCTTGTGCCAGATGGTCTTGGGCGCGGCGGTCGAGAGGCCGGCGATGCTGCCCGCGCTGCGGATCTCAATGGCGTCGTAGCTGGGCACGGAGGCCGTGAACCAGTAGCGGCCGTCGACCAAGCTCAGATGCGGGTCGGCGCGCTGGGGGATGACGGGGTTGTTCCAGATCATGCGCGGACGGCTTGGGTGACGACGACGTTCCAGGAGGCGGGCTTGAGCTTGACGCGCAGGTGCTCGCCGTCGATGGCGATGCCATCCAGCGCTTGGGGCGCGACGCGGTCGGGCGCGTCGGCGGTGTTGGTGGCGTTCAGGTCAGCCGCGTGCAACTGCTCGGCCTGCACGAGCCGGCGATCAGTGCCCAGGCCGCGCAGCGTGATGGACAGGTCCATCTCCTCCGTCAGGTGGCGGTTCAGCAGGAAGACGGCGGTGCGGCCCGTGGCCGGGTCATCGACGACGCTGGCGCACAGATAGGGCAGCTCGCCGTGCTTGGCGTTGGCATAGCCGGGCGACTTGACGACCGAGCGCAGCACGTCGCCATGCGCCCAGCGCGCGGCCTGCGCAAAGGGGTGGAAGATCGTCTGCCGCCAGGCCGCGCCGCCGGGCTCGGTCATGATGGGCGCGATGACGTTGCACAGCTGCGCCATGCAGGCGACCTTGAGCCGGTCCGCGTGGTTCATCATCATCGTCAGCATGCCGCCGATGAGCAGGGCGTCCTCAAGCGTGTAGACCTCTTCCAGCAGGCGCGGCGCCTCGGGCCAGCCGGCCTGCTTCAAGTGCTCGCCGTGGCGGGCGCGGTACCAGACGTTCCATTCATCAAAGGACAGCTTCAGGCGCTTGCTGGAGCGCTTGCGCGTCGCCACCGAATCGGCGATCGCCACCGTGTCCTCGATGTAGCGCGCGTTTGTCTCGATCTGCGCGAAGAAGCTCTCCGTGCTCGTGTCGCTCGGAGGCTTCACGAAGTAGCTGTGCAGCGACAGGTAGTCGACGAACTCGAAGCAATGCTCCAGCACGCGGTCTTCCCAGACGCCGTAGGTCGGCATGTCGTAGGCCGACGAGCCGCAGGCGGCCAGCTCGATCGTCGGGTCCACCCAGCGCATCAGCTTGGCGGTCTCCTTGGCGATGCGGCCGTACTCGTCGGGCGTCTTCTGGCAGATCTGCCAGGGGCCATCCATCTCGTTGCCCAGGCACCAGAATTTGATGCCCAGCGGCTCTTCGGCACCGTGGCTGCGGCGCAGGTCTGACAGCGCCGTGCCGGCCGGGTGATTGCAGTATTCGAGGTAGTGGCGCGCCTCGTCCGGCCCGCGCGTGCCGAGGTTGACGCCGAACATCGGCTCGATGCCGACCTTGCGGCACCAGGCCATGAACTCGTGCGTGCCGACCTGGTTGGTCTCGGTGGAGAACCAGGCCAGGTCCAGCCGGCGGGGGCGCTGGTCCTTCGGGCCGACGCCGTCTTCCCAGTTGTAGCCCGACATGAAGTTGCCGCCGGGATAGCGCACGATGGTGGCGCCGAGTTCGCGCGTCAGGTCTGCCACGTCACCGCGAAAGCCGTGCTCGTCGGCGGTCGGGTGCGTCGGTTCATGGATGCCGTTGTAGACACAGCGGCCCAGGTGCTCGACGAACACACCGAACAGGCGGCGGTCCAGTGGCGCGAGGTCGAAGTCGCGGTCGACGGTGAGCTTGGCTTCAAACGTCATCGGCGGGCTTTCTTCAAGGCTTTGTTGACGCGCTTCTCGACGCTGGCCTGCACCTCGTCGACCGGCTTGCCAGAAATCATCACGTTGGCCACGTCCTCCCCGATCAGCAGCTCGATGCCGCGCTGCGTGGGCACGTTGCCGGGCATGCCGACACCGGTCTGCGTGATCTCGGTCAGCGCCGCGCGCAGCGGCAGCGCGCGAAAGGCGTCACTTTGCGCCACGGTCTTGCTGACGGGCAGGTGGCCGGTGCGCGACCACTCGGCGCTGTGGTCCCAGACGAACTTCAGGAACTTGGACGCCGCCTCGTGGGCCTTGGCATCCTTGGCACCGCCCTTGAACAGCGCCCAGGAGTGGCCGTCGGCGAACACGGCGGGCTTGTCGTAGAGCTGCGGGAAGGGCTTCACGGCGTAGGCGCCCTGGAGCTTGGACTCGGGCTTTTGCGACTCGCGCAGGAACTGGTCGATGGTCCAGGTGCCAACGACCACGACGCCCGCCTCGCCGTTCAGGAAAGCCTGGTTGGCCGCGGCGTAGTCGAGGTTGGGCCGCACATGGCCTTCGCGGTACAGCGTCTGCATCAGCGTCAGCGCGTTGACGACGGCGGGCTGGTGCATGTTGATGGTCTTGCCGTCGGCGGAGAACAGCTGGACGTTCTGCTGCGCCACCAACGTCAGGAAGGTGCGGTCATTCGCCGCCGTCTCATTGGCCACGGCCCAGGCGAAGTATGGCTTGCCGGTCTTCTGCTTGAACTGCCGCGCCTGTGCCAGCAGCTCTTCGGGTGAACGCGGAAGCGCATCGAGCCCGGCCTTCTTCATCAAGCCGGTGTTGATGTGCCAGAGCCAGGCCCAGGTGTCGAAGGGCAGCGCATAGGTCTGGCCATTGAACGAGGTGCCGCGGCGCGCGTGCTCGGTGAAATCGTCCACCGGCACGCCCACGCGCTTGAAGTCTTCGTCCAGCGGCAGCACCAGCTTGCGGCGCACGTAGTCACCGAGTGCCGACTCGTGCATGACGGCGATGGTCGGGATGTCCTTGGAGACGAGGCGCGCGGTGAGCTGGTCGTAGTAGGGGCCCCACTCGCCGATCTGCGTCTTGACGACGATGCCGTCGGTGTTGGTCGCGTTGAACTCGTTGACCAGCGCCGTGACGATGCCGCATTCACCGACGCCTTCGGACGTCTTCACGACCTGGCCGTATTGCGCCTCGCAGCTACCGAAGAAGCGCATCAGCGTGATTTCGGTCTTGCCCGAGTTGTCCTTGCTGGCGCCACAGGCGGCGAGCAGCGCGGCGACCGCACACACGAGCAGGCGCTTCATGACTTGCCCGTCCCTGCGACGGCCGTCACCAGATGGCGTTGGAAGAAGAGATACAGCATCAGTGCCGGCATGCCGGCGAACACGGCCTGCGCCATCAGGAAGCCCAGGCCTTCCGACTGCGCGAAGTTGGTCTGCGTGGACGCCAGCCCGCGGGTCAGCGTGTACATGTCCGGCTGCGTCGCGATGACCAGCGGCCAGAGGTAGTCGTTCCAGCAACCCAGGAAGGTGAAGATGCCCAGCGTGGCCTGCGCCGGCAACGTCAGCGGCAGGATGATCGTCAGGAAGGTCTTGAAGCGCGACGCGTTGTCCAGCAGCGCGGCCTCTTCCAGCTCGGCCGGGATGGCCTTGAAGTACTGCGTCATCAGGTAGACGCCGAAGGGCGCGGCCAGGCCCGGCAGCGTCAGGCCGGCAATCGTGTTCTGCAGGTTCCAGTCCGAGAACAGGCGGTGCAGCGGGATGAAGACCGACTGCGCCGGCACGGCCAGGCCGAACATGACCAGCGCGAACAGCCACTTGCGGCCCGGGAACTCGCAGCGCGCAAAGCCGTAGCCGGCCAGCGACGACAGCACCAGCACGCCAACGGTCTGCAGCAACGCGACGAGGGCGCTGTTGCCCAGCCAGCGGAACACCTGCGAGGTCTGCAGGATGTCGAGGTAGTTGGCCAGTGTGTAGGGCGGCGCGAGGAAGACGTCGGTGCGCGTCAACAGGAACTCGTTGGGCTTGAACGACAGCGCCAGCACCCACAGCAGCGGCGCCATCCAGACCAACGCCAGCAGCGTGAGTGCTGCCATGACCGCGCGGTCGAACCAGCTTCTTCGGAGCAAGGGGTTCATCGTTGACCTCCGCGGTCACGTTCCAGCCAGAGCTGCGTGGACACGCCCACCAGCATGATGGCCAGCAGCACCTGCGAAGCTGCCGTGGCATAGCCCAGCGAGAGCTGCATGAACGCCTGCTCGTAGATGAATTGCACGACCGAGCGCGTCGTGTTGTTGGGCCCGCCGTTGGTCATCAGCATGATCTGCGGAAAGACCTGGAACTGGCGGATCACCTCGATCAGCGCGACGAGGATGATGGCGCGCTTGAGGCTTGGCAGCGTGATGTGGGTGAACACGCGCCAGCGCGGCGTGTTGTCCAGCGCCGCGGCCTCGTAGATGTCCGACGGGATCTGCTGCAGTGCCGACAGGAACATGATCATCGGCAAGCCGATGATCCACCAGACGGTCACCAGCGCCACGGTCAGCAGCGCGAGGTTGTCGCTGGTCAGCAGCGGCAGTTCGGGCAGGCCCATCGCATTGAAGAACTGCGCGATCAGGCCGCGTTCGGGCATCAGCGCCAGCTTCCACACCAGCGTGATCAGCGTGACCGAAAACACCGAGGCGCAGAAGAAGGTGGCGCGCAGAAAGGTGGCCAGCTTGCCGGCGCGGTTCAGCGCCAGGGCCAGCATCAGCGACAGGACCACGAAGATGGGCGTGCTGATGAGCACGAAGCGGAGGGTGTTCCAGACGACCTGGTGGAAGACCTCGTCGCCCCACAGCTCCTGGTAGTTGGCCAGGCCGACCCAGAAGCTGTCGTTGGATAGCAGGTCGTGGTCGTGGAAGCTGATCCACACGCCCTTGGCCAGTGGCCACAGCAGCAGCAGCGCGTAGAGCGCCACGAAGGGCAAAACAAAGAGGGCATAGGCCGGGCGCGAGGCGCGCAGCCCGACGGCGCTGGCGCTCATGCCAGCACCTCCTGCGCATGGTGGGCGCGGCCGCTCTCGTCGAAGAGATGGGCCTCGGCCACGTCCACGCTGACGGCGACATGGCCGCCCAGCTTGGGCGATGTGCCGGCAGGCACCGTGACGATGAGCGGGCTGCCACCTTCGAGCTTCAAATGCGCCAGCGTGCGCTCGCCGAGGAACTCGACCAGCTCGACGCGACCCCGCAGCGGACCTTGCTCGGCGACGCGCAGGTTCTCGGGCCGCACGCCCAGCACCAAGCCCTGTGAAGGCAGGTCGTCGGCCGCAACACGCGTCGTCAACCAATGCCCACCCGGCACCGTGACCACAGCACGCCCACGGTCGTCCGGTGCGCGCTGCACCGGCACAAAGCCCATGCCCGGCGTGCCGATGAAGCTCGCCACGAAGCGCGTGGCCGGGCGGCGATACAACTCCGCCGGCGTTGCCACCTGCTCAATGGCGCCGCCCTTCATGACGACGATGCGCGTGGCCAGCGTCATGGCCTCGATCTGGTCGTGCGTGACGAACACCATCGTCGCGCCCAGGCGCTGGTGCAGCTGCGCCAGCTCCAGCCGCGTGCGCCCACGCAGCGCCGCGTCGAGGTTGGACAGCGGCTCGTCGAACAGGAAGATGTCCGGCTCCTTGACGACCGCGCGGCCGATGGCGACACGCTGGCGCTGGCCGCCCGACAACTGCCCCGGCTTGCGCTCCAGCAGCGTGTCCAACTCCAGCATGCGGGCCGACTCCTGGATGCGCTTGGTGATCTCGTCGGCCGGGATGCCGATGTTCCTCAGGCCAAACGCCAGGTTCTCGCGCACGCTCATGTGCGGGTACAGCGCGTAGTGCTGGAACACCATGGCCAGGTTGCGCTGCCCCGGCGGCGCGACGGTGACGTCGCGCTCGCCGATCAGGATGCGCCCGCCGCTGACTTCCTCCAGCCCCGCGACCATGCGCAGCAGGCTGGTCTTGCCGCAGCCGGAGGGGCCGAGGAAGACGACGAACTCGCCTTCGGCCACGTCCAGCGACAGGTTCTCGATGACCTGCACCGCGCCATAGCGTTTGCAGACGTTCTCCAACTTCAAGCCAGCCACGTTGGGTGTCTCCGGTTCATTCTTCTTGGGGGATCACAGGCCAGCCATCGTCGGACCAGCTCAGGCGCTTGATGCGCAGATGCGGCTTGCCGCCGCGCTCGGTGTCGTAGGCGTGATGGACCAGCCAGTCGCCGACGACATCCTGGTGGCCGGGGCCCTTCCAGCGCGCACCGCCCGAGAGCAGCGCCGTGCCGCCCGCATCCATCAGGTCCTTGCCATCGCGATCGAGGTACGGGCCTGTCACGCCGCGAGCGCGGCCGACGCGGATGTTGTAGGTGCTCTGCGCGCCGCGGCAGCACAGGTCGTAGGAGGCGAACAGATAGACCCAGTCGCCATGGCGGGCAATCGTCGGCGCTTCGATGCCGCCCTTTCGGCGAGCAATAAAGCGCGTCTCGCCGATAGGGCGCAGCGTGTCGGCACTCAGCTCGGTCAGGCGGATGCCGCCCCAGAAGGAGCCGTAGCTCAGCCACAGCCGCCCGTCGGTGTCGACGAAGAGGTCGGGGTCGATGGCGTTGAAGCCGTCCTCGGCGCGGCTCTGCACGACCAGGCCCTCATCGCGCCAGTCGCCGTCAGGCCTGTCGCTGCTGGCCAGGCCGATGGCCGATCGATTCTTGCCGAAGGTGGAGACGGAATACAGAACCCAGGCGCGGCCGCGATGCTGGAAGAGCTTGGGCGCCCACACGTCCAGGCCCTTGTGCTCGGGCACCGCGTCGGCCCACCAGGTGGGTGGCTCGCCGAACATGGGCGCAAGGCAGCGCCAGGTCTTGCCAGCGTCGGCCGACTCCAGCCGCTGCAGGCCACGGCCGGTCGTGAAGACGAACCAGCGGTCGCCCTGGATCAGCAGCGTCGGGTCATGCGCGCCCGTGTCGCCCTGCGGCTCCCATGCCCACGCATCGCCGGCAAGGAGCCACGCGGAACACAGGATCAGGAGCAATCGCATCACATGCATCTCCGTACGCCGAAGCTCGGCGGCGCGGGACGCCGACCATCGTGCGGCGCAGCCGGTCGGGTTGGGCTACTTGCCCCAGCGAAGCACGAGGGGGTCGAGTCGCTTGGCGGCGTCGAGAAGGCCGGCGCGCACTTCGGGGCTCATCTCGGGGAAGGGGTGGCGCGGCGCATCGCTCTTGATGACGCCGCCTTCCTTCATCAGCGCCTTGGCGGTCAGGATGCCGCCCTGGCGGTTCTCGTAGTTGATCAGCGGCAGCCAGCGGCCGTACTGGGCCACGGCTTCCTCGCGGTCGCCGGCGTGGAAGGCGTCGAAGATCTTGCGGATGCCGTCGGGGAAGCCGCCGCCCGTCATCGCGCCGGTGGCGCCAGCGTCCAGGTCGGCCAGCAGCGTGATGGCTTCCTCGCCATCCCACGGGCCTTCGATGGCCGCGCCGCCGACGCGGATCAGCTCGCGCATCTTGCTGGCGGCCTGCGGCATCTCCAGCTTGAAGTACTTCACGTTGGCAATGTTCTGCGCCATGCGCGCCAGGAAAGGCACCGACAGCGGCGTGCCCGCCACCGGGGCGTCCTGGATCATGATGGGAATGCCGATCGCGTCAGACAGGCGCTGGTAGAAGCTCTCGATCTGGCCTTCGGACACGCGGAWGGTGGCRCCGTGGTASGGCGGCATSACCATGACCATGGCCGCGCCSAGGTCCTGYGCGMGGCGGCTGCGCTCGATGCAGATCTGCGTCGAGTAATGCGTCGTCGTGACGATGACCGGCACGCGGCCGGCCACGTGCGCCAGGATGGCCCGCGTCAGCGTTTCGCGCTCGGCATCCGACAGCACGAACTGTTCGGAGAAGTTGGCGAGGATGCACAGGCCCGTGGAGCCGGCGTCGATCATGAAGTCGACGCAGCGCAGCTGGCCGGGAACGTCCAGCGTGCCGTCGGCGTGGAAGATGGTCGGTACGACGGGGAAGACGCCGCGATAAGGACGACTGGTGGAGGCGCTCATGGTGCGGGCCCTTGTCTCTGAAGTTGGTTCAAGCGCCGGCTGGCGGCGCAAGGCTGGCTGTCATCGCCGGCATGCCTCTCATTAAAGTATGACTATTTACCCTTGATTATCGGGGTTAACCCGAAATTCGCCGGCTTTGCAAACAAAATAGTATGACTAATAATCCATCTACCGCCCGGCCAAAGCAGCTGGGCCGCCTATCGCAGGAGACAGTCTGATGAGTTCTTACGCCCGCTACCCCAGCCTCCAGGACCGCGGCGTCCTGATCACCGGCGGGGCCACCGGCATCGGTGAAACRCTGGTGGAGACGTTTGCCGAACAGGGCGCCAAGGTGGCCTTCATCGACCTGGCCGCCGACGAGGGCAACGCGCTCGCGGCCCGCCTGGCTGGTTCGCGCCACGCGCCTCAGTTCATGGCGGCGGACCTGTCCAACGTCGATTCCCTGCGCGGGGCCATCGCCGGGTTGCGCGAGCGCAGCGGCCCGTTCACGGTGCTGCTCAACAACGCCGCCAACGACAAGCGCCACGCCGTCGAAGAGACGACGCCCGAGTTCTGGGACGCCAGCGTGGCCGTCAACATCAAGCACCAGTTCTTTACTGCGCAAGCCGTGCTGCCAGACATGAAGGCGGCGGGCTTTGGTTCCATCATCAACTTCGGCTCCATCAGCTGGATGCTCAAGCAGGGCGGCATGCCGGCGTACACGGCGAGCAAGGCGGCGGCGCAGGGCCTGACGCGCTGCCTGGCACGCGACCTTGGCCCGCACAAGATCCGCGTCAACACGCTGGTGCCGGGCTGGGTCATGACCGAGAAGCAATTGAAGCTCTGGGTCACCGAAGAGACCAAGGTCGAGATCGCCAAGGGCCAGTGCATCGACGCGCCGCTGATGCCCCAGCACATCGCCAGCATGGCGCTGTTCCTGGCGGCCGACGACAGCGCCATGTGCACGGCGCAGGACTTCATCGTCGACGGCGGGTGGGCGTGATGCAGCGCCGCGACTATGGCGTGCTGGCCGACGGCCGGCCGGTGCATGAATACACGCTGACCAACGGACTGGGCCTGGCGCTGACGGCCATCACGCTGGGCGGCATCGTCAACGGCCTGTGGGTGCCGGATCGGGAGGGCCGCATCGACAACATCGTGCTCGGCTTCGACAACCTCACAGACTACGCCCTTCGCAACCCCTTCTTCGGCGCCATCGTCGGCCGCTACGGCAATCGCATCGCCGGCGCCAGCTTCGAGCTGGACGGCGAAACCCACACGCTGTCCCGCAACAACGGCCCCAACTGCCTGCACGGCGGCACCGAGGGCTTCGGCCACCGGCTGTGGGCTGCCGAGCCCATCGAGCCCCGCGCCGGCGAGGCCGAGGCACTGCTGTTCACCCTCACCAGCCCGCACGGCGATCAGGGCTTCCCCGGCGAGCTCAAGGTCAGCGTGCGCTATTCGCTGAGCGCGACGGACAACAGCTGGCGCATCGACTACGAAGCCACGACCGACCGCGCCACCGTCGTCAACCTGACGCATCACAACTACTTCAACCTGGCCGGCGAGGGCAGCGCGCTGCGCCACCGCCTGTGCATTCCCGCCTCGCGTTACAGCGAGGTCAATGAGCACCTGATCCCGCAGCGCCACGCCGCGGTCGAGGGCACGCCCTTCGACTTCCGCGCGCCCACCGCCATCGTCGCCCGCATCCGCCAGGCATACCCGCAGCTGCTGCGCGCCAAGGGCTACGACCACAACTGGTTGCTCGACGGCGATCTGGACGCCGACGGCCTGCGCCCCGCCGCCACGCTGGAAGACCCCCACTCCGGCCGCCGCATGGACATGCTGACCAGCGAGCCGGCGATCCAGTTCTATTCGGGCAATTTCCTCGACGGCAGCCTGTGCGGTCCCTGCGGACGCATCTACCGCCAGGGCGACGGCGTGTGCCTGGAGACCCAGCACAACCCCGACTCACCGCACCACGAAGCCAGCAGCGACTGGCCCACCACCGTGCTGAGGCCCGGCGAGGTGTGGCGCAGCACCACAATCCATCGCTTCTCCTGACCGCGAAGAGAACGCCATGGACCTGCCCGCCCACCAATTGACGATGACGGTGCTGATGACGCCGGACACCGCCAACTTCGCCGGCAATGTCCATGGCGGCAACATCCTCAAGCTGCTCGACCAGGTCGCCTATGCCTGCGCCAGCCGCTATGCCGGCCGCTATGTCGTGACGCTGTCGGTGGACCGGGTGATATTCCGCCAGGCCATCCACGTCGGTGAGCTGGTCACCTTCCTGGCCAGCGTCAACATGACCGGCACCTCGTCGATGGAAGTCGGCATCAAGGTCGTGGCCGAGAACATCCGCACGCAGGAGACGCGCCACGTCAACAGCTGCTACTTCACGATGGTGGCCGTGGGCGACGACAACAAGCCGGTGGCCGTGGCGCCGCTGCGCCCCTTCACTCCCGACGAGCGCCGCCGCCACGCGGCGGCCATCGCCCGCAAGCAGGCTCGCGCAAGCCTGGAAGCCTCACCCGATGCAAGCTGAACACCCTTTCGCCCTCGCCCTTGCCCTGGCCAACAACCTTGGCGAAGGGATCCAATGGCATGCCGCGAGTGGCCGCTGGTGGTGGACCGATATCGAAGGCGCCTGCATCTACGCCTGGACCCCGGGCGACAGCGCCACGCTGCAGGTGCGCCTGCCCGAGCGCGTGGGCAGCTTCGTGCATGGCCGCTCCGGCGCCATCATCCTGGCCATGGCCAAGCGCCTCGCGCGCCTGACGCTACCCGACCTGCAGGCCACCGGCAGCATCGCTGCCGAGCCCGAGACCCTCACGCCACTGGAAGCCCACCTGCCCACCACGCGTGCCAATGACGGCCGCTGCGACCGCAGTGGCAACTTCGTCTTCGGCACGCTGGACGAAGCCAACCCGCGCCAGCGCATCGGCAGCTTCTACCAGTACTCGCTGGCCCACGGCCTGCGCCGGCTGGCGCTGGACGGCGTGAGCATCTCCAACAGCATCTGCTTCAGCCCCAACGGCAAGCGCATGCACTACTGCGACACGACCACCCCTCGCATGATGGTCTGCGACTACGACGCGGACAGCGCCCAGGTCAGCGAGCCGCGCCTGTTCGCGAAGAAGGAGTTCGACGACAACTGTTGGCCGGACGGTTCCGTCATCGATGCCAAGGGGTGTTTGTGGAATGCCGAGTGGGGCAACGCGGCGGTGGCCCGCTACGCGCCCGACGGCCGGCTGCTGGGCCGCTATTCGGTGCCAGTCAGCAATGTCACCTGCCCCGCGTTTGGCGGCCCGGCCGGTGACCAGATCCTCGTCACGACGGCCCGCGAAGGCCTCAGCACCGCCGACCTGATGGCCCGCCCGCTGTCGGGCAGCCTGTTCGGCATGACCATTGAGCCCGGCCTCTACCTGCCCGACCCGCTGTTCAACGACGCCTGATCACCGCTTGCCGGGTTTCTGCACCCAGGCGTCCATCCAGTCGGACCCCGACAGCACGCGGCGCGAGCGCCACATCTCGTCGCGCGGCGGAACAAGTGCGACGGGCTTGGCCTGTGGTTTAGGCCGGTGCTGCGCGGCTTCGGTTGTGACGCTGACGTGTTGAAGGGGTCGCATGCGAGCTCCTCGTGCATCGGGACTGTGCCACTCTGGGTAGCGGGGTACCAAGCCGGTATCAAGCTTGGTTCCCTCGAGTCAAGAACGCATAAGGATCGCGATCGGATGACTCGCTTAGATCCTGAAGCCCAGCTTTTAGACCTTCGTCAGACTCCGGGCGATGCCTGAGTCCCGCAAGTCAGTGGGGTGCGTCTTGCAGGCGGGCTTGCAGGCGCAGCAACAGCGGCGCCGGCACGGCGTTTCGGCGCTCAGCCGAGGCGATGAGAGACCGGACGAGGCCACGCATGGCCTCGCCGTCAATGGCGCCTGCCGCGGAGCCATCCGGCGCGCGCGCGATGTAGTCGCCCAGCCTTTGCCCAAAGCCAGGCGGTGCCGCCGGCCTGAGGCTGGCCTGGACCGATGCCCATTCAGGTGTGGGCAGCACCAGCGTCTCGGTCTCGGTCTTGGCGCAGGCCGTGCAGTCGCGCGAGCTCAAGCAGAAGTCTGGCATGGGTTTGTCCTGGATGCCCACATGCTCGAAACATATGCAGTTCTCCGGCGTGCCCGAAGCACCCACGAGGCCGGAGATCGACGCCAGCAAGAGCACCACCAGCGCGCGCACGGCTCTAGGAACGGCGCCGAGCGGCCCCGATTGCACAGAGGCCGACGAGCCAAAGCGCAAGCGTCGCGGGCTCAGGGACCGACGAGATGAAACCACCCGCCGTCGCGTTGGCAAAACTAACGAGTTCGACTTGGAAGCCTTGGATGGCCGGGTCCGGCGCGCCAATCGGGTCTTTGTCGGCGCCGGTGCCCGTGCTGCTTGGCGTGACCTGCAGGACCGGCGTCAGCCGTGCCATCAGGTCGACAGACGCAGTTCCGCCTTCGAGCACGTTGAAGGTGTTGGTGAATCCGCCGGACGTGAACCGGACGAAGTCGGCGCTCGCGATGGGGTCGTTGGTGTTGGTCGTATTGGTGATGGCCAGCTGCGAGTGGTAGGTGAAGTTGGCTTCGGAGACATTCGCAAAGTTCATCGCTATATCGAGGCCGATCGCGTCGAGCGCACTTCCAACCTGCGTTGCACCGTTGTGATAGGTCAAGGTCCCGAGTTTGAACAAGTCACCCACCACAGGGGAAAAGGCTGCGGCGGTGAAGCTCAGCGAACCCGGTTCGCCGATGCCCCAGTTCACGGCGGGCGTGCCCAGCCCGGAACAGGTGGCCGGTGGGCAGCCGGGTGTCGGACTGGTGAACGTTGCGCTGGACGAGCCAACCGTCGCGGGTTTCATGGTCCAGCCCCAAGTCACGCCGCCGCGCACGGTGATGCCCGTGGCGCCGTCATATTCCACCGCATAGAGGCTGGCGTTCCAGGTCACCGGATTGACGGCATTGAGCGCGTTGGCGCCGCGCTTCGAATAGTCGCTGAACGCAACCGACTTGCTGGTTGACTTTCCGGCCACTTCGCTGGTGGTCCAGTAGAAGGGCAGGTTATCGTCGTTCGGACGTGGGTCAATGTAGGGCGTAGACGCGCCACCGAGAGGCTGGTTGGTGTCGATGAACTGCAGCCAGTGCAGTTGGTGCCCCGCGGCAACGGCGCTGGTTTGACTGTAAGTTGCGGTGAACTGTGCACCCCCACTGCCCTGATTCCATCCTGCCGAATAGGTCCCTGGGGTGATGCTGCTGCCGGCCACTCCACCGGCGGTATTCACTGTCCAACCCGGATAGGCAGAGGTGACGAGCGAGGTGTTGAATCCTGCGCTCCCGATGGACGTCTGTGGCACCACGCGGACGACCGCATTCCCGTCCGCTGAAAGCGCATAGTCCGCTGCGCTCGTGGGCGCCGCAATGGCGAGCAAAAGCAAAGATGCCCAGACCGTTTTGCCGGTGAAGTTCAACATGGAGACTCCCTCTTTTGAGATGGGCGCAGTACACCGGTTGTAGCAAGGGACAGTCAATGCTTGTCGGCCGAGCTGCGGCCTCATGCACGACGTTCCTCCTCAACTTGGAGGAGGATGGTGCGGTTAGGGATTCGTTCTTGTGCCGTTGTGGCGCCGACTCCAGAAATCCCTACTTGCCGATGCAAAAGCTGCTGAAGATGACGCCGAGCAACTCATCGGCCGAGAACACGCCGGTGATTTCACCCAGCGCATCGTGGGCCAGGCGCAGCTCCTCGGCGAGCAAGTCCAGCGCTGCGTCGCGCTGAGCGGCAACTTCGCGAGCCAAGGCCAGGTGCTCAGCCGTGCGCGCCAAGGCCTGCACGTGGCGCTCGCGAGCGATGAACAAACCTTCGGGCACCGCTTGCCAGCCGGCCGTCTGCAGCAGGCGCTGGCGCAGCGCTTCGAGGCCTTCGCCCGTCTTCAGGCTCAGCGCAATCTCGCCTTCGGGCGCGCCAGCCAGGTCGGCCTTGTTGAACACCTGCACGATGCGGCTTGCGTCCACACCGAGCAGCCGCGCGCGGATGCGCTCGTCCTCGGCCTCGTAGGTCGCCTGGCCGACGCGGCCCAGGTCGTGCAGGAAGAGCACGACGTCGGCGTCCGCGATCGCGTCCCAGGATCGCGCCACGCCGATGCGCTCGACCTCGTCGGCCGTCGCATCGCGCAGGCCGGCGGTGTCGGTGATGTGCAGGGGTACGCCTTCGATCTGGATGGTCTGGCTGACCTTGTCGCGCGTCGTGCCGGGAATGGGCGTGACGATGGCGAGCTCGGCGCCGGCGAGTGCATTCAGCAGCGAGCTCTTGCCGACATTGGGCTGGCCGGCGAGCACCACCTTCAAGCCGTCGCGCAGCAGCGCACCCTGGCGCGTGCGGGCCTGCACGGCGCTCAGTTGCGCGGTCAGGCGGTCCAGCCGGCCAAATGCATCGGCCTTTTCGAGGAAATCGATCTCCTCTTCCGGGAAGTCCAGCGTCGCCTCGACGAGCATGCGCAACTGGATGAGCTGGTCGCGCAGCACACCGACCTCGTGCGACAGCGCGCCGCCCAGCGCCCGGCTCGCGCTGCGCGCCGCAGCCTCCGTACTCGCATCGATGAGATCGGCCACTGCCTCGGCCTGGGCGAGGTCGAGCTTGCCGTTCAGGAAAGCGCGCTGCGTGAACTCGCCCGGTTCGGCAAGCCGAACGCTCGCGCCGGCCTCGATGACCCGCGCCAGCAGCAGCTGCATGACGACTGCGCCGCCATGGGCCTGCAGTTCCAGCACATGCTCGCCTGTATAGGAATGCGGCGCCGGGAAGTGCAGGGCCAGGCCCTGGTCGATGGCCGCGCCGGCTTCATCGCGGAACGGCAGGTAGGTCGCCTCGCGAGGTTTCAGCGCGCGGCCGCAGACGGCTTCAATGAGCGGCGCGAGGCCTTGTGGTGACGACACGCGGACGATGCCCACGGCGCCGCGCCCGGGAGCGGTGGCGATGGCAGCAATGGTGTCTGCGTGACGAGCGAGCATGAATGCAATTGTCGCGGCGCAAAAAGAAACAGCCGCTCGAAGGAGCGGCTGCATCAGAGGTTGGCGCGGGGGAGGCTCGGTTCGGGCGCTCTCGTGAGTCCCGTCCGGGCCGGTGTTCTCTGCCCCGCGAAGCCATTGAACTGCTAACCCCGGGCAGAAAGAAGCCCCCGGGTGCGGGGGCTGTGCAGATTCACGTGATTCAGTTCACGCCCAATCGCTTGTTGATCAGCCACTGCTGGGCGATGGACAGGATGTTGTTCGTCAGCCAGTACAGCACCAGGCCGGACGGGAAGACGAAGAACATGACGCCGAAGGCCACGGGCATGATCCACATCATCTTCTGCTGCATGGGATCGGCGGCCGGCGGGTTGAGCCAGACCTGGAACAGGCTGGACGCCATCATCAGCAGCGGCAGGATGAAGTAGGGGTCGCGCACGGACAGGTCGGTGATCCACAGCGTCCACGGCGCCTGGCGCATCTCGACGGTGGACAGCAGCACCCAGTACAGGGCCATGAAGATGGGCATCTGCAGGAAGATGGGCAGGCAGCCGCCGATGGGGTTGATCTTCTCCTCGCGGTAGATCTTCATCATCTCCTGCTGCATTTCCTGCGGCTTGTCCTTCAGGCGCTCCTTCATCTCGTTGATGCGGGGCGCCACGGCCTTCATGCGGGCCATGGACTTGTAGGCGCTGGCGTTCAGGCTGTACAGCGCGATCTTGAGCAGCAGCACCAGGGCAACGATGGTCCAGCCCCAGTTGCCGATGAAGCCATGCAGCTTGTCCAGCAGCCAGAACAACGGCTCGGCCAGGATGGTCAGCATGCCGTAGTCCTTGACGCGCTCCAGGCCCGGCGCCAGTGCTGAGAGGTTGTTTTCCTCCTGCGGGCCGGCGAAGAGAGTGGCCTGCTGGGTCGCGCTGGTGTCGGGTGCGAGCGTGGGCAGCGTGAAAACCATGCCGGTGGCGTAGGCGTCGCCGCGCACGCCGGCCTGCCCAGGTAGCTTGCGCACGAAGAACTCGCGATTGCCGGCTTCATTGACGAGCCAGGCGCTGGCGAAGTAATGCTGCACCATCGAAACCCAGCCGTCGTTGGCCTGCTTCTCGATGTCGACCTTGCCCTTGTCGATGTCCTCGAACTTCAGCGTCTTGAACTTGGTGTTGCTGTTGTAGACCGCCGGGCCCGTGAAGCTGGGCGTGAAAGCCGCGCCGCCGGTGACGGTACTGCCGTCACGCACCAACTGCAGATAGACCTGCGGCGTGACGGGCGCGGCGCCGTGGTTGACGACTTCATGCGTAACGCCCACCGTGTAGACACCGCGCTTGAACGTGAAGGTCTTGATGAGCTTGACGCCACCGACCTCGGCCGATTCCAGGCGCAGCTTGACCTCGTTCTGGCCCTCTTTGAGCTCGCGCTCGCCGGCCACCGCCGTCATCGGCGTGGTGTGGGCAGGCAGCGGGCCCTGGGCGCTGACCAGGCCGGTCTGGGCCCGGTAGTGCTGGCCCTCATTGAAGAGCACGACCGGCTGGGGCGTGAACTCGGGCTTTTTCTGCAGATGCACCATCTGCAGCAGCTGGTCGGTGACGGTCGGGTCCGGCGACGTCAGGTATTTGGGCAGCTCGGCGCGGACGATGTCGCCGCCCAGGGTGTCCACCGTGACCGTCAGCACGTCGGTGCGGATGGTGATCTGCTCGGACGGCGCGGCCACTGGTGCGGCGGTCGTGGGCGCCTGGGCAGCAGCCGTACCGCCAGCAGCGGTCGCTGCCGGTACGCCAGACGACGCAGGTCCGGCCGGTGCCGTCGACACGGTCTTGGGCGTCGGGCTGAACATCGAGGGATGCCCGTTGTGCTTTTGCCAACCGTCCCAGAGCAGGACGAGAGACATCGTGAACACCACCCACAGCACGGTGCGGCGAATATCAGTCATGAGGAGACTCGGACGAGGAAGAGGACGCGCAGGAGGCGCGCGTCACGGGGGGAGAGAGGAGGCGGGAAAACAGCCGCGGCGGATTGTCAGGCACGGGGTCGTGCCCGCCGTTACACCAGGGCTGGCAGCGCAGGATGCGGTGGACGGTCAGATAGCTGCCGGCCAGCGCACCGTGTTTCTCAAGTGCGCCCAGCGAGTAGCGGGAGCAGGTCGGCTCGAAGCGGCAGGCGTTGCCCAGCCAGGGGCTGAGCATGAGGCGGTAGCCGCGCACGATGGCCATCAAAGCGCGGGCGGGCCAGCTCGGCTTCACGTCTTCGTGCCCGGCTTGGACGCCATGGCTTTATCCAGAAGCTGAGCCAGCTCGGCTCGGGCAGCTTGGCGCAGCGCGTCGGAAGCGGCGCTGGGGAACTTCTGGCGGTCAAACGGAGCGCGCAAGCGGACAACCCACAAACCCGGCGGCATGCCGGTCGCTGCAGCAAATGCGGCGCGGATCTGGCGCTTCAAGAGCTGGCGCGTCACCGAGCGCTTGGCATGCCGCTTGGGAACGACGATGCCCACCCAGCAGCCTTCAGGCGCAATGGGCGGGTTCTGTTCCACAGGGTTGTGAACAGGCTGTGATTCGCCTGTTGATAACTCGACTGAGGCTGTGCGCAACTTGGCGGCACGCCAAGCGCTGGGCGCCGGGTTGGCCGAGAGATGGTGCAGCGCGAAATGCGCGCTGCGGGCCCGGCTTTGTCTGCCGAGCACACGCTCAAAGTCCACCGGGCGCTGCAGCTTGCCGATCATCGGGTGCCCGACAGGCTGACGACGCACGGGTGGCGTCGTCGCGCGGCTTAGACGGCCAGGCGCTTGCGGCCCTTGGCGCGGCGTGCGGCGATGACGGCACGGCCACCGCGGGTCTTCATGCGCACCAGGAAACCGTGGGTACGGGCGCGGCGGGTCTTGGAGGCTTGGTAGGTACGCTTCATGGGAAACCTCTTTGGAGGGTTTGTGCAGGCCGGGCACAGCGGTTGGCACCCGGCAAGAAGGCCGGTTTTGACACCCGGCAAGAATGGCCGGTTCGTATCCGGCAAGAAAAGCGCATGGCGAACCAGTCGCAACCGGCCGGCAATGCGCGAAAACCCGGCATTACAGCAGAACCCGCCGACTCGGTCAATAAGTCGCCAGTCTCAAGCCGGGTTTGCCAGGGATTGACCCCCTGCCAAATTCTGTGGATAACCCGTCCTTCGGTGGCCTCGGGTCCGTACAATCCAGCCGCTCGAAAAGAAGTTTTCCACAATGAGCGAAGAAGAACATACGGTGGATGGGGTGCAGGCTTTGAAGACGGGCGTGATGACGGGCTTAGAGGGCATGAATTCGCCGGATTGGGCGTCAGAGCTTTGGCGGCGGGGCTGCGAGCGCCTGGCCACCGAGCTGCCTGAACAGCAGTTCAACACCTGGATTCGCCCGCTGCCACCCGCCACGGTGTCTGGCGAAGCCGCCGACAGCGCCCTCGTGGCGACGCTGAAGGTGCCCAACCACTTCAAGCGCGACTGGATCCGCCGTCAGTACGCGGCCCGCATCGAAGCCATCCTGACCGAATTGGCCGGCCGCCCGACGCGGCTGGAGCTGTCCCTGGTTGCGCGCGATGCGTCGAGTGTGCCCATCACCGTGCCCAGCTCGATGTCGGGCGCCGCTCAGGCACCTCAGCAGCCGTCGGCGTTTGCGGCCGAACCGAGCGCCGCGCTGCGGCCCGTCAGCGCGCCCCCGGCCAGCACCATCATGCTGCCCTCGCAGGCGCCCGCCTCGGCCAAGCACCGCATCAATCCGCAGCTGACCTTCGACACGCTGGTGCCCGGCCGCGCCAACCAGATGGCGCGCACGGCCGCACTTCACGTCGCCGGCGCGCCGGGCGTGACCTACAACCCCCTGTTCATCTACGGCGGCGTCGGCCTGGGCAAGACCCACCTGATCCACGCCGTGGGCAACGCGCTGCTGAAGGACCGCCCGGACGCCCGCGTGCTCTATCTGCACGCCGAGCAGTTCATCTCCGACGTCGTCAAGAACTACCAGCGCAAGACTTTCGACGAGCTCAAGGCCAAGTACCACTCGCTGGACCTGCTGCTGATCGATGACGTGCAGTTCTTCGCCGGCAAGGACCGCACGCAGGAGGAGTTCTTCAACGCCTTCGAGGCGCTGCTGGCCAAGAAGGCGCACATCATCATGACGTCGGACACCTACCCCAAGGGGCTGGTGGACATCGACGAGCGCCTCACCAGTCGCTTCGACGCCGGCCTGACGGTGGCCATCGAGCCGCCCGAGCTGGAGATGCGCGTCGCCATCCTGATCAAGAAGGCCGAGGCCGAGGGCACGCCCATGCCCGAGGACGTCGCCTTCTTCGTCGCCAAGAACGTGCGCGCCAATGTGCGCGAGCTCGAAGGCGCGCTGCGCAAGGTGCTGGCCTATGCCAAGTTCTCGCACAAGGAGATCAGCATCACCTTGGCCCGCGAGGCGCTGAAGGATCTGCTGTCCATCCAGAACCGCCAGATCGGTGTCGAGAACATCCAGAAGACGGTGGCCGACTTCTACAAGATCAAGATCGCCGACATGTACTCCAAGAAGCGCCCGGCCAGCATCGCCCGGCCGCGCCAGATTGCGATGTACCTGGCCAAGGAGATGACGCAGAAGAGCCTGCCCGAGATCGGCGAACTCTTCGGCGGGCGGGACCACACGACCGTGCTGCACGCGGTGCGCAAGATCGGCGCCGAGCGCCAGAAGAACACCGAGCTGAACCAGCAGCTGCACGTGCTGGAGCAGACGCTCAAGGGTTAGGCTGGACCGAGCTGAGCCCCCGCGGGCTCGGCGACGCCTGTCTGACAGTCCGCGCATGCAAAGCGCGGGCGCGGCCTGCAAGGTTGAAGGCGTTCAGTCCTCGGCCTCGCCGTAGACCGCCAGGAATGCCTCGAGAAATTCCGCCGACGCGCTCAGCGTCAGCGTGACGGTCAGCCAACCGCCCTCCTCCTGCTGCACGAGCAGCTCGTGGTCCCAGGCCTGGCCGTCCTCGACCGGACCGTGGCGACCAGGGAAGCGGCTGTGCGCCCAGTCCAGCACCTGCTGAGCCTCGGCCAGCACGCGGCTGTGCTCCTCGGCTCGCGTCGAGGCCATGGCCTCCAGCGTGGCGATGCCGTCGTCGCCGTCGCTGAAATCGAAGATCAGGTAGCGCATCGCTGCGCAGGCTAACTCAGTCCAGCGCGTAGATGCGCAGCGCACCGACCTGCTGGCGCGACCAGGTGCTGCGCAGGCCGAACCAGCCCTCGCGCAGCGGGCTCTCGTCGCGGTGCTCGAAGAGCAGCTGGCCGTCGACGTAGACAGTTGAGCGACCGTCCTTGACGAGGGTCTGGACGAGGTAGTCGTGGTTGGGTTTGAGCAGGTGTTCGGCGTCCAGCCGCTCCTGCAACAACACGCGCTGGCCGTCGCCGTACTTGCGCAGCCGTGTGCTGGTGTTGCCGTTGCCGCCGATGCCGAAGTAGTACAGGCTCAAGGCGTCATAGGACTCGAACGCGCCATTGCGGCCCAGCGGGGAGCCGCCACCGGCACCGGTCGCCATCCAGAACTGGTTGAGGTCGCTGAGCCTGTCGTTGGCGCCGCCCTGCAGGACGATGCGGCGGCGGTATTCGATGAGGAAGTTGCCGTTCAGGCGCCGGTTCAGCCAGACGGTCACGCCGCCGGCTGTGTCGAGGACGAGGTGGCCGTTCTCGGTGCGAACCGTCGAGCCGGGCTTTGCCTCGATCTCCGCGACCCAGGTGGCCGGGTCCAGCGCCTGCTTGAAGTCATCGCTGAAGATCAGCCGGCCACGCTCGCCCAGCGGTGCGGGGTCGGCCATCGCTGCACCGCAAAACGCCAGCCAGAACAGCAGCGCGCGGCGCGGGACTTTCATGGTTTGCAGCCAGGCGACGAATGGGCGCAGCTCCATGGCCCGTTGGCCTTGAGCCTGGCGCACGTCAAGGCCACAGCGCGATCGAGAGACCGCCTCTTGAGCATCAGGCAGCAACCTTCTTCAGGGACAGCAGGCGCTGCACGGCGCAGAAGACGAAGAGCAGGGCGCCGATGACGATCTTGGTCCACCAGGAGCTGAGCGTGCCGTCGAATGCGATCAGCGTCTGGATCAGGCCGAGCACCAGCACGCCCGACAACGCGCCGGCTACATAGCCATAACCGCCCGTCAGCACGGTGCCGCCGATGACGACCGCGGCGATCGCATCCAGCTCCACGCCCTGGGCATGCTGGCCGTAGCCGCTCAGCATGTAAAAGGCGAACAGCAGGCCGGCCAGCGAGGCGCAGAAGCCGCTCAGCGCATAGACGGCGACCTTGGTGCGGCCGACGTTGAGGCCCATCATCAGCGCCGAGGCTTCGCTGCCGCCCAGTGCGTAGACGGTGCGGCCGAAGGCGGTGTAGTGCGCGACCCACAGGCCGACACCGAGCACGACGAGGGCGATGACCGCGCCGGGCGACAGGAAGGCGCCTGCAAAGAGCGGGATCTGCGTCTGTGACAGGGAGACGAACAGCGGCGCGTCGATGGTGATGCTGTCCACGCTGATGAGGAAGCACAGGCCGCGCGCCAGGAACATGCCGGCCAGCGTGACGATGAAGGCCTGCAGCTTGAACACATGGATGACGAGGCCCTGCAGCGCGCCGAAGGCCGCGCCGCCGAGCAGCACGATGACGATGACCAGCTCCGCCGGCCAGTGCGCCACCTGCAGCAGCCAGGCGGCGACCATGGTGGTGAGCGCCAGCACCGAGCCCACCGACAGGTCGATGCCGCCGGACAGGATGACGAAGCTCATGCCCACCGCGATGACGAGCAGGAAGGCGTTGTCGATGAGCAGGTTGGAGACGACCTGCGTCGATGCAAAGCCCGTGTAATTGGCAGCGCCGGCGATGAAGAGCACGGCCATCAGCACGACGCTGACCCAGCTGGTGAAGGAGGGGGCGGCCATGGCCGCACGCAAGGCTTTCATGCCTTCCTCCAGGTCGACCAGGCCGAGGACTGCGAGATGCAGACCGCGAACACGACGACGGCCTTGACGACCATGGTGACCTGCGGCGGCACGCCCATCGCATAGATGGTGGAGGTCAGCGTCTGGATGATTAGCGCGCCGATGAGGCTGCCGGCCAGGCTGAACTTGCCGCCGCTCAATTGCCCGCCGCCGAGGGTGACGGCGAGGATGGCGTCCAGCTCCAGCAGCAGGCCGGCGTTGTTGGCGTCGGCGCTCTTGATGTTGGACGAGATCATCAGCCCCGCCAGCCCCGCGCCGAGGCTGCAGTAGACGTAGACGAAGAAGACGATGGCCGCCGTGCGCACGCCGGCCAGGCGCGCGGCGACGGGGTTGATGCCGACGGTCTGGATGAACAGGCCCAGCGCCGTTCGCTTCATCAGCAACGCGGTGAGGCCGCCGACGACGGCGACGATGAACAGCGACACCGGCAGGCCGAGCAGATAGCCGCCGCCGAGCCAGAAGAAGCTGGCGGGTTCGTAGACGGTGATGATCTGGCCGTCGGTCAGCAGCTGCGCCAGGCCGCGGCCGGCGACCATCAGGATCAGCGTCGCGATGATGGGCTGCAGGCCCAGGGCGGACACGAGCAGGCCGTTCCACAGGCCGCACAGCAGGGCAGCGCCGAGGGCCGCCGCGAAAGCAATGGCCAGGCCGTGCGAGCCGACCAGCACGCAGCCCACGGTGCCGGCGATGGCGACGACGGCGCCCACCGACACGTCGATGCCGCGCGTGGCGATGACGAGGGTCATGCCCAAAGCGGCGAGCATCAGCGGTGCGGCGCGGTGCAGGATGTCGACCAGGCTGCCGTAGAGGTGGCCGTCCTTGATCTCGAGGTGCAGGAAGCCGGGCACGAAGACGGCCGCGACGAGCAGCAGCAGTGCCAGCGCGGCCAGCGGCCTCAGCAGGGGATGGCGCCAGAAGGCAGCGGGCGCGGGAGGAGAAGACATGGCGAGGGCGGGAGAACTCATGGACTCGGGAAATGCAGCGCCGTCGCCTTGCCGCGGTAAAGGACGGACCGGGTCTTTGCACTGCGGCCGGGCGCGTCGACCAGCGTCACGTCGAAGCGGCGTTGCTCGACGAGGCCGGGGAAGCGGCCGTCGCGTGCGCCAACGTCCAGCACGCCCCGGGCGTCGTCCCAGCGCAGTGTGACGGTGGCGCGCTCGCCGCTCTCGTAACGGTAGGTCTCACCGTCATCCTCGTAGAGAGTGAACTGTGCGTCGGCACCGGGGTAGATGCGCAGCTCGATGGGTGCATCGGGCCGCTGACCGACATGCTCGATGACCGGGCCCATCGGCACGATGCTGCCGGCGCGCACGAACAGCGGGAACTGGTCCAGCGGGTACTCGCGGGACACGGTCTCGCCGCCGGCGTGGCGGCGGCCGCTCCAGAAGTCGAACCACGCGGCGCCCGCCGGCAGCAGCGTGGCCTGGCGCTTGTCGATGTGGCGTTGCTCGTCGGCAAGCGCCAGCAGCTGGCCGGGCGTGCGCCAGGCCAGGCGCAGCTTGCGCCCGCCGCCGTCCTGGTAGAACTCGATACGCAGCTTGACGGCCTGGCCGGCGTTCAGCATGACGCGCTTGCCCTCGAAGCGCGCGGCGCCGTTCTTCCAGTCGTCGACCAGGAGCTTGTCGTCCAGCCACAGGCGGAAGCCGTCGTCGCCCTCGACGCCGATCTCGTACTCACCCGATTCGGGCACGACGAGCGTGCCCTGCCAGCGCGCCGAGAACTGGTTCAGGCTCTGCAGGCCGGGCGGCACGCTGCCCAGCGGCGCGGGCGGCCAGTCGTGGGCGACCGGGCCGTCTACGGTGCGGCTGGCCGGCTTCTCGAAATTCATGCCGGCGAAGTACTCCAGCGCCAGCCCCGGCTCGCCGGAAGGCGTACGCAGCGCGCTGGCGGGAATGGTGGCAGCCGGCGGCACCTCGGCATAGAGCGTGGACCGGGTGACGGGCTGCACGAGGAAGGCGGGGCCGAACATATAGGTGTCATCCACCTTGCGCAGCGCGGTCTCGTCGGGGAAGTCCATCGCCAGCCCGCGCATCATCACGTAGCCCTCGTCGTGGGCGCGCCAGGCCAGGCCGTAGAGATAGGGCAGCAGCCGGTAGCGCAGCTGGGCGGCGCTCAACAGCGAACGGTAGACGGCCGGGTCCAGCGTCTTGTACAGATAGGGCTCGCGTTCGACGTCCGTGCCGTGGATGCGGTAGATGGGGTTGAAGATGCCGAACTGGTTCCAGCGCGCGTACAGCTCGCGCCAGGCCGGGTTGCGCTCGCCGCCCGGGTAGGGCACGAAGAAGCCGCCGGTGTCCTGCGACCAGTAAGGCGTGCCGGCCATGCCGACGTTCAGGCCGCCGGCGATCTGCGCGCGCAGCGTCGCCCAGCTGGCCGTCGTGTCGCCCGACCAGGGGAGCGCGGCGTAGCGCTGCTGGCCGGCCCAGGCGGAGCGGGTCAGCGTCATCGCGCGCTTGTTGCTGCTGGCGCGCTGGCCTTCATAGACGCCGCGCGTCGTGACCAGGCTGTAGACGTTGAGGTAGCGCGTGAAGTCGCCCATGGCATTGCGGCCGAGGCGCTTGATGTCGGCCTCGACCTCGCCGGGGTCATGCGCGGCGCCGCCCACCTCGACCTCGGTGCCGTCCATCCACAGCGCGTCCACGCCGATGTCGAACAGGCCCTTCTTGGTGTGCTTGAAATAGATGGCCCGGCCTTCGGCGCTGAAGGCGTCGTAGACCTGCGCCTTGCCGGAAATCCAGTGCTTGGGCGCGAAGCGCAAGCCCTTGGCGTCGAGCTCTTTGGCAAGTGCCGTGTCGTCACCGATCGAGGGCCAGATGGACACCATCAGCTTGGTGTTCAGTTCGCGGTGCAGCGTGTCGACCATGCCGCGCGGGTCGGGGAAGCGCTCGGCGTTCCAGGTCATGCCGCTCCAGGTGCCGTCCTTGTCGCCGCCCCAGTACTGCCAGTCCTGCACGATGGTGTCGAGCGGGAAGTGGTCGGCACGGAAGCGCTTCGCGACGTCGAGCAACTGCTGCTGCGTCTTGTAGCGCTCCTTGCTCATGAACAGGCCCAGGGCGCTCTTCGGGAACAGCGGCGCCGCGCCGGTGAGCTGGCGGTAGCCCGCCATCAGGTCGTCCATCGTCGTGCCGGCGACGAGGTAGTAGTCGGCGCCGGCCGGCGCGCTCTCGGCCCAGAAGCGGGCGCCCTGCGCGTCGTCGGTGAAGCGCATCTTGGAATAGACGTCCCACAGCACGCCCCAACGCCGCGTCGAGATCATGAAGGGCAGGACGGTGCCGATGTTGGTCTGCACCATCAGCACGTCACGGCCGCGGTAGTCCATGTAGGACTCGTTGTACTGGCCCAGGCCGTAGAGCGACTCGTCGGCCGTGAGGCTGAAGGCCTGGGTCATCGCGTAGGTCGGCGCGCCGGATATCTCGATGGCCTTGAGCGCGGCGGGCGCCTGCTCGCGGGTGAACAGGCTGCCATCAGGCCGGTAGAAGGCGAGGGCTCCGCTGCGCTTGTCGATCTCCACACGCACGGCCGCGCTGGTCAGCACCAACGCGTCGGCAGACTCCTTCACGTCCAGCGGCACGGCCTGCGGCGCGGCCACGACCACCAGGCTGGGCTGGGTGGCATGGCTCTGGCCCAGGTGAGCCGTCACGCGGACGAGGCCTGGCCCGTAGAACAAGATGTTGCGGGTCAGCGCGCCGAGCTGCACCTGGGCGCCTGCGGCCAGCGGCGTCCACGCAAAGCCGCGTGCGTCGGGCGTCAGTGGCTGGCGCTGTGCCTGGCCCTGGGCGTCAAGACCGGTCGGCGACTGCGCGAGCGCGGCCGGTGTGAGTGCCGCCAGGCAGAGCAGGGTCAGGGTGGCCAGGGCGGCGCGCAGCGCGGGGACGGTGGGGTGATTCATGTTGGACACGCTCAGGCCGCAGCCGAGACAGGCTCCGCGGCGATGACTTCAAGCACGCTGCGTTCGTCCAGCTCGCCGCGGCGGTATTCGCCGGCGGCGCGGCGGTCGCGCATCACGAGGACGCGGTCGCTGCAATGCAGGACCTCGGGCAACTCAGACGAGATGAAGAGGATGGACATGCCACTGCCGTCTTCCTTGTGGGCCAGGGCGCGCACGGCATCCATCAGGTCTTCCTTGGCGCGCACGTCGATGCCTCGGGTGGGCTCGTCGAGGATGAGCACGGCCGGATTCGTGGCCAGCCAGCGCGCCAGCAGGGCCTTCTGCTGGTTGCCGCCGCTGAGTTGCCCGATGGGCGTGTCGGCGCTCGGCGTCTTGATGCCCAGGCGCTTGATGTAGTCGTCGGCCAGGGCCTGCTGCGCTTCACGGCTCATGACGAGGCCCAGGCCGTGCCGGGCCTGCAGCGCGAGCAGGATGTTCTCGCGCACCGAGAGGTCGAGGATGGCGCCTTCGTGCTTGCGGTCCTCGGAGCAGAAGGCGATGCCGGCAGCGATGGCCTCGCGCGGCGAGTGCCAGCGGCCCGTACGGCCTTCGGTTTCCACATGACCCGCATCGGCGGCGTCGGCGCCGAACAGCAGGCGCGCGGCCTCGGTGCGGCCGGAGCCCAGCAGGCCGGCCAGGCCCAACACCTCGCCGCGCTTGAGCTCCAGGTCGAGCGGGTGCAGCGCGCCGCGCCGGGTCAGCCCTTGCGCCTTCAACACCGCGGCGCCGGTGTTCGGGGCGCGGCTGTCCAGGCGGGTGGGTTGCTGGTCGGGCGGCGCGCCCACCATCTTGTTGACGAGGGCCAGACGGCTGAGGTCGCTCGCCAGGTACTCGCCCTCGGTCTCGCCATTGCGCATGACCGTGATGCGGTCGGCCAGTGCGTAGGTCTGGTCGAGGAAGTGGGTGACGAAGAGGATGGCCAGGCCCTGCTCGCGCAGGCGGCGCAGCACGGTGAAGAGGCGCTGCACGGCCGCGTCGTCGAGGCTGGAGGTGGGCTCGTCCAGGATGAGCACGCGGGCCTGCACGCGCAGCGCGCGGGCGATGGCCACCATTTGCTGGACGGACAGCGAGTAGCGCGACAGCGGCGTGGTCACGTCGATGTCGAGGTCCATCTGGGCGAGCACTCGTTTGGCTTCGGCGTTCACCGCAGACCAGTCGATGCGACCCCAGCGGCGCGGGAAGCGCCCGGCGCAGATGTTCTCTGCGACGCTGAGGTTGGTGCAGAGGTTGACCTCCTGGTAGACGGTCTGGATGCCGAGGGCTTGGGCTTCTTCGGTGCGGCGCGGGGCGATGGTCTCGCCGCCGAGTCTGATCACGCCGGCTTCGGGCGTGTACAGGCCGGTCAGCACCTTGATCAGCGTGGACTTGCCGGCGCCGTTCTGGCCCATCAGCGCATGAACCTCGCCGGGGAACAAGCGCAGGCTGACGTCGCTGAGCGCCTTGACGCCGGGGAAGCCTTTGTGGATGCCGGAGAGCTCCAGCACGGGCTCGGCGGTTCTTTGGGGAATCATGGTTTCGCGTTCTCAAGCCACGGCGCTTGCAGGCGCCGGGTCCTTCGTAAGGCGTCGGACAGGACGCAGGTCCTGTCCTCGGTCCTCACTCAGTACTTCCGGTTCGGCAATTCCTTGGCCGCCTGATCCGCCGTGTACACGCCCTCCGTCACGGTGATGCGCTTCTCTACCGGCTTCTTGGCGACCACGTCCTTGGCCAGCTGCATCAGCTGCGGGCCCAGCAGCGGATTGCACTCCACCGTCACGTTGAGCTTGCCGGCCTTCATCGCTTCGAAGGCACCGCGCACGCCGTCGATCGACACGATGGCAATGTCCTGACCGGGCTTGAGCCCGGCCTCTTCAATCGCCTGGATGGCACCGATCGCCATGTCGTCGTTGTGCGCGTACAGCACGTCGATCTTCTTGTCGCGCTGCTTCAGGAAGGACTCCATCACTTCCTTGCCCTTGGCGCGCGTGAACTCACCCGACTGCGAACGGATGATCTGCAGCTTGGGGTTGGTCTTGATGACCTCCTCGAAGCCCTTCTTGCGGTCGATCGCGGGCGCCGAGCCCACGGTGCCCTGCAGCTCGACGATGTTCAGCGAAGCGCCAGGCGTCTTGGCAGCGCGCTCGAGCAACCACTTGGCTGCCTTGCGGCCTTCTTCGACGAAGTCCGAGCCGATGAAGGTGACGTACAGCGACGGATCGGCCACCTTGACGGCGCGGTCGGTCAGGATGACGGGGATGCCGGCCGTCTTGGCTTCCTTGAGCACCGTGTCCCAGCCGGATTCGACGACCGGCGAGAAGGCGATGACGTCGACCTTCTGGGCGATGTAGCTGCGGATKGCCTTGAYCTGGTTCTCCTGCTTCTGCTGKGCGTCGGCAAACTTCAGCGTGATGCCGGCGTCCTTGGCCGCGGCCTTGATGGAAGCGGAGTTGGCGGTGCGCCATTCGCTTTCGGCGCCCACCTGGGAGAAGCCCATGACGAGCGGGGCGGCGAGGGCGCTGAACGCAGGGGTCAGCAAAGCGGCGGCCAGCAGGCTGCGACGCAGAATTCTCATGGTTGTCTCCATCTGGGGTCTTGTGACAGCCGATGGTAGGAAGGCCAGTGATGCGCGACCAATGACATTTCTCCGTCAAGCCATGTCGATTTCGGTATGGGCCAGTCTCTCACCTCTGGCCGAGCGGCCTGGCGCGGTCGCCGCGGCTGTGTCGGAAAGGCCAGGTAAACAAAGGAACCGACACAGCGCGTCCACGCGGTACTGGCGGCCTATTTGGTCGACAGCACCAGCACCGTCACAGAATACGGCGCGAAGCTGTAGCTGAACTGCTTGCCGAGCCCGCTCGCCTTGCTCGTCACCGGCACCACCTTGGTCGGCTCGGTGATGGTGTTGGTGTCTTCCTTGTGCGCCGAGCTCAGTACGATGGCCTCGCCTTCGGCCGCCACCTTGGCGGCGCCGGCCAGGTCGACCTGCACCGTCTGCGCGTTGCCGATCGCGTTGACGACTTTCAGGTAGATCTCGCCGCGCTGGTCCGACTTGGTCGCCGAGAAGAACATCGTCGGCACCTGCCTGGCCGGCGGCACGTCCTGCGGCGTCTCCTTCTTGGGCTGCTGCTGCCAGGTTTGCGTGCTGACCTTCTCGGCGTGCACCGGCAGCGAAACATTGCCCAGATAGTTGCTGAACATCTTTTGCGCGTAGTACGACGGCGAACCGTAGCTGGACTGCGCGTTGTAGCCGATCAGGTTGTACTGCCACTGCATGCCGCCCGGGTTCACGTTCACAAACAGCGGCGCGTAGCAGGACATCTCGACGATGTCGGCATTGCGCTCCATGCCGGCCATGAAGGCGGCATCGGCCAGTGCGCCGTGCAGGTTGGTGGTCGGCGAGCCTTCCTGCCCCGCCCATTCGCCGATGAAGACCTTCGGCCCGCTGCGCGCATAACTGTCATAGCGCGCGGCGTCGTTCATCATCTCCATCGGGTTGTAGTAGTAGTGCTCGTCGATCAGGTCGGGCACCCGGCTGGACAACTTCTGTTGCTGGCCCAGCCAGTCCTTGCCATTGACCGTGGAGATCAGCTTGATCTTCGGGTACTTCTTCTTGATGGCGTCGTGGAACTGGGTGTAGCGGCCGTCGTAGGTCTTGTTCTTCTCGAAGCCATCCTCGTTGCCGATCTCGACATAGCGCAGCTTGAACGGCGCCGGATGGCCGTCCTTGGCGCGCTTGGCGCCCCACTTCGTGCTCACGTCGCCGGTCACATATTCGATTTCGTCGAGCGCGTCCTGGACGAAGGGCTGCAGTTCCTTGCCGACTGGGACGGACTCGCCGTTGAGCGCGTAGCCGGCGAACACCGCCAGCACCGGCTCGGCCTTCATGTCCTCGCACCACAGCAGAAATTCGAGCAGCCCCATGCCGTCGGTGGAGCGGTAGCCCCAGGTGCCGGGATTGCCTGGGCGCTGGTCGATCGGGCCCAGCGTTTCCTTCCACTTGAAGCGGTTCGTCACGCTGCCGCCTTCGACATAGTTCCCGCCGGGGAAGCGCAGGAAGCCCGGCTTCATGTCGATCATCTTTTGCATCAGGTCGGGTCGCAGGCCGTTCGGCCGGTCCTTGTGGGTCGGCGGGAACAGCGACACCAGGTTGAACCACACCTTGCCCGGGCTTTCGGTGGCAAGCACCAGGCGCGCTTCGGCGGTCGGCTTGACGTTCGCACCGGTGGTGAGGGTGACGCTGTAGCGCTTCCATTGGCCGTCGATGCGGCCGCCTTCGGCCTGGGCGTAGACGGTCTTGCCGTCGACGCCTTCAATGCTAATGGTCAGCGGCACGCCGGCGGCGCCGGACGTCTTGGCGTAGAAGCTGGCGCGGTAGCTGGTGTTCGGCGTGACAGGGATGCCCCAGTAGCCCGCATTGGCGATACCGACACGGTGACCCGGCGAAGCGTTCTCGGCGTCGATCCGCAGACTGGTCGTCAGGGCAGTGCCGGCGACCGGGTAACGCTCGTCGAGCGCCATCGCGGCGCTGCCGCCGGCGTCCTGCACCAGCGACCAGTGTTCCGGCGTGTAGCCGTGATTCTTGAAGGCGCGGTTGCGCACCAGTTCCGCATACAGGCCGCCGTCGTAGGAGAAGTTGATCTCCTCGGTCATCAAACCGTACAGGGTCGGGCTGACCGGCAGGCCAGGCTTGGTGAGGTCGATCCTGACGGTGGTCTGCGCCATCGCCAGCGGGGCGATCAGCGCAACCAGCGACACCAGGCGGGAGAGGCGGAAGCGGCGTTGCACGATGGGCATGGCGGCGCTGTGCGATGGAATGTTCGAGGTCATGGGCAGGATGGTCCGTGAGTGAAACTGCGCTTGCGGGCGCTTATGTGTGAGGTTCGCGGCATCTGCGCCGCGAACGTGGTGCCAACAACGCAAGGCCAGGCGCTTGTCCATGAGCAGCAACATTGCGCCGCTGCCATCAGTCAACGCAACAGCCTCAGGCCGTAGAGGCCACCGGCGAGGGAACCCGGCTTGGCAACGAAGCGCACCTCCAGCTTGCCGCCTGCGGCAGCGACGAGATCGGGCGGCAGTGGCACTTCGCGGGCATACAGCGGCTGGGCTTCGGAGGCCAGCGCCAGCTCGGCGACGACACGGCCGTTGACGACCACGTCAAAGCGCCGGCCCGCATCGCCGCTGGCCAGCATCAGGCGCAGCAGCCGGCCCTGTGCCTGCGGGTCGTTCAGCGTGTAGCCGAACCACTGCTTCGCATGCCGCCAGCGGCCGGCCGGCGCGATGCCGGTTTCGGCGCCCTCGCCCTGGAAGCTGTGGTCGGACTCGGGCTGCTGCTCGCCCGGGGCGACCTGGTCGATGGTCTGCGCGTCCAGCGCCAGGCGCTCTTCCTCGGCCTTGGCCAGCTCGGCACGCATCAGGCTCTGCTGGGCCGGCGTGGACCGCGCCCAATAGACCATGTAACGCGAGTCGTGCAGGCGGAAGAAGGGGATGAGCTGCAGCTTGTCCGCGTCCTTGCCACCCTGGATGAGGTCGGGCGCGGTAAAGGTGAGCGGCTGGCCGGGCACGGGCTTGAAGCGGCGGATGAAGTCGGCCTTGTCGCTGACGAACACCGGCGCGCTGTCCTGCGGGCAAACGGCGCCGGCCGGGACTTGGTCCCCACGCGCGCTGTCGGCCATGAAGTTCAGCGTCTCGCCCGGCTGCGGCGTCTTGGCGGCCAGCACGATGGGGCCGTGCAGCACGGCGACGTAGTTCTTCAGGCCGGGCATGGGCTCCAGCGTCGTGCGCATGGGCAGCTCGATGTCGACCCGGTCGCCGGCCTTCCAGTCGCGGCGCAGTTCGACATAGTCGCCGGGCTTGGCCGTCACCTTGACGGGGTTGCCGTTCAGCTTGACCCTCAGCGCGCCGGGCGCGACCCAACCGGGGTAGCGAACCTTGAGCGCGAAGCTGCCGGCGCCGTCCACCGTCAGCCGCGTGCGCGACTCGTCGGGGAACCGGGTGGACTGCGTGAGCTTGATGCCGCGCTCGCGCCAGTCCAGCTTGGAGGCGACGAAGAGGTTGACGACCAGTGCGTCGTCGCCCTCATGCGCGTAGATGAACTCGCCGTGACGCGCGTGGCTCTCGATGCCGGAGCCCACGCAGCACCACATGCTGTCGTCCACCTTGGAGTAGACGCGGTAGTGCTGCGGCCGCATCGGCGTGAAGTAGACCAAGCCGCCATCGCCCGGGTGCTGGGACGCGAGGATGTGGTTGTAGAGCGTGCGCTCGTAGTAGTCGGCGTACTTGCCCGTTCCCGCGCCCTGCTTCGGCCGGGCCTGCGCCAGCAGCGCGGTCAGCTTGAGCATGTTGTAGCTGTTGCAGGTCTCGGGGCCTTCCACCGCGTCGAGCATCGGCTTGAAGTCGTCGGCCGGATGGAAGTGCTCCTTGACGCTGTTGCCGCCGATCGCCACGCTGCGCTTTTCGACGACGGTGCGCCAGAAGAACTCCGCCGCGCGCCAGCCCTCGTCCTCGCCAGCCTGCTGCGCGATGCGCGCAAAGCCGATGACCTTGGGGATCTGCGTGTTGGCATGCAGGCCGGTGAGCTTGTCCTGGCCGGCCGCGAGCGGCTGCAGGATGGCCCGGTGCGAGAAGCGCCGCGCCAGCGCCAGGTAGCGCAGGTCGCCGGTCATCTCGGCCACGTCGGCCAGCACCTCGTTCATGCCGCCGTGCTCGGCGCGCAACATGTCCTGCATCTGCGCGTCGCTCAGCGGCGTGGTCAGGCGCAGCGCCCAGTCGCTCAGGCGCACGAGCATGGCCTTGGCGTCGGCATTGCCGGCGTGCACCCAGGCGTCGCGCAGGCCGGCGAACGTCTTGTGGAGGTTGTACCAGGGCACCCAGCGCCCGTTGAGTCCGAAGCTTTCGACCTTGAGCTCGCCCGCGGCCACCTGGCCCCAAGCCTTGGCGCCGTCGGGAACGCCGCCGATGTAGCCGTTGCCGAGCTTGTCCTGGCAGCGCTTGAGTTCGGCGATGAAGTAGTCCAGTCGCTTCTTGACCTCAGCGTCGCCGGTGGAGGCCCACATCAGCGCCAGCGCTGAAACATAGTGGCCGCCCATGTGACCGTCCAGGCCGTGGGACTCCCAATTGCCGTAGCTGGGCGTAGGCACCGGCAGGCCGGCCTCGCGGCGGAAGGGCGCCAGCAGGCGCTCGGGGTCGAGCGCCATCAGGTAGCGCAGGTCGGTGCTCTGCGCGTCGAGGAACGGCCCGTCCTGTAGACGTACACGATCCAGCGCAAAGGCTTGCGTCGCCGCATGCGCGCCGTGGGCACACAGCGCGAGGGCGAAGATGGCGAGAAGGCGTTTCATTGCGAGCTCCCTGTGCGAACCGCCCACAGCGACACGCCGCCGGAGGACAGCGCGCTGAAGGTCACGACGAATGCGCTGGAGTTGGTGTTCCATTGCCGGGACAGTACGCCGGCATAGGTCGCTCCGCCGCTCACCACACTCAGTTTGTTGCTGCCCTTGTGCATCCAGTTGCCTGTCATGCCGCCGCCGAGCGTGCCATCGGCGTTCAGCGTGACGTTGATCGAAGTCTTGCTCACTGCCGTGATGTCCTTGCCATGGTTGACGAGCTTGTAGTTGCCGGCCGCCTGCGCGGCGCTGACGTCGGCCGTCTGCGCCGGCGTGGCCAGGCTCAGCGGCGCGTAGCGCAGCGGCGCGACGACGAGCCAGCCGTCCTCGTTCAGATGCATCTCGTGCACCCGCACCTCGTGGACCTCGCCGGTGCCAGGGAAGCGCGTGTGAAAGATGATGAAGTACTGACCGGTGGCCGCGTCGTGGTAGGCCGAGTTGTGGCCCGGCGAGACATAGCCCAGCGCCGTGCCGGTCTCGCCGGCCGCGTTGGCGAACTGGTGGCCGCCCATCAGCTTCATGCCGTGCGGCGTGATGCTGGCGTCGTCAAAGACCGTGCCGGCCGCACCCTTGACGGTGGCCATGTCGGTGCCGGCACCATCCACGTAGGGCCCATCGGGTTGCAGGGACCGCGTCACGCGGACGTTGTAGCCGCCGGCCGCATCCAGGCCGCCGAAGGACGTGAACAGGTAGTAGTACTGGCTCTGCGGGCTGTAGAGAACGTAGGCCCCTTCAATGCGCGCATGGTTGCCGCCCATCAGGTGCCTGCCGTAGCCCTGGCCCGGCAGCGGCAGGCCGGTCGTCGCGTTCAGCTGCAGGATGAACAGGCCGCCCGAGTAGGAGCCGTAGATCATCCACAGCTTGCCCGTTGCGTCCTTGAACACCTGGGGGTCGACGACGTTGGGGTGGACGGTCGCGTCATAGACCGTGCCGTCCTCGCTGGGCAGCCCCCACATGCCCGATTTCAGCAGGATCTGCTTGTTGACGTAGGGGCCGTCCACCTTGTCGGCCACGGCCACGCCCAGCGCCGAACGCGGAGAGTCGCCCTTGCAGGCGCAGTAATACATGTAGAACTTGCCGTCGTCGAGCCTTGCGACGTCGGGCGCCCACAGGTCGGTGACCTGGGCCCAGGCGAAGGTATCCGCCAGGGCCGTCGTGACCTTGTTGCCGAACAGCGCGTTGGCGTCGTTGACGCCATCGGCCACTTTGGTCCAGTTCATCAGGTCCGTCGTCTTGGCCGCGGCGAGATGGGAGCCGAAGACGTAGAAGGTGCCGTCGGTGCGGATGACCGAGGGGTCATGCACGGCGACGTTGGCGAAGCTCACCGGTGCCTGCGAAGGCGCAGGCGCTGGGGCCGGCGCGGGCGCGGGTGCAGGTGCGGGAGGCGGAGCGGGTGCCGGCGTCGGTGCAGGCGAAGGCGCCGGCGAGTCGCCGCCGCCCCCGCCGCAGGCCGTCAAGGTGAGCACGGCTGCGCCCGCGAGGAACTCGCGTCGCTTGGGGGCGCTCATGGCTCAGCCTTCGATGGCGACGACCAGGACGGACTTGGCAGGCAGCTTCAGCGTGAGCTTGCCGCCGACGGCCTGCGCCTCATAGGCCTGCGGCGTGACCAGCGGCGCCTTGCCCAGTTCGTTTTGCGCATCCATCGCGGCGGCGGTCAGCAGCTTGCCGCGCGCGGCCTTGGCTGCACCGGCGCCGACCTGCACGCTCAGCTCGGCGGGCTGGTTGGGGTTGGCGTTGACCAGGCCGACGTAGAGCTTGCCGTCCTTGGCCCGCGCGGCCGTCACGCTCAGGCCCGGCATCTCGGCCGCGCCGACCTTGTAGACCGGGTTGTTCTCGATCTTGGCGGGCAGCGAGGTCGCGTCCTGGAAGGGCGTGTACAGCGCGAAGGCGTGGTAGGTCGGCGTCAGGACCAGCTTGTCCTTGGTCGTCTGGATCATGGCCTGCAGCACGTTGACCATCTGCGCGATATTGGTCATCTGCACGCGGTCGGCATGGGCGTGGAAGACGTTGAAGTGCAGGGCCGCGAGCAGCGCGTCGCGCAGCGTGTTGCGCTGGACCAGGAAGCCGGGGTTGGTGCCGGGGTCCGCGTCATACCAGCTGCCCCACTCGTCGAAGTAGAAGCCGATCTTCTTGCTGGGGTCGTTCTTGTCGAGGACGGCCGAGTTCTTGGCGATCATCTGCTCGATCTGCTGGACGTTGCCCAGCGTCGAGATCCATTCGCTCTCGGGGAAGCCGATGGCCGCGCCCTTCTTTTCCCAGTTGCCGGTGGGCAGGGTGTAGGCGTGGTGGGAGATCGCGTTGACGCCCGGCACGCCCTTGCTGAGCACGTCGGTCCACTCGGTCTGCATGCCGTTGCCGCCGCTGGCGATGATGATGGGCCGGTTGTGGCCGGGCGCCCTCAGGAAGGAGGCGACCTGGCGGAACTGGTCGGCGTAGTACTCGGGGCGCATGTTGCCGCCGCAGCCCCAGGTCTCGTTGCCGACGGCGAAGTAATGCACGCGGAAGGGCTTGTCGCGGCCGTTCTTGCGGCGCAGCTCGGCCAGTGAGGACTTGCCCTCGGCCGTCATGTACTCCAGCCATTCGGACATTTCCTGCGCGCTGCCGGTGCCCAGGTTGCCGTTGACGTAGGCCTCGGCGCCGATCTGCTCGACCAGGTCGAAGAACTCGTGCGTGCCAACCGCGTTGTCCTCGGGCACACCGCCCCAGTTGCTGTTGACCTTGACCGGGCGTTGCTTGCGCGGGCCGATGCCTTCGCGCCAGTGGTATTCGTCGGCGAAGCAGCCGCCGGGCCAGCGCACCAGCGGCACCTTGAGCTCCTTGAGCGCCGCGACGACGTCCTTGCGCCAGCCGCGCACATTGGGGATCTTGGAGTCGGGACCGACCCACATGCCCTCGTAAATGCCGGTGCCCAGGTGCTCGGCGAACTGACCGTAGATGTTGCGGTGGATGACGGGGCCGGGCTGGTCGGGGCTGACCACCAGCTTGATGTCGGCGGCCAGGGCGCTGGCGCCCAGGGCCAGGGTCGCCCCCAGCGCGACCACCTTGGCGAGCAGTTGCTTCTTCATCGTCTTGTCTCCTGTCGTTTGTCTTGTGTTGATCTTCAGTTGCGCGTCAGCGCGCCGTCGCGGCGGCGCCAGAGGCCACGCTCGTTCGGTTCGCGCAGCACCGGCGGCAGCAGCGCGCGCGGCATGTTCTGGTAGCAGACCGGGCGCAGGAAGCGCTGGATGGCGGCCGTGCCGACCGAGCTGCTGCGGCCGTCGCTGGTCGCCGGGAAGGGGCCGCCATGGACCATGGCCGTCGACACCTCGACGCCCGTCGGGTAGCCATTGGCCAGGATGCGGCCGACCTTGCGCTCCAGCGCCGGCAGCAGGCGGCGGGCGGCGGCGAGGTCGGCCTCGTCGTCGTCCTGCAGCTGCAGCGTCGCGGTCAGCTGGCCTTCCAGGCTCTCGATGACGGCGAGCAGTTCGTCCAGGTCCGAGCAGGCCACCAGCAGCGAGGCGGGGCCGAAGATCTCGGACTGCATCGCGTGGTTGGCCAGGAAGGCCGCGCCGGTCGTCTTGAACAGGCTGGGCGCACCCTTGCAGGCACTCGATTCACCGCGCAGCAACGTGTCCACGGCAGGCTGGCCGGCAAGCTGGTCCTCGCCGCGCTGGTAGGCGCCGGCGATGCCGGGAGTCAGCATGGTGGCGGCCGGCATGGGCTTGAGGGCCTCGGCAGCGGCGCTGGCGAAGCGGTCGAAGTCCGCGCTGGCCAGGCCCAGCACCAGGCCAGGGTTGGTGCAGAACTGGCCGACGCCCATCGTCAGCGAACCCGCAAAGCCGGTCGCGATCTCGGCGCCGCGCGCGGCTAGCGCGCCAGGCAGCAGGACGACGGGGTTGATGCTGCTCATCTCGGCGTAGACCGGGATGGGCTGGGGCCGCGAAGCCGCCGCGGCCATCAGCGCGATGCCACCGCTGCGCGAGCCGGTGAAGCCGACAGCCTGGATAGCCGGGTGGCGCACCAGCGTGTCGCCGATGCCGTGGCCGCTGCCGGTCAGCAGCGCGAAGACGCCGGCGGGCAGGTTGGACAGCTTGACCGCCTCGACGACCGCGCGGCCGACCAGCTCGGACGTGCCCGGGTGGGCCGAGTGCGCCTTGACGACGACCGGGCAGCCGGCGGCCAGGGCCGCGGCGGTGTCGCCACCGGCGACCGAGAAGGCCAGCGGGAAGTTGCTGGCGCCGAATACGGCCACCGGGCCGACGCCGACGAAGCGCAGGCGCAGGTCCGGCCGCGGCGGTGTGCGGGTGGGCAGCGCCGTGTCGATGCGGGCGTCCTGCCAGCTGCCTTCGCGCAGCAGCTCGGCGAACAGCTTGAGCTGGTTCATCGTGCGGCCACGCTCGCCTTCCAGGCGGGCACGCGGCAGGCCGGTCTCGGCCATGGCGCGCACGATCAGGTCGTCGCCCAGCGCCAGGATCTGCGCGGCGATCTGCTCCAGGAAATCGGCACGCTCCTGATCCGTCGTCGCGCGGTAGGCGTCGAAGGCGGCGCCGGCGAGCGCGCAGGCTTCGGACACCTGGGCGGCATCGACGGCGTTGAAGTCGGGGCCGATGGCTTCGTTCTTGCCCGGGTCGAAAGCCTGGAAGGGCTTGCCGGCGCCGCGTACCGGCTGGCCGCCGATCAGCGCCAGGCCTTGGATAGTGTTGCTCATGAGGCGTCCTTAATGGGAATGGCGCGGGACGGCAGAGCCGCGCTTGCCGCGCAGGAAATCGAAGTCGCAGCCTTCGTCGGCCTGCAGCACGTGCTGCACGTAGAGGTGCCGATAGCCACTGGCGTCCTGGGGGTCGACGGTTTGTGCCGCGGCCCAGGCGGCCAGGCGCTCGGCCAGCTCGGCCTCCGGCACGTCCAGGTGCAGGCGGCCGCTAGCGCAGTCGAGCTCGATGAAATCGCCCTCCTTGACGACGGCCAGCGGCCCACCGGCGCGCGCCTCGGGCGCGACGTGCAGCACGACGGTGCCGTAGGCGGTGCCGCTCATGCGCGCATCCGAGATGCGCACCATGTCCTTGACGCCAGCGGCGAGCAGCTTCGGGGGCAGGCCCATGTTGCCGACCTCGGCCATGCCGGGGTAGCCCTTGGGGCCGCAGTTCTTCATGACGAGGATTGAGTTGGCGTCGACGTCCAAGTCGGGATCGACGATACGCGCCTTGTAGTCCTCGAAGTCCTCGAACACGACGGCACGGCCGCGGTGCTTCATCAGCTCGGGCGTGGCGGCCGAGGGCTTGAGCACGGCGCCGCGCGGCGCCAGGTTGCCACGCAGGATGCAGATGCCGCCGTCGGCGATCAGCGGCTTGTCCAGCTGGCGGATGACTTCGTCGTCATAGATGGGCGCGTCCACGCAGTTGGTCCACAGGCTCTTGCCGTTGACGGTCAGCGCGTCCTTGTGCGGCAGCAGGCCGCCCTCGCCCAGGCGGCGGATGACGGCGGGCAGGCCGCCGGCGTAATAGAACTCTTCCATCAGGAAGCGGCCCGAAGGCAGCAGGTCCACGACGGTGGGCGTGCCACGGCCGATGCGGGTCCAGTCCTCCAGCTCCAGGTCCACGCCGATGCGCCCGGCGATGGCCTTCAGGTGGATGACGGCGTTGGTCGAGCCGCCGATGGCGGCGTTGACGCGGATGGCGTTCTCGAAGGCTTCCTTGGTCAGCACCTTGGACAGCGTCAGCTGCTCCCACACCATCTCGACGATGCGCATGCCCGACAGATGGGCCAGCACATACCGGCGCGCATCGACGGCGGGAATCGCGGCGTTGTGCGGCAGGGACGTGCCCAGCGCCTCGGCCATGCAGGCCATCGTCGAGGCCGTGCCCATGGTGTTGCAGGTGCCGGCCGAGCGCGAGTGGCCGGCCTCGGCGGCCATGAAGTCGTGCATGCTGAGTTCGCCGGCCTTGACCTGCTCGTGCAGCTGCCACACGGCCGTGCCCGAGCCGATGTTCTTGCCCTTGAGCTTGCCGTTGAGCATCGGGCCGCCGGTGACGACGATGGCCGGCACGTCGACGCTGGCCGCGCCCATCAGCAGGGCCGGCGTGGTCTTGTCGCAGCCCACCAGCAGCACGACGGCGTCCATCGGGTTGCCGCGAATGCTTTCCTCGACGTCCATGCTGGCGAGGTTGCGCGTGAGCATGGCGGTCGGGCGCAGGTTGCTCTCGCCGTTGGAGAACACCGGGAACTCGACCGGGAAGCCGCCCGCCTCCAGGATGCCGCGCTTGACGTGCTCGGCCAGTTTGCGGAAGTGGGCGTTGCAGGGGGTCAGCTCGCTCCAGGTGTTGCAGATGCCGATGATGGGCTTGCCCTGGAATTCATGGTCGGGGATGCCCTGGTTCTTCATCCAGGAGCGGTACATGAAACCGTTCTTGTCCTGGGTGCCGAACCACTCGGCGGAGCGCAGCTTGACCTTGCTCTTCTTGTCGTCAGTCGTCATGTGTTGTCTCGATGTCGTTCCCGGCACGCAGGTTTGCCGCTTCATGGAGCTGGCTGCGCCATGCAGACGCGGGCAGCCCGTCAAACGATGCTAGGGGCCGAGGGATACGCGATCCAATCAAATTCCACAACGTATCGATATCGAAACCGGCATCAATCAAGCCGGGAAGGCTTGCCAAACAGCGGCATGCCGTCGGCCGACCACCGCAGCGGCTTCACGAAACTGTGCCGGTCGGGGTTCCACAGCGGGTCGCCGACGATCTCGGTGCAGGTGCGGGCGTGATAGACCAGCAGCACCTCGTCGGGGTCCCGGCCCGTCGTGAAGCTGTTGTGGCCAGGGCCGAAGACGCTGTCCTCGGCGCAACTGCGCATGACCGGCTGGACGGACTTGCGCCAGCTCGCCGGGTCCAGCGGGTCGGCGCCGTCGTCCGCCCACAGCAGGCCCATCGCGTAGTTCTCGTCGGTGGCGCTGGCCGAGTAGCTGATGAAGACACGGCCGTTTCGCTGCAGCACCGACGGCCCTTCGTTGACCAGGAAGCCGCGGCACTCCCAGTCGTATTCGGGCCGGCTCAACAACACCGGCGCGCCGCCCAGTTGCCAGGGCGTCCTCATCGGCGCGATATAGAGATTGGAATTGCCCGGGATGGCCGGGTCCTTCTGCGCCCACAGGTAATAGAGCTGGCCGCGGTGCGTGAAGGTGGTCGCGTCCAGGCAGAAGCTGTCCATGCCGGAGTCGACCTGGCCGAGGAACTCCCAGGGGCCGCCCAGTGGGTCCTGGGCGATGTTCCTGATCGCATACATGCGGTGCTGAAACATGCCCAGGCCGTCCAGCGCGCGGGTCGGCGCCGCCGCGAAATAGACATACCAGGCGCCGTCGTTGAAATGCAGTTCGGGCGCCCAGACCAGCTCGGAATACGGCCCCGTGTCGGGCTTGTGCCAGACGTCAAAGACCGGCGCATCCACCAGGCCCTCGATGGTGAGGGCGCGGCGGATCTCGATGCGGTCGTACTGCGGCACCGAGGCGGTGAAGTAATAGAAGCCATCAGCGTGGCGCGAGACGTGGGGGTCGGCGCGCTGGCGGATCAGCGGTTCAAGCAGGTCAGACATGGGTACGGCGGCATAAAAAGGGGCGTTACCGGCGAGGCGCCTGCAACGCCCTGGACGAGCCGAGGGTCGCCGGGTTCAAAGCTTCCAGCGCACCGACACCCCCACCGTGCGGTCGTAGTAGCGCACGTCGCGCACCAGCGACGGGGTCTGGTCGAAGTAGTCGTGATAGGACTGGTTGAGCAGGTTGGTGACATCCACCGACATCGTCAGCTGCTTGTTGAAGCTGTAGCCGAACGAGGCGTCCAGCGTGCGCAGCGGCGCCACCCACAGCTCGCGGCCGGTCGTGCGGTAGGGCTTTTCGGCCAGGAACTTGCTGCGCCAGTTGTAGGCCAGACGGGCGTAGATGTCACCGTACTCGTACAGGCCGACCAGGTTGTAGGCCGACTTGGACTGGCCCAGGAAGGGGCCGACCACGCCGTTCGGGTCGGTCTGCTTGCCGGTCATGAAGGTGTAGTTGGCCTCCAGGCCGAAGCCGCCAGGCCAGCCGGGCAGGAAGTCGTAGAACTGGCGGTAGCTCAGCTCGTAGCCGTGCAGATTGGCCTTGTTGATGTTGATCGGCTGCGTGATGCGGTAAGGCACGCCACCGATCGTCGTCTCGACCGTCTGCGAGTACACACGGTTCTTGAACTTGTGCTCGAAAGCCGTGGCCGTCACCGAGCCGGTGCGGGCGAAGTAGTACTCCAGCGCCGCGTCCACATTGGTGGACTCGGTCGGTTTGAGCTGCGGGTTGCCGCCGTTGGCCGTGCCGTAGGTGACGCCGCCGCCCGGGGGCGTGAAAGTGATGCCGGGGTTGTAGTCGACGAAGTTCGGGCGCTCGATGGCCTTGCCGGTCACCAGGCGAGCGATCAGCTTGGACGTCAGCTCGGCCTTCAGCGACAGCGTCGGCAGCGCGTCGGTGCGCGAGGTGTCGATGTTGACCGGCGTGATGACGCCGGTGCTGGCATTGCGGGAGTTGCCCATCAGCTTCTGCTCGGTGCGCACGACACGCAGGCCGAACACGCCGGTCACCGGCACACCGCCGGCGTTGAAGCCAAACTTGGTGCGGCCGTAGATCGCCTGGGTCGTCTCGCTGTCATCGAACAGCGTCATCGGGTCATAGGCCGTCAGCGCGCCGTTGCCGTTGGTCAGCAGCTTGCGGAAGGCTTCGCCGTTGTTCAGCAGCCAGTCGCGGTCGGCATAGACGTATTGCTTGACGCCGTAGTCGCCCCAGGTGGGCGGCGACACCGAGAACATCTCCGCCAGCGCGGCATCGGCCGTCGACTTGCCCACGGCCGAGAAGCTCGTCGTCCAGGGCATGGTGGTGCCGATGGACATGGCGCTGCGCTTAGCCAGGCGCACGCCGCCGCTGACCTCGCGGAAGAAGCCGTCGCCGATGTCATAGGTCGCGTCGCCGCGCCAGTCAGTGTTCTTGCCTTCGCGCTCGCCGCGCACATCCACGCCGCCGTTGATGCGGAAGTTGGCCTTGCTGGTCAAGTCCAGGTTGGGGTAGTTGATGTAGCCGCCGCCGTCCTGCACCTTGGCCACCGTGCTGGTGGGCGAGTAGCCGGTGTCCAGGATGCGGTTGACCCAGTCGATCTGGCTGTTGGTGCGGACCAGCTCGGTGGACAGGCGCAGGCGGTCGGTCACGTCCCAGTGGCCGCCCAGGGCCACCTGGGCATTGCTGACCGTGTCGTGCTTGGCCTGCGTGGAAGTGAAGCCCCAACCGTTGTAGTTGGTGTTGGTGACCGTGTCCATGAAGTTGGTGCCGGGCTTGACGGTCACCACCGAGGTCGGCTCGAAGACCGGCGCACCGGCCACCAGGAAGGACTGCTGGAAGCGGTGATTGATGCTGGTGCCGAAGCCTTCCAGGTAGACCTCCTTGTCGGCGCTCGGCTTCCACTGCAGCGCGAAGTTGCCGGCCAGGCGCTTGCGGTCGCCCAGGTCGAGCACGCGGCCGACGGCGTCGGAGCCGACGATGCTGCGGCCGGCGTTCGTGAAGGTCAGCGGGTCGCCGACCCATGCGCGCTCATCGTGGTATTTGCCGCGCTGGTAGGACAGGCCGAACAGGGCGCCAACCTCGCCGAGGTCGGTCTTCCAGCGGTTGGAGGCCATGCCGCTCAGGTCAGGGTTGTTGACGTCGGCCTTGTCGCGGTGCTCCATGCGGCCGTTGACGACGAACTGGGCGCCCTTGAAGTCGAAGGGGCGGTTGGTGCGCACATCGATGACGCCGGCCGTGCCGCCTTCGGGCAGGCTGGCTTCCTGGGTCTTGTAGACGTCGATGCGCTTGAGCATCGTCGCCGGCACGTCGGCCAGATAGAGGCTGCGGCCCGAGTCCGAGAAGAACTCGCGGCCGTTCAGCAGCGTGACGATGCCGCCCAAGCCGCGCACGATGACCGTGCCGGCCTCGCCGTTGCCGCGCTGGATCTGCACGCCGGTGACGCGGCCGAGTAGCTCGGCAACGTTCTTGTCGGGGAACTTGCCGATGTCCTCGGCGACGATGGAGTCGACGACCTGGTCGGAATTCTTCTTGATGGCCTGCGCCGTCTCGGCCGAGGCGCGGGCGCCGGTGACGACGACAGTCTCCAGCTGCTGGTCGGCAGCGGCCGCGGCGGCCTGCTGCGCCAGCGCGCTGCCGGACAGGGCGGCCAGCGCGGCGGCGGCCGTCAGGCTCAGGGCAAAGCTCGGGAAATTCTGGAAATGGGCACGCGCATGCCGCGGCGCCAGGCCTTGTTGCTTCATCTTGTCTCCGGAAATCGTTATGGGTGCAGATCCAACCCTGGCAGCGTCGGCCTCTCGGGGGCCGGTGGCTCGGGTCTGAAATCATGCTAGGGGCCCGACCGATTCGCGACTAATCACATTTTTGGATTTATCGATGCTGGTTTTCGCATCATTACCGCGGGTATTTACCAGGAAGGCGGCAATGACCCTGACGGCCGGGTGATGGCGCGCCCCTATTATCGAAAGCCGCCGCCCCAAACCCTTGATCCATGTCCGCCGAGGTTATTTCGCCACCCACTGCAAACCTCCGCCAACCGTTCGGCCTGTTTGTGCTCGCCGGCGCTGAAATGTGGGAGCGATTCAGTTTCTACGGCGTTCGCTCGCTGCTGGTGCTGTATCTGGTGGAGGCTTTGCAATATTCGCGGGCCGACGCAGTTTCGGTCGTCGGCATGTATACCGGCTCGGCGTTCTTCTGCGCCATCTTCGGCGGTTGGCTGGCGGACCGCCTCCTGGGCCAGCGTCGCGCGGTGCTGCTGGGCATGCTGCTGATGATGGCCGGCCATGTCGCACTCGGCGCGGGCCAGCCCGTCACCCTGGGCCTGGGTTTGCTGGCGGTGGGCACCGGCCTTTTCAAACCCACCACGACGGCCATGGTCGGTGCGCTATATCTGCCAGACGACGCGCGGCGCCAGGGTGGGTATACGGTGTTTTATATGGGCATCAATATCGGCGCGGCCCTGTCCGCGCTGATCGGTGGGTATCTGGCGCAGCGCCACGGCTGGGGTTATGGATTCATGTCTGCCGCGGCGGGCATGGCCGTCGGCGTCGTGGTTTTCATGGCCGGTTGGCGCTGGTTGCCGCCTGTGGCTGCGCCAGCGCCCGAGCCGGCACGCGCGGCCTGGACTGATGCGCAGGCGCGGCGCCGCATCCAGGTCATCTTGCTGATGTCGCTGGTGGCCATCTGCTTTTACATCGGCTACGAACAGGCGGCTGGCGCGATGACGCTGTTCGTGCGCGACCACGTCTCGCCGCAATTCCTCGGCATCGAGCTGACCGCCGCGCAGTTCCTGGCCGTGAACCCCCTGCTCGTCATCCTGCTGGCGCCGCTGTCAGCGCGCCTGCTTTCGCGGCTGGGCTGGCCGGAATTTCGCGTGCAGGGCCTGGGCATGATGGTGCTGGGCCTGAGCTTCGTGCTGCTGCAGGCGTTGCAGGGCCGCGCCGCGCAGGGCGAGGTCATTCCGGCCTGGATGATGGTCGGCGTCATCGGCGTGCAGACGCTGGCCGAGCTGCTGGTCGTGCCCATCGGGCTGGCCGTGGTGTCACGGTATGCGCCAGCCGGCTGGGCGGCCACGTTGATGGGCGCCTGGATGCTGGCCAAGGCCACGGCCGGCCTGCTGGCCGGCCAGCTCTATGGCTGGCTGCTGCCGACGGGGCTGTCGCTCTACGGGGTGGTGACCGCCATCGGCATCGCCGGGGGCCTGCTGCTGATCTCGGCGTCCGGCGCACTGCGGCGATACGCCGGCATGGGCGACCTGCGCCCGGGCTGAGCGTCAGCTGGCGACCTTGAGCGCCGCCTGGTGCAGGCGCACCATGTGATAGGGATCGGGCTGCGCATCACGGCAGCCGCCGCTCTTGCAGGGCAGGGCATCGGCCGCGCGCCAGCCGCCATGCTCGGCGTCGATGAGCTGGGTCTTGATCAGCCCCTGCGTCTGCTCGTAGCGCCGCCACAGGTCGTTGCGGCCCGTGGCCTGGCCCGCGACGAGCAGGGCATGCAGGCATTCGGCCTGCTGCCACCAGCCCTTGTGCGCGTCGGCCTTGCCTCCGTCCGGAAAGGCTTTCAGGCCGCAGCCGCCGTCGATGTCGTCATAGCCGGTGGCCAGCGCATAGGCGAGCACTCGCTCGGCCACCTGGGCATAGATGGGCGACACCAGCGCGCCCTTCATCAGCAGATGGCTCCATTCGAACTGGTGGCCGATGTCGATATAGCCGCCGGCTTCCCGCGTCGGCAAGGGCTTCCAGCCCTCGTCGTACCACTCGGGGATGTGGGCGCTGCCCTCGGCCTGTCCTTGCAGCAGCTTGTAGGCGACGAAGTCGCCCAGGCGCCGGGCGCCGGCCTCGACGGTCTTGTCGCCGGTGGCATCGCGCAGAGCCAGCAGCGCCTCGAACATGTGCATGACCGGGTTCTGCGTGCGCGCGCCCGGAATGGGCTTGAAGTCACGCTCGCATTCGTTGTAGAGGCCACCGGCCGGCTCGAAGAAGTTGAGTTCGATCTCGCGCCAGGCCTGCAGGGCCGCATCGCGATAGCGCACATCGCCTCCAATGCGGTAGATCTCGGCCAGCGCCAGCAACGCAAAGGCATGGCCGTAGGCGCGCTTGATCGAGGCGCGCGGGATGCCGTCCGCTCCCACGGTGTGGAAGAAGCCGCCATGCACCGGGTCGCGGAAGCGCTGCAACAGATAGTCGGCGCCCCGCCGGGCCACCTTGAGATAACCCGCATCTGGGATGAACTCATGGCCAGCGGCGAAGGCGTAGACGAGGCGGGCCTGGCCGATCAGCTCGAGTTCCGGCTGGGGCTGGGGCTGCCAGGCGCGGTTGAAGGCCAGCTGGAAGCTGCCGTCGGGCCGCAGCGCATGAGCATGCCAGTGCAGCAGCAGGGCCTCAAGATCGTCCCGGTGCCAGCCGGTATCGATGCGGTTGCGGATGCGCGCATCCGGGTCGCTGCAGGCGGCCAGGGCGGCGAGCAGCGCGAGGACAGACCGGCGGTCGAGCTTCACGTCAACGACCATGGGGCCAGGTGGCCCGCTTGGTCGGGCCCTTGCTCGACCTGCCGCGCGCGGTCCAGAGCTTGTAGGCCGCCGGCGTCAGCTCGCGCTTGAGCAGGGCCACCAGCTCGCCATGGCCGATGCCGTGCATCAGCAACACCTTGGTGTAGGGCGGTGTGTCCTCGAACGCGGTGGCGATGACACGCTTGACTTCTTCTGGATTGAGCTTGGGTGCGGGCTTGGCCATGCCCGCATTCTGTCAGCCGAAGCACCGGGCTCACCCCGCCAATGCGGGGGTGGGGCCCTTCGCCCAAGCGGCCAGTGCCGTCCTACAGCGCCTGTGCCGTCGCGCTGGCACCACGCCTCGGTGCGGCACGCCAGCATCGGGGCCATTGACTGACCCATCGGCTCGCGCCGCTACAGCCATGACCTCTTCCACTCCCGTCGTGACCCTGACACCCAAGCCCGTCACCGCACCCAACCGGCGGCCCGCCCTGTCACTGCTGGCCTCCGAGCCGGCGCGCGCCACGCTGGAAGCCTGGGCCGCGTTGATGCAGTGGGGCAAGACGCCCAGCCAGGTCGGCGCCGGCCATACCGTGGTGCTGTTCCCGGGCCTGGGAACGGACGGCCTGACGCTGTGGCCGCTGCGCCGGCATCTGGAGCGCGCCGGCTTTCGGGCGCTGGACTGGGGGCAGGGCATGAACACCGGGCCCAAGGGCGACGTCGATGCCTGGCTGGAGACGTTGGCCGACAAGCTGCACGAGCGCGTGGCGCCGGCACGCGAGGTCAGCTTCGTGGGCTGGAGCCTGGGCGGCTTCTATGCGCGCGAGCTGGCCAAGCGCTGGCACGACCGCGTGCACCACGTCGTCACCATCGGCACGCCCTTCAATGGCAGCGTCGACGACACCAACGTGGGCTGGCTGTTCCGCCTGCTGAACGGGCGCGAGGCCCCCGCCGAGGCGGCGCTGCGCGAGCGCCTGGCGGAGCCGCCGCCGGTGCCGACGATCTCGCTGTACAGCCGCCGCGACGGTGTCGTCTCGTGGGAAGCCTGCACGCACGCGCGCCGCTGGCCGCTGGCGCGAGACATCGAGGTGCAGGCCAGCCATATGGGCATGGGCTGGGCGCCCGAGGTGCTGAACCACGTGACGGGCGTGCTGGGCTGCCGCCGCCAGACCACCTGAGTTCGCGGCCGAGCGCCGGGCCTGCCATGGGCCAGAGGCCCATGGCCTTCCGTAGGCACAAGCAGTCCGCAGGGACTGCTTGTGTCCGACTCCAGTTCACCTGGCCGGCCTGCGCTGGCGATGTGCTCGCGGCTCGATGCCGCGAGCATCGCCGTCCCCTCGGGGGCTGAGGCCGGACACATCGCGCCCAGTGGGCGGGATGTGCCTGCCGAAGAGCTGCGGCACCTGCCGCGGCGCGGTCTGCAAGACCGACCAGGGCGCCCGCATTCAGCGAGGCGGACTGGACAAGGGGCTAACGATCAGCCGCCGCGCGTCACCGGCATCGAGACCCTGTCGGCCGGCAGCTTCATGTGGCTGGCCAGCTCCAGCTTGGCGAGCGAATTGCGGTGCACCTCGTCCGGGCCATCGGCCAGGCGCAGCGTGCGCTGGTGTGCCCACATCATGGCCAGCGGCGTGTCGTCGCTGACGCCCATGCCGCCGAAGACCTGGATGGCCCAGTCGATGACTTGCAAGGCCATGTTGGGCGCGACGATCTTGATCATCGCAATCTCGGCCTTGGCGACCTTGTTGCCCACCGTGTCCATCATGTAGGCGGCCTTCAGCGTCAACAGGCGCGCCTGTTCGATCATGCAGCGCGACTCGGCGATGCGCTCCTGCGTGACGGTCTGCTGGGCAATCGTCTTGCCAAAGGCCGTGCGGGCGATGGCGCGTTCGCACAGCAGCTGCAGGGCGCGCTCGGCGGCGCCGATGCTGCGCATGCAGTGGTGGATGCGGCCCGGGCCCAGGCGCCCCTGCGCGATCTCGAAGCCACGGCCCTCGCCGAGCAGGATGTTGCTGGCGGGCACGCGCACATTCTTCAGCTCGACTTCCATGTGGCCGTGGGGCGCGTCGTCATAGCCGAACACGGACAGCGGACGGACCACCGTGATGCCCGGCGCGTTCGCCGGCACGACGATCATGGACTGCTGCTCGTGGCGGCCGGCCTCTTCGTTGGTCTTGCCCATGACGATGTAGACGGCACAGCGCGGGTCGCCAGCACCGGAGCTCCACCACTTGCGGCCGTTGATGACGTAGTCATCTCCATCACGCTCTATGCGGCATTCGATGTTGGTGGCGTCGCTCGAAGCCACGGCCGGCTCGGTCATCAGGAAGGCCGAGCGGATCTCGCCGCGCAGCAGCGGCTCCAGCCATTTGTCCTTCAGCCCCTCGGACGCATAGCGCTCCAGCGTCTCCATGTTGCCGGTGTCGGGTGCCGAGCAGTTGAAGACCTCGGGCGCCCAGAACACGCGACCCATGATCTCGCACATCGGTGCATATTCGAGGTTGGACAGGCCCTCGGGCGCGCGAGCGGACTTGGGCAGGAAGAGGTTCCACAAACCGGCCGCGCGGGCCTTGGGCTTGAGCTCCTCGATGACCTTCGTGGGCACCCAGGGATTGCCGGCGCGACGGTTGGCAGCCACCTCGTCGAGATAGCGCTTCTCGTTCGGATAGATGTGCTCGTCGAAGAAGGCAAGCAGGCGCTCACGCATCTGCGCGACCTTGGGGCTGTAGTCGAAGTTCATGGCGCGGCTTCTTTCGAGTGCGGGGTGCGCCAGTGTGGCCCAGCGACCCGCGGGCGCTTGTCACTCAGGTGGCAGAGCCTGGCAATGGCGCGGCAATGGGTCGCGTTGCCAGGCCCTAGCCCAGCAGCTTCTCTTCGGCCAGCGCCAAGGCCTCCGGCTTGCCGCTGATGACCAGGGTGTCACCACTGGCCAGCGTCGCGCCGTCAGCAAGCAGGCCCTTGCCGTTGGCGCGTCGAAGTGACACCACGGCGACACCCAGGGCGTGCAGGGCCAGGTCGTCCAGCAACTTGCCGGCATGCGGGCTGGCGGTGGGCAGCGTCACCGACGCCAGGCGGGCCTGGTCGCGCTCGTCGGCGGTGTCGTCGTCGGCGCCGTGGAAATAGCCGCGCAACAGGCCATAACGCTTGTCGCGCGCATCGCGCGTGATGCGGATGACGCGGCGCATCGGCACCCCCACCAATGCCAGCGCATGCGAGGCCAGCATCAGCGAGCCCTCGATGGCCTCGGGCACGACCTCGGTGGCGCCGGCGGTCTTGAGCCGCTCGAGGTCGGTGTCGTCGATGGTGCGCACGACGACCGGCACCCTGGGCGCATGGGCTCGCACGAGGTCGAGGATCTTCAGTGCCGACGGCGTGTCGTGGTAGCTGACGACGACCGCGCTGGCGCGCGCCAGGCCCGCGGCCATCAGGCTCTGGACCTTGGCCGCGTCGCCGAAGACGACGCTCTGGCCCGCCGCCGCGGCCTGGCGCACGCGGTCCGGGTCGAGGTCCAGAGCCATATAGGGAATGTGTTCTCCCTCCAGCAGCCGCGCCAGGTTCTGGCCCGAGCGGCCGTAGCCGCAAATGATGACGTGCGCCTCGGACTGGATGGACTTCTTGGCGATCATCGTCAGCTGCACCGACTGCATCAGCCAGTCGCTGCTGGACAACTTCATGACGATGCGGTTGCTGTACATGACGAGGATGGGCGTGCCCAGCATGGACAGCACCATGCTGGCCAGCACCGGGCTGACCCATTGCTGCGCCACCAGGCCGTGCTGCGTTCCAAGCGTCAGCAGCACGAAGCCGAATTCGCCGGCCTGGGCGAGGTACAGGCCCGTGCGCAGCGCAACGCCCGGCGGTGACTTGAACAGGCGAGCCAGGCCGGCGATCAGCGCGAACTTGGCCGCCACCGGCGCCAGGGTGAGCAGGATGACCAGCCACCAGGTGTCCACCAGCGGCCGCCAGTCCAGCTTCATGCCGATGGTGATGAAGAACAGGCCCAGCAGCACGTCGTGGAAGGGTCGGATGTCGGTCTCCACCTGGTGGCGGTACTCGGTCTCCGAGATCAGCATGCCGGCCACAAATGCGCCCAGGGCCAGGCTGAGTCCGAAATGCTCGGTCAGCCAGGCCAGGCCGAGCGTGACCAGCAGCAGGTTGAGCATGAAGAGCTCGTCGCTCTTGCGCCGCGCCACCAGCGTCAGCCACCAGCGCATCACCTTCTGGCCGCCGTAGAGCAGCAGGGTCAGCAGGGCCGCGGCCTTCAGCCCGGCCCAGGCCAGCGCGCTCATCATCTCGCTGCCGGTGCTGTTCAGCGCCGGGATCAGCACCAGCAGCGGCACGACGGCCAGATCCTGGAACAGCAGCACGCCCATGACGAGCTTGCCGTGCGGACTCTCCAGCTCCAGCCGCTCGGCCATCAGCTTGACGATGATGGCCGTCGAGCTCATGGCCATCGCCGAGCCCAGCACCAGAGCCCCCTGCCAACCCATCTGCCAGGCGCTGCCCAGCATCGCGAAGCCGGCGATCAGCAGCGCATTGCCGAGCATGGCGCCGGCAATGGTCAGCGCCACCTGCGCCATGCCGATGCCGAAGACGGCCGTCCTCAGCGCGCGCAGCTTGGGCAGGTTGAATTCCAGCCCGATGGCGAACATCAGGAAGACGACGCCGAACTCGGCCAGGTACTGGATGCTGGCGGAATCGTGGGCAAAAGCCAGGGCGTTCGGCCCGATCAACACGCCGACGGCCAGATAGCCCAGCATGGGCGGCAGTTTCAGCAGGCGGCAGGCGACCACCCCCAGCACGGCGGCCACGAGATAGAGCAGGGCGAGGTCGAGGGAGGTCACCCGCGGATGGTATTCGTCACCTTCGCTCGCTGACTGGGGATAGTTCGGACCGGCAACGGCGCGGTACGTCCCTATAGTTCGCGCCGCCCAGGTCGCCGCGGGCTCACACCCCGGCAAAGACGACCCGGCGACACCGGTTCGCGCCGTCGAAGAGCGGCGCGTGTGATGCAACAGGGAGATCTCATGTTTACGTTGAAGGAATGGGCGCGGCGAGCTGCGCTCGGCACGCTGCTGGCCGCCACGGCCTTGTTGGGAGGCTGCGCCAGCGCCTATCTGGACGGCAGCACCAAGGAAATTGCAGCGGCGCAGTTCAAGAAGCCGCCGGCTCCAGCGCCGGTGCAGGTGCTGTTCGACTTCCAGACCAAGGGGGTGGCCAACGCGCAGGCCACGGCCATGCTGCGTGATCGCGTCTCTGCCCAGGTGAAGGCCAGCGGCATGTTCAGTGAAGTGGGCAGTGCCGCCGTACCCAATGGAGCCGTCCTCAGCATCACGCTGAACAACGTGCCGCTGACCGACAACGCCTTCTCCAAGGGATTCGTGACCGGACTGACCTTCGGCCTCGCCGGCTCGCAAGTGTCGGACGGCTACATCTGCACGGCCACCTACCGGGCGTCGGGCGACGCCGCACCCGTCGTCAAGCAGGCACGTCACGCCATCCACACGACCATGGGCGCAGCCGCGACACCGGGCAATGCCACCAAGATGCCCAACCTTCAGGAAGCAGCGTTCCAGATGACCAACCAGGTTGTCAGCAACGTACTGAACGACATTTCTCAAGACCCCAGCTTCAAGTGAAGGACGACCGAACCATGATCCATGCCTTGCTCTCCTCCCGGGCCACCACGCAGCGCCTGGCCCTGGTCGTCCTGCTGGCCGCGCTGACGGGCTGTGCGTCCGTGAAAATGCCCGCCCCGGCGCCCAGCGCCGCCAACGCCGAAAAGCTGCGCGCCACCAAGCTCGTGCCCGCCCAGGTCGGCAGCTTCAAGCTCGCCGCCGGCAAACCGGCCGAGATGGACACCACACTGGGCGGCCTGCGTGGCTCGTCGCTCAGCCCGGCAGGCGGCAGCTTCGCGGGCCAGTTGCGCGATGAGATCGCCGCTGAGCTGACGGCCGCAGGCCTGCTGGACTCGAAGTCCAAGATCGTCATCGAAGGCCAGTTGACCGACAGCATGGTCGATGCCGGCATGAGCACCGGCAAGGGACGGCTGGCCGCCAAGATCCAGATCAAGCGCGAAGGCAAGACGGTGTTCGACAAGGAAGTGATTGCCGAGTCCACCTGGGAATCGTCCTTCGTTGGCGCGATCGCCCTGCCGGCAGCCATCAACCAATACGGCGCGCTCTACAAGACCCTGGTCGGCAAACTGTTCGACGACGCCGACTTCAAGCGCGCACTGGCCACCCAATAGGGTCGCTGCGCCCGTCCTTTGAACCCGGCCCCAGGCCGGGTTTTTTGTTGCCCGACGCGGTACGCCGCCGTGAAATCCGGCACCCGAAACCGTTGCCATGCATTGCATGCATGGGCGCATACGGACTTGGCTAGACAAGCCCCGCCGAGGGACCGGACCTTCGCGCTACCGTTCGGCCCACTCAAAGTTACGGAGCGTTTCATGCCCAACCTGTCCTTTGTTTCGCCGACGCGAAACAGCCCGTGGGGAACCTATCTGTCGCAGATCGATGCGGTCGAGCCCTACCTCGGCGGCCTGGCCCGCTGGGTCGAGACGCTGCGCCGCCCCAAGCGCGCGCTGATCGTCGACATCCCCATCGAGATGGACAACGGCAGCATCGCCCACTTCGAGGGCTACCGTGTGCAGCACAGCCTGACGCGCGGCCCGGGCAAGGGCGGTGTGCGCTACCACCCGGACGTCACGCTCGAAGAAGTGATGGCCCTGTCGGCGTGGATGACGATCAAGAACGCCGCGGTGAACCTGCCCTACGGCGGCGCCAAGGGCGGCATCCGCGTCGACCCCAAGCTGCTGAGCCTCAAAGAGCTGGAGAAGATGACGCGCCGCTACACCAGCGAGATCGGCATCATCATCGGCCCGCAGCAGGACATCCCGGCGCCGGACGTCAACACCAACGGCCAGATCATGGCCTGGATGATGGACACCTATTCGATGAACACCGGCGCCACGGCGACCGGCGTCGTCACCGGCAAGCCCATCGAGCTGGGTGGTTCCCTCGGCCGCGTGGCCGCCACCGGCCGCGGCGTCTTCGTCGTCGGCCGCGAAGCGATGCGCCGCCTGGGCCAGCCGCTGGAAGGCGCGCGCATCGCGGTGCAGGGCTTCGGCAACGTCGGCTCCATCGCCGCCAAGCTGTTCGCCGCCAATGGCGCCAAGGTCGTCTGCGTGCAGGACCACACCGGCACCATCCTGAACGAGAACGGCTTTGACATGCAGAGCCTGCTCGACCACGTGGCCGCCTACAAGGGTGTGGCGGGCTTTGCCGGTGCCGACAAGATCAGCGACGAGAACTTCTGGGACGTGGCCAGCGATGTGCTGATCCCGGCCGCTCTGGAAGGCCAGATCACGGCCGAGCGCGCCAAGCGCATCAAGACCCGCCTGGTGCTGGAAGGCGCCAACGGCCCGACCACGCCGGACGGCGAGGCCGTGCTGGCCGACCGCGGCATCGTCGTTGTGCCCGACGTGATTGCCAACGCCGGTGGCGTGACGGTGTCCTATTTCGAGTGGGTGCAGGACTTTTCGTCCTTCTTCTGGACCGAGGACGAGATCAATGTCCGCCTGGACAAGATCATGATCGGTGCCTTCAAGCACATCTGGGAAACCAGTGAGCTGCACAAGATCACGCTGCGCACGGCCGCCTTCACGGTGGCCTGCACGCGGGTGCTGCAGGCGCGCGAGGAGCGCGGCCTGTACCCGTAATCCGCGCTGGGCCCCGCCCATGCACCGCCGCCAGCCGCCGCAAGGCCTGGCGGCGGTGCAGTTTCAAAGTAGGTACGTAGGCACAATTCGGTCAGCCCGCATGGACAGCCCCCTAGAAGTTGGCAAAGTCATGCGCCCTGGTCATGACTCACGAACTGCCTGAATCCCCACCCGCCGGCCTTGATCGCCGGCAATTGCTGCGCGGCGCGCTGGCGTCAGCGCTGCCGACGCTGGGCCTGCCCGCGGCGGCCGCTTCCGGCCCGCTGATCGTCGGCGGCCTGCCGGTCACCTGCAACTTGACGCTGCCGGTGGCCTGCTCGGCACGCCTGGCGTCCAACAAGGCCTCCGGCAGCTCGGCCTTCCAGTTCGAGTACAGCAAGTACAACGGCTGGCCCGAGATCAAGGAGTCGCTGATGACCGGCGGCATCCAGGCCGCCTACATGCTGGCGCCGCTGGTCATGGACCTGGCCGACAAGAAGATCCCCGTCAAGATCGTCTCGCTGGGCCACCGCTCGGGCGCCGTCATCATGGTGCGCACCGACTCGCCCTACAAGAAGTTCAAGGATCTGACGGGCAAGCGCATCGCCATCCCCAGCCGCTTCGCTGTCGACTTTTTGTTTCTGCGCAAGATGCTGGCTCAGGAGGGCATGACGCCCAAGGACATCCAGATCGTCGAGATGCCGCCGCCCGACATGCCGGCCGCCCTCTTTGCCAAGGCCGTGGACGCCTATTGCACCGGCGAGCCCTTCGGCGCCTCGGCCCAGCGCGCCGGCTATGCCAGGCCGCTGCGCATGACGCGCGACGAATGGCGCAACTACATCTGCTGTGTGCTGACGGTGCGCGAGGAGCTCATCAAGGAGAACCGGCCGCTGGTGCAGGACCTGGTGAACCACGTGCAGGGTGCCGGCAACTGGCTGGACCTGCAGGCCGCCAACCGCGAGAAGGCCATCCAGATCGCCGCCGGCCGCAAGTTCTTCAACCAGGACCCCAACATCCTGCGCTTCGTGATGGAGAACCCGACGGACCGCGTCACCTATGGCGACCTGCGCATGATCCGCGCCGAGTTCGACGACCTGATGCAGCTTTCCATCGAGGCCGGCACGCTCAAGGCCCCGGTGGCCTACGAGAAATACGTGGACGACAGTTTCGTCAAGGCGGCCAAGGCCGCGCCCATCCCGATATGAAACGCCGCGCCCTGTTGTGGGCCGCGCTGCCTTTGACGGCGCAGGCTGCGCCGACGCTGAAGGCCGGCGTCTTCGAGCCCGCCCAGGCAGCGCCCGAATTCGCTCTCCAGGGCAGCGACGGTGCCGCCCTCAATCTCGCCCGCTTCAAGGGCAGGCTGGTGCTGTTGGTGTTCGGCTTCACCCACTGCCCCGAGGTCTGCCCGACGACGCTGGCCACGCTCGCCCAGGCGCGCAAGCAGCTGGGCACCGACGCGGCGGACGTGCAGGTCGTCTACGTAACGGTGGACCCCGAGCGCGATGACATCCCGCGCATCCGCCAATACCTGACCGCGTTTGACCCGACCTTCATCGGCGGCACCGAGGCACCGGACAAGCTGGCCGCGATGCGCAAGCGCTATGGCGTCGTCGCCGAGAAGATCGCGCCCAAGCAAGGCAACGCCTACGGCATGAACCACTCCACGTCGGTCTGGCTGATCGACCGCACCGGCAAGCTGCGGGCCATGATGCCTTATGGCCATGAGGCCAAGGACTTCGTGCACGACCTCAAGCTGCTGTTGGCTTCGAAGTGAGAAAGCGTTGGGTCTGGCTCCTGCCGGTCACGTTGCCGCTGGCCCTGGTGGCCTGGGCGGCGCTGGCGCCCATCGAACTGCCCACGCGCGACGAGCTGTTCGAGATCCCGCAAGGCACCTATGCCCGCCGCATGGCCGGTGACAAGGTCGAGATCCTGCCCGATCGCATCGACCTGACGCTGGGCCTGAACGACGTGCTGCTGCTGCGCAACCGCGACGAGGTGCCGCAGCAGTTCGGCCCCGTGCTCATCATGCCGGGGCAGAGTTTTCGCCTGCCCTTCGAGGTCGCATCGACCTATAGCTTCGCGTGCAGCGCACATGCCAGCGGCCAGATGGCCGTCGTCGTCGCGCCAACGCCAGCGCGCGGCTGGCCAGCATTGCAATGGCGCTGGCAACGCCTCATGAAGAACCACTGGAAGGAGGGGCGGTGAACCTGCGCCTGAATCGAATCCTGCCGCCGCTGGCGGTCATTGCCCTGGTCATCGCGGCCTGGTGGGGCATCGTCGTCTACACCGAGAGCCCCATCTTCCCGACACCCTGGGCCGTCGTCACCGGCACGCTGGAGCTGGCCCAGGACGGCACGCTGTGGGAGCACATCACCGCGTCGCTGATGCGCGTGGGCATCGGCTTCGGCCTGGCCATGCTGATCGGCATCCCGCTGGGCCTGTGGATGGGCTGGGTGGCCGGCGCCTACCGCACCTTCAACCCGATCTTCCAGATGCTGCGGCCGATCTCGCCGATCGCCTGGATCCCGCTGGCCATCCTGTGGTTCGGCGTCGGCGACACCTCGCCCATCTTCCTGATCTTCATCTCCTCCGTGTTCCCGCTGATCGTTCAGACGACCTCGGGCGTGCACACCATCGATCGGCGCTACCTGCGCGCGGCCACCAACTTCGGCGTGTCGCGCGCGGTGATGTTCCGCCGCGTCGTCATCCCGGCCGTGCTGCCGGAAATCATCATCGGCATGCGCATCGGCATCGGCGTGGCGTGGCTGGTCGTCGTGGCGGCCGAGATGATCGCGCTGCGCTCGGGCCTGGGCTATCTCATCATGGATTCGCGCAATGCCGGCAACCGCTATGACCTCGTCATCGCCAGCATGATCCTCATCGGCGTCATCGGCCTGCTGCTGGACGGCGTGACCCGCCTGCTCGAAAAACTCAAGACCGTCCGTTGGCGCTATGTCCGATAACAAGACTCCCAAGATCGCTGTCAATGGTCTGACGAAGAGCTTCAAGTCCGCCAAGGGCGGCCAGCTGCCCGTCATCCAGGGTGTGGATTTCGACGTCGCCGAAGGCGAGTTCGTCGCCATCGTCGGCCCTTCCGGCTGCGGCAAGTCGACGTTGATGAACATCCTCGCGGGCTTCGAAAAGACCGACGGCGGCTCGCTGCTGATCGACGGCCAGCCCCATCCCGGCCCCAGCCCCCAGGGCATCGTCATCTCGCAATACGGCTCGGTCTTCCCCTGGCTGACGGTGCAGCAGAACCTGATGTTCGGCCTGACCGGCCAGGAGCATGGCGTCGATGCCGAGCGCGTCAAGCTGGCCGATCACTACGCCGCCATGGTGGGGCTCAAGGGCTTCGAAGGTGCCTACCCGCACGAGCTGTCGGGCGGCATGCTCAAGCGCGTGGAGCTGGCGCGGGCCTTCATCGTCAAGCCCGAGATCCTGTACCTGGACGAACCCTTCTCGGCGCTGGACGCACTGATGAACCTGCGCATGCGCAACGAGCTGCTGCGCATCCTGGCCGAAGAAAAGCACACGGTGCTGCTCATCACCCACGACGTTGACGAGGCCCTCTACATGGCCGACCGCATCCTCGTGCTGTCGCCACGACCCACGCGCATCCAGGCCCGCTTCGAGCTGGACATGCCGCACCCGAGGCGATTGATCAGCCCGGAGATGGATGCGCTGCGCGAGGCGATCCTGAAGGAACTCGGCCTGGAAATGCCCGCTTAGAAAAATGAAGCCCCTCGGCCAAGGAGTACCTTGGCCGGTCCCCCGAGGGGACGGCGATGCTCGCGGTATCGAACCGCAAGCACATCGCCAGCGCGGACCGGCTAGGGAGCGGCCCGGCGCTCGACCCGCAAAGAATTCACACGGCCGCGGCGGGCTTCAGAACCGCACCAGTGCTGTCCAGCACGCGCAGCGTCACGGGAATGGCCGGCGCCACGCTCTGCGTGACGGTGCAGAAGTCCTCGAAGGTGTCCAGCACACGCTGAATGTGGCCGAGCTGGTCGGCTGGCTTGCCCAGGTGCAGGTCCACCGCCAGGCCCTGCACGCGGTTGCGCCCGCGCTCGTTCCTGCCGACGGTCGCCTTGACCTCGGTACGCAGCGGCGACGGGTCGTCCTTGTACTTCTGGCAGGCAAACCACAGCGATGCGGAGAGGCAATTGCCGATGGCCGAGGCCAGCAGTTCGACCGGATCGGGCCCCAGCCCGGTACCGAAGGGCACGGGCTCGTCCGATAGCAGCACCGGCAGCTCCGGCGCGTAATGGTGTTCGAACTGGTAGCCCTGACGCTGGATCAGGGTGACGCTGGGGTTGTCCATAAAGCCTCCTGGGTTGGAAGCGATTCTCAACGCAGGTCGTCGGTCTCGAAGTAGATCTCGGTCAGCCCCTTGGCCTTGAAGGCACGTTGGACAGTGGCGCCAGGCCTGGCGACGCCCTGCAGCGGCACATCGACCTCGCCGCGGACCTGGGGTGCCTTCAGGCGCACGATGTGGTCGAAGTCCGGGCGGCGGTCGATGGTCTTGACCGCGAACCACTCGCTGCCCTTGCCGATCAGCCGATAGCGCCCGGTCGATGCCTCGCGTTGAGCGGGGCTCAGCCGCCGAAACAGCATCACCTCATCGACGACGACGCGCTGCTCGGCCGACTGTGGCTTGCCGCCACGCTCGAAGTGGCCCGCGAAGAAGCGCGCCTTGAATTCGCGCAGCGGCTTGGCGTGGCCTGGTGTGAAGCGCAGCAGGTCAAAGGCCTCGGGGTCGAAGGTCCACAGGCTGGGCTGGCGGGCCAGCGTCTCGCGCAGCGACTTGTCGGCCGCCGCATCGGCGAGGTGAAAGCGCAGCAGCACCTGGCTGTCATGCGGCGTGTGGAACATCGGCAGGTGCGAGGCATACAGGCCCTCGCGGCCGCCGAACACGGCCATGCCATGGCCGCCGAATGCGGACTCAGCAGTCTCTTCGGCCCAGGCCAGAGCCGGCAGCAGTGCGGCGAATGCGAAGGTACGGCGCTTCATGCGGCGCATCTTCGCCCTCAATGGCCGCATGTGAAGCAAAACCCGATCAACGGTCGATGCCGGTCCGGATGGGCATCGCAGAGTTCAGCGTTGTGAGCCCGCGCTTACATTGCCGCCTGCCTGCACCGTCCGTGGCAGCCTTGCCGCTTCGCGTTCCGTCTGCCCGGCTGATGGGCACGCTGAATGCCGCACCTTCCCCTGAATGTCCCTGTCATCGGATCCCGGCCCGGCGGCGTTGCGCGCGGGCCCCGGCGCCCGCCCGGCAACAAAGCGCCCTTTCGCGGACGGAATAATCGACCCATGCATCGCCTCTGCTCCCTGACCTTGTCCGCCTTCCTGCTCCTCACGCTGCTGGCTGGCTGCGGCGGCCTGCCCTCCAGGTCGACGAAAGCCGAGAAATCGGTCTACCAGGGTGAGAGCTTTGCTGCCGAGGAGACTTTCTCGCGGCTGTTCGACGCCAATGTCGACGACACCTGCGAGGCCGCCCGGCGCGCCCTGCTCAGCCAGGGCTATGTGATCAGCAAGGCGGAAAGCGGCGTCGTGCGCGGTGCCAAGCACTTCCAGCCCGCGGGCGAGGTGCATGTGGAGATCGCATTCAACGTTGTCTGCGTCGGCGATGGCCCCAAGCAGCAGATCGCGACGGCCTATGTCAGCGCCCAGCAGGACCGCTACGCGCTGAAGAAAAGCAACCAGGCCGCCAGCCTCGGCGTCAGCGCGCTGGGCTCGATCTCGGTGCCGCTGTCATCGAGCGATGACTCCCTCGTCAAGGTGGCCTCCGAGACCATTCCCGCGGGCGAGTTCTACGACCGCTTCTTCACGCTGATGCAGCGCATGGTGCGCGAGAACACGGCACAGCGCTGACCCTGGGCCCGTGAAGCTTGCGCCGCGCTGATTGCGGGCGAATCGGCATTGCGTCACACCCACGCCGGCCAGGGCCCGCCTAGGATGGGCTCGCCATGGCCGAGCCACTGCCCCCTTTTGCACTGCCTGCCCGGTGGCCGCTGGCGGGGTTCAAGCGGCTGATCCATGCCGCCTGGGAGGTGCCGGGCGATCCGGCAGAGGCGGCCAAGCTGCGGGACGACCAGTGGCGCGCCGTCGTCGGCCAGTTGCCTGCCTCGGTCGTGGCCACGGCCATCGCCATCGCGCTGCTGCTGGTGGCACTGAAAGGGCGCATTGACCTGCTGCCCGTCGCGCCCACGCTGATGGCACTGGTGGCGCTCAACGGCTTCAACTTCGCGCTGTGGCGGCATGAACGCCACCGCCGCCCACCCGACGCGCCGCCGCGCGGCATCCGTGCCGGGCTGCTGCTGGCGCTGGACCTTTTTGCCGGCGGCGTGCTGGACGCGGTGCTGCTGCTGCAGGTTGCCCAGCAGGCCGAGCCCGGCCTGCACGCGCCGCTGGTGGCCACCGCGGCCGGCGCCATTGCCGCCGCAGCCTGGATGTTCGCGCTGCTGCCCGCCGTGGCCATCGGCTGGGTGCTGGGCGCCTGCGGCACGCTGGCCGTGGGCATCGCGCTGCTGCCGCTTCCCTGGATGGACGGGCTGCTGCCGTTGCTGCCGTTGTACGCCATCGCGCTGTGCATGGCGGCACTGCTGAATGCCCGCCTCTTCCTGCTGGGCCGCCACGCCCAGCACGAGGCCGCACGGGACCGGCTCACGGTGTCGCTGCTGCTGCGCGACTTCGAACATCACGCCAGCGACTGGCTGTGGGAATTGGGCCGCGACGGCCGGCTGCGCCATGTCTCGCAGCGCATGGCCGAAAGCCTGGGCCAGCGGGCGCAGGACCTGATCGGCGAGCCGCTGCTGGCCGTACTGGCCCACCAGCTGCCCGCCAACAACGCCGACGCCCAGCAGCGCCTGGACCGACTGGGCGACGCGCTGCTGGCGACCGAACCGCTGAGCGATCACGCCCTGCATCTGCGGGTTGGCGGCGAGGATGTCTGGTGGACGCTCAGCGGGCGGCGCCTGGAAGGCGACGGCGGCTGGCGCGGCGTGGGCAGCGATATCAGCGAGGTGCGCGAGCGCGAACGCGAGCTGCTGCGCCTGACCGACCAGGACACCGTCACCGGCCTGGCCAACCGCCATCAGTTCCACCGCCGCCTGGCCCTTTATCTCGGCGGCGGCGGGCCCATCTCGCCGTGCACCGTGCTGCTGCTGGACCTGGACTGCTTCAAGCAGGTCAACGACAGCCTGGGCCATGCCGCCGGCGACCACCTGCTGGCCGCCGTGGGCGAGCGGCTGCACGACAGCCTGGCAGCGCGGCGCGGCAACGGCGACCTGGTCGCGCGGCTGGGCGCCGACGAATTCGCCGTGCTGCTGCGCGGCGAGCTCAGCCCCGAAGCCATGCAACGCCTGGGCAAGCAATTGCGCTCGGCCCTGCGCGTGCCGGTTTCCATCGACGGCAACGAGATCGACGTGCGCGTCAGCATCGGCGCGGCCTGCGCGCCTCGCCATGCCCAGGCAGCCGACCCGCTGCTGCGCGCTGCCGACCTGGCCCTGTTCGCCGCCAAGGCCGCCGGGCGCGACCGCCTCGTGCTCTACGAGCCGGCCCTGCAGCAGGCCGCCCAGGACCGCCTCGCCCTGCTGGCCGACCTGCGGCTGGCGCTGGACGCGGATCAACTGGAGATGCACTACCAGCCACAGATCGAGCTGGCCACGGGCAAGCTGCGGGGCTTCGAGGCGCTGATGCGCTGGCGCCATCCCGTGCGCGGCCTGGTGCCACCGGCCGTCTTTATCCCGTTGGCCGAAGACAGCGGCCTCATCATCACCATCGGCGCCTGGGCCCTGCTCATCGCCTGCCGCGACGCAGCGCGCTGGCCGGGCGAGCTGCGCGTCGCCGTCAACGTGTCGGCCCTGCAGTTCGAGCGCAGCCCCATCGAGCTGCATGTGCTGGAGGCGCTGGAGCGCACCGGCCTGCCTGCCGACCGCCTGGAGATCGAACTGACCGAATCGGCCCTGCTGAAGGACAGCCAACACGCCATCGACCTGCTGACGCGGCTGCGCGCCCTGGGTGTGCGCACTGCGCTGGACGACTTCGGCACCGGCTTCTCGTCGCTGGCCTATCTGCGCCGCCTGCCGCTGGACCAGCTCAAGATCGACCGCGCCTTCATCGCCGATCTCGACCACCCGCAGGCCGGCGCGACGGCACGCGCCATCGTCGCGGCCATCCATGACCTCGCCCAGGCCCTGGGCCTGCACACGGTGGCCGAGGGCATCGAGACCGCCGAGCAGCACCAGGTGCTGACCGAGCTGGGCTGCAGCCTGGGCCAGGGCTTTCTGTTCGCCCAGGCCCTGCCGCGCGATGCCACCCAGGCCTTCGTCGAGCTGGCCCACCGCCAGGGCCTGGGCGCCGCGCGCGAGGCCCACCTCGACTCCGTCAATCCCCCGCTGACGGTCTGGCCGTCGACACGGCTGCAGCTGCGCAGCCTGCTGCAGCTGCCTGACACGCGCTTCAGCGGCGGCGAATTCTGAGCGGCCAAGTCGGCGGCCTGACGGCTTTCAGGGGTCCGTACCGTCGCGCGGCCGTCCTCAGGCGAAGGCGAACCTCCCCCGGATCTGCGGGGTCTGCCACTCGTTTGCAGGACAAGCCCGGTTGAAAGCGGGTGAAGCGCCGCCCAAGCTCTTCACACCGGAGGGATTCCGGGCAAGGAGACAAGCATGAGAACCCTGTCCACCCTGATGAGCCGCGCGGCCGTGGCCGGCATGGCTTTGCTGCCCGCCCTGGCTCAGGCCCAGGCCAATTGCGGCCAGCCGGGCACGCCGCCGTGCCCGACGCCGGAGCCCGGCAGCTGGCCCCTGGTGGCGCTGGCCCTGGGCGTACTGGTCGCCGTCAAGTTCATTCGGCGCAAGTAACCCCGCCCGCCGGGCTCGCCAGAGACCGGCCCATGCCTAGGCTGCGCGCGTGTTGACGGCCAGCTGGGCGGCAAAGGCCCGCTGGTAGGCAGGGCGGGCTTCGCCGCGGGCGACGTAGGCAGCCAGGCTGGGGAACTCGTTCAGCAGGCCGGACGGCCTGACGCGCAGCAGCACCGACACCATCAGCAGGTCACCCGCGCTGAAATCGCCGTCCAGCCATTGGGCATCACCCAGGCGGGCGGCCAGTTGGGTCAGCCGCGCCCGCACCCGGTTCTCGACCAGAGGCTGGCGCTCGTCCTTCCAGGGTTTGTCGCCTTCCGCGAACTTGACGATGACGAGTTCGAGGATGGGCGGCTCGACCGAGTTGAGCGCGGCGAACATCCACGTGATGGCCCGTGCCCTGGCGTTGGCATCGGCGGGGAACAGGCCCGGCCGGCGCTCGGCGATGTGCAGCACGATGGACCCGGTCTCGAACAGCGTGAGGTCGCCTTCCTCGTAGGTGGGGATCTGGCCGAAGGGATGCAGCGCCAGGTGAGCGGCCTCCTTCATCGCCGGCATGGGCACCAGGCGAACCTCGTAGGGCAGGCCGGTTTCCTCGAGGGCCCAGCGCACGCGCGTGTCGCGCGCCAGCCCCTTGCCGCCGTCGGGCGAACGGTCAAAGGCGGTGATGGTGATGGTCATGGTGGCAATCCTTCCGGTTCAGTTGGCCAGTCGCCTGGCCCGTTCCGTCAGCAGCTCGCGCTGCACCTCGTTGTCCGTCAGCTCCGCGGCCCGCAGATAGGCCTCGCGCGCCTCGCCGACGCGGCCCAGGCGCTCCAGCACGTCGGCCTGGGCGCCGGCCAGGAAGGGGTAGCGCTTGAGCTGCGGCTCGGCGGCCAGTTGCTCGAGCAGCGGCCAGGCGGCGGCCGGCCCGTCGGCGAAGCTGACGGCCACGGCGCGATTCAGCGCGATCACGGGCGAGGGGTTGAGCGCGAGCAGGCGGTCGTAGCCGCCGACGATGGCGTGCCAGTCGGTGTCCTCGGCGCGCGCCGCGCGCGCATGGCAAGCCGCAATTGCTGCCTGCAAGGTGTAAGGCCCTGGCTCGCCCAGGCTCAGCGCGCGTTCCAGCGCCGCCAGCCCACGGCGGATCAGCAGCGGGTCCCAACGGCGGCGGTCCTGGTCGGGCAGCAGCACGGGGCGGCCCTGGGCGTCCAGCCGCGCGGGCAGGCGCGAGGCCTGGATCTCCAGCAGGGCGGCCAGGCCATGCACTTCGGCGTCTTGAGGCAGCAGGTGCTGCAGCTGGCGCACCAGGCGCAGGGCTTCGTCGCACAGCGCCGGCCGCAGCAGGCTGGCGCCGCTGCCGGCGCTGTGGCCCTCGTTGAAGATCAGGTAGACGACCGCCAGCACGGCGCCCAGGCGCTGCTCGCGCTCGTCGGCGCTCGGCAGCTCGTAGGCCTGGCCGTTGAGCGCCTTCTTGGCGCGCACGATGCGCTGGGCCACGGTGGCCTCGGGCTGCAGGAAGGCGCGTGCGATCTCGGGCGTCTCCAGGCCGCCGAGCAGGCGCAACGTCAGCGCGACCTGGGCCTCGCGCGGCAACACCGGGTGGCAGGCGATGAAGATCAGGCGCAGCTGCTCGTCGCCGATCTCGGCTTGGTCACGGGCGGCGTCGAGGTGGTCGACGAAGTCGGGCACGACGTGGGTGCCGGCGGCCTCATCGTCGGCCGCGAGGTGCTCATGCTCGCGCTCCAGCATCGCGCGGCGGCGCAGCCGGTCCAGGGCCTTGTTGCGGGTGGCGGTCATCAGCCAGGCGGCAGGGTTGTTGGGCTGGCCGTCGCGCGGCCAGTTCTCCATGGCAGCGATGAGGGCGTCCTGGGCACAGTCCTCGGCCTCGTCGAGGTCGCGCAGCATCTTGGCCGCCGCGCCCACGAGGCGGCTGCGCTCGATGCGCCAGACGCCGGCGGCAAGTTCAGCATGGCTCACGGCGTCAGGTGCCGTCGTAGGCGCGCTTGAGGGCCGCGAGATCGATCTTCTGCATGCGCCAGATGGCCTGGAAGACGCGCTGCACGCGGGCCGGGTCGGGGTCCCGGATCATGTCGAACCAGGCTGCGGGCAGGATCTGCCAGGACAGGCCCCAGGCATCCTTCAGCCAGCTGCATTCCGACGTCTTGCCACCGCCCGCGGGCAACTGCTCCCAGAGCTTGTCGATCTCGGCCTGGTCTTCGCAAGCGACGGTCAACGAGAAAGCCTCGTCGAGCTTGAAGTGGGTGCCGCCATTGAAGGCCGTCATGTGCACGCCGAACAGCTCGAAGTTGAGCAGCATGACGCTGCCGGCCTCGCCGGGCGAGTCCTGGCCCCAGCGCTGGGTGTGGATGATGCGGCCCTTGTCGGCGCCGAACACCTTCAGGTAGTGCGCCACCGCGTCTTCGGCACCGCGCTGGTACCAGATGAAGGGTGCGAGTTTTTGCTGGATCTGCATGGTCGTCTCCTTGACGTTGCGGGGTCAGGCTTGCGGCGGCATGCCGCTCATGTGGACGAGTTCCCAGTGGTGCCCGTCCAGGTCCTCGAAGCCATGGCCGTACATGAAGCCATGGTCCTGCGGCTCGCTCGGGATGTTGCCGCCGGCAGCCTTCGCCTTCGCGACCAAGGCGTCGACCTCCTCGCGGCTTTCGCAGCTCAGGCACACCCAGCCCGTGGTTGCGGTCTTGGCGTCCGGAAAGGCCTTGGGGGTGAAGGTCCTGGCGAAGTCCTCGGCCAGCAGCATGGCGAAGAGGTTCTCGCCCAGCTCCATGGCGGCGCCTTTGTCGTTGGTGAATTGCGGATTGAACTTGTAGCCCACAGCCTCGAAGAAGGCCTTGCTTTTGGCCAGGTCCTTGACAGGCATGTTGACGTAGATCTGCTTGTGCATAGTGATGCTCACTCGGGTTTGACGAGGGGTTGGACGAGATGGATGAGGTTGCCGCAACCATCCTCGAACATGACGGCCTTGATCGGCCCCATGTTCTCGGGCTCGCCGCGCACGACGACGCCGCGCTCGCGCAGCTTGCGGGCTTCGGCCTCGACGTCCTCGGTGACAAAGGCGGTGGCCGGGATGTTGGCCTCGAACAAGGCCTTCTGGTAGACCTTGGCCGGCGCAAAGCCCATGGGCTCCAGGGCCAGCTCGACGCCGGCAATGCCGTCGGGCGACACGACGGTCAGCCAGCGGTAGGTCGGCCCCATGGGGATGTCGGCCATCTTCTTGAAGCCAAGCTTGCCCGTATAGAAGGCCAAGGCCTTGTCCTGGTCATCGACCATGACGCTCGCAATCTTGATCTGCATGGTGATTCCTTTCAGTGAATGGATTCGGCCAGGGCCTTGAGGCGGCGCAGCGCCTGGGGCCAGGTGGTCTGGAGAAAGTCGGTGAAGCCGTCGTCCCAGCTTTGCAGGTGCACCGTCAGCTGCGTGCCGGCGGGCGTGGCGCTGAAGACGTAGCGCTCGTGCGCGGGCTCGTCGTACAGGCGGCTGTCGGGCAGCGGACGGCCGTCCTTGATCTCGCCGACCAGGCGCAGCGACAAGCGCTCGTGCAGGATGCATTCGTCGACGATGGCCTCCATGCCAAAACCCTTGGGGTCGAGGAAGCGGATGCGCCGGCCCGCCGCCCAGACGCCTTCGTAATAGGAGCCCTCGGCGAAGGCGCGGGTCCAGTCGCGGTAGGCGGTGGGGTCGAACATGCAGTCCCAGACCCGCGCGACCGGGGCGGCAATGTCGATGCTGAAGTCGAGGTCGGTCATTGGGCACCCTTCGTGCTGCGCGCTGTCCCGCCAAGCGGGAGTTGAGCGCCTTCGGACGGCCGGGCGGCGCTCATGACGTCTGGGCCTCCGAGAGCTGCCGCAGGTTCTGCAGGCCGGCCTCGAAGTCGCGGCCCACCATCTTGTCCATGTCGATGAAGACGCCCATCAGCTTGCTGATGAAGTTGGCCGGGCCGTGCATGGCCCAGCGCACCTCGGTGGCGCCGTCGGGCGTGGGCTGCAGCACGAACTCGGCCTGGTTGTGGGCCTCGAAGGGCTTCACGAAATCCAGCTTCATCTGCACGGCGCGGCCGGGCTGTTGGCTGACGATCTCCAGGCTGCCGCTGCCAACTTCCTTGCTGTCCCAGTCGTAGCGGGAGCCGATGCCGCTCGAGGCGCCGCTGTAGGCGCTCTTGATCAGCGGGTCCTTGCGCTCATAGGGGTTCCAGCGGTTGAAGGCGCGCAACTCGCTGACCAGGGGCCAGACCTTGTCGGCCGGTGCGGCGATGCGCACGTGGCGCTCGACCCGGAAAACGTCGGGCCGGGTGGCGGCATAGGCCAGCAGCAGCACGAGGGCGACACCCAGGCAGATGAAGATGATGGTGAGGTTGCTCATGGTGCGCTCCTCATTCGGCACGGATGGCCATGTCGCCGCCGGGGGCGAAATCGGCGTCTTCGTAGAGCCGCCGCACCTCGATCTCGCAGTCCTCGCTCAGGAAGGGCTGCGGGAAGCGGCTGGCCCAGGCACGGGCCTCCTCGACGGAGCGCACCTGGATCAGCGTGTAGCCGGCGATCAGCTCCTTGGTCTCGGCGAAGGGGCCGTCGATGATGGTGCGGCTGCCGTCCTTGCCGTAGCGCTGGCGCCAGCCGTCGCGGCTGGGCCGCAGGCCGGCACCGTCGAGCAGCACGCCGGCGCGCGCCATCTCCTCGTGGAAGGCGCCCATCTCCTCGAACAGCTTGGCGTATTCGGGGCCGGGCGGGTCGCCGCGCTCGCTGGTGGCTCGGGCGCGGACTTGGATCATGAATCGCATGGCAGGTCTCCTGGTGACGAGGCGGCGGCTTTCGCGGCCTTCACTTGCACGACGATGCAGATGGGCCCGAATCGACATGCCTAGGGAAATTACCTAGGCCGCCTGCGCCGTGGAGACGGAGCGGAGACGGTGGCCCGGCACATTGGTGGTGTCTCCACGATCCAGGCCACTGCGATGAACCCCTTCTCCCTGCGCTGCACCCGTCTTCCTCGCGCCGTGGCCTTCGCTGCACTGGCAGTGGCGCCGCTGCTGGCCTCGGCCCAGGTGTTCGATGCCGCGGCCGACTTCTCCAGCGCGGCCAACCCCACGGGGCCGTGGGCCTATGGCTCGACGGCGACGCTGGGCGGCAGTTTCGAGGCCTATGGCACGCCCGGCACGGTGTTCTACGGCGCCAGCAGCTGGAATGCCGGCGGGCTCACCTTTCCCGGCATGTACCCGCTGGTGTTCCACAACGGCACCGCCGCCGCCATCGACTATGGCAGCGGCGCCGTCCTGCCCGGCGAGCTGGGTTTGCACCCGGGCAATGACGGCCGGCTCAGCATCGTGCGATGGACGGCACCGCAGGCGGGCAGCTTCCGCGTCGAGGCCACCTTCACGCGCGACGACGTCGGCTTGACCGACGTCCACGTGTTGAGGAACCAGCTGGCGCTGCACGCCGTCGCGCTCGACGCGTCCCACCCCGGGTCGTCGTTCTCGCAGACCATCGTGCTCGCGGCCGGCGACCACCTGGACTTCGCCGTCGGTTTCGGCGCCGACGGGGCCTTCAACGGCGACACGGTGGACTTGAGCCTGCGCATCGCCGCCGTGCCCGAGCCGGGAACCTGGGCCTTGATGCTCGGCGGCCTGGCGGCACTGGCACGGCGGCGGCGCTGAACGGGAGGCCTACATGTAGCAAGGCCCGACGCCGCGGATCTCCACGGTGGCCCATTCCGCTGCCGGGCATCGCTCGGCCCAGGCCATGGCAACGGCGGGGTCTTCGGTGTCGAGCAGGAAATAGCCGCCCACCATCTCTTTGGCCTCCGCAAATGGGCCGTCCCAGACCTGGGCGTCACCGCTGCGCTTGGCATAGCGCTTGGCCGCCGTGCCCAGGGAGTTGGTGCCCAGCAGCAGGCCGGTCTCCTTGAGTTCGGCGGTGAAGTCCAGCATGCGCTGGTAGACAGCCTCGCCGGCAACGCGGCCGCGTTCGGCGCGCTGGCCCGTGGGTTCGACGATGAGCAGCATCTGGGGCATGGTCGGGTTCCGCAGTCCGTGGCAACAGGCCGGCATTCTGGCGCCTGTCGAATCTCATTCCTGGCAGTTGGGTTGAACGACGTCATGAGCCACAGCCGAAGCGCCAGCGAGGTTTCGCTCAACGCCGCATCGGCGAGCTGCCCCGCCAGGCGGGGTCGGCCCAGCGCTGGAAGGCGCCCATCAATGCCGGCTCGCTGGACTGGCGTTCGGTCGCCAGGTTGCTGAGCGACACGACCTCGAAGCTGCGGCGGTACTTGCCCTCGGCGCGGAACTCGCGGGCCAGCAGCATCTGCGCGCCACCCGGCACCCAGCCGGCGAACTCGGCCACGCCCAGGCCCGGCTGGGCCGGCGCCGGCGGCATCACCTCGATGCGCCAGCCGCCGCTCCTGCCCGGCTCCTTCAGGAACACCCACAGCTCGCGCCAGCCATCCAGCGGCTGGGCGGCCAGGGCCAGAGCACGGCCCTCGCGGTTCAGCGAGGCCGAGGCCAGCGCGATCTGGCCATAGCTGCAGCGGCGCGCAGCCAGCTTGCCGCCCTCCTTCAACTCCACGCAGCGCTCGCCGTCCGCACCTGGCTGCAGCGTGAGCTGCACGGCGCCGAAGTCACGTGCCGTGGCGGCCGTGCCCAGCCAGCGCGCCGCGTTCACGCGCATGGCGGCGTCGGCATAGGCGGCCTGGTCGTCCTCGGTCAGCTCGGTCGGCGTGATGCCGGCAAACTCGGCCAGGGCCGGCACGGCCTCGCCCCCCGCACCGCGGCGCGCCTGGGCAAAGGCCAGGCTGGCGGCAACGCTGGCGCGGCGCATCAACAGACGGTTCTTCCAGTAGGCGGGCAGGCTGGCCGCATCGACCTGGGCCAGCACCTGCTGGCGCCACTGATCCCGCGCCTCGGCCTCGCGCGGGGTGGCGCGCGGGTTCAGGCAGTCGGGCCGCGTGATCGCCAGCACGGCCCGCACGCGCTGCTCGGGTGTGGCGGCCGTGACCAGCATGCGGCGGAACACCTCGCCGTCGTAGCAGACCTGTACACGCCCTTCCTCCACGTCGAAGGACTCGAACTTGAGGCCATAGCGCGCCGCGACGTCCATCTGCGCGGCCAGCTGGCCCTCGGTCGGCTTGGCGGCCGGCTGTGAGGCACGGTCGGCAATGCGCTCGGCGAACATGCCCATGGCCTCCAGCGCCTCGGCGCCGCCGGGGCCGGCGAACTCGGCCGGCGTGGCCAGCTGCACATAGGCCGCGGCCAGGCCCAGCCCCAGGCCCTCGGTGCCCCATTGCTGGCGAGCCAGGCGCAGTTGCGACAGCAGCTCGGCGCTGGCGCCCTCGCCACGCGGCACCACAAGGATCTGGCCCTTGCGCAGCCAGCCCCCGCGCTCGCGGCGGTAGTCCCAGACCTGCCAGTGGTCGCCGCGCTCGGCGCGGATCTCCAGCGCCTCGCCGCGCGCCATCTGGGCCTGCAGCGAGGCGGTGTCGCGCGGCGCACCGCGTAGCGGCGCGTCCTGCACCACCAGGCCGGCGCGCGGGAACGCGGGCAGCTCGGCGGAAGGCGCGGCTTCAGCTTTGGTCATGACGACGGCGGCGACGGCGGAGGCGACGACGATCAGCGCAATGCGACGCATGATGGCTTACTCCCTCTCCGTGGTGGCTTCAGTGGCCCGCGGCTGAGCCGAGGTGCCGCCCAGCAGCGCGCTGCCGATGAAGCCGCCCGAACCAGGCGGGGCAATGATGACCTGCACCTTGTCCGACAGCTTGTCGACCATGGCCTTCTGCACCAGCAGCGGGTGCTTGGTCAGCAGCGCGCCCTCGGCCGCCATCTGGCTGGCATTGGCCTTGCCCACTTGGCCCAGGCGGTAGGCCTCGGCATCGGCCAGCTTCTGGCGCGCAGAGGCCTCGGCGTCGACCTCGATGCGGCGCGCCTTGGCCTGGCCTTCGGCCTGCTGGATGCGCGCGGCGCTGTCGGCTTGCGCCTCGAGAGCGCGCTGCTCGATCTGCTTTTGCTTGAAGGGCAGCACATGCTTCATGGCCTCTTCCTGGGCCTTGGCAGCAATGATCTGCTCGCGCCCGGCAGCCTCGGCGGCGGTCTCGCGGCGCACCTTGTCGGCGGCGGCGGTCAGCTCGGTCTCCTTGACCTTCTTGTCGGCGATCTCCAGCGTGTAGCGCATGCGCTCGCTGGCCAGGCTGTCGGCCAGCAGGCTGTCCATGCCGCGGCGATAGTCGGGCGGCAGGTCCACCGAGCCGATCTGCACGCCCTTGAGCACGATGCCGTCGTTGGCCAGTTTGGCGCGCAGCTCGGCTTCCAGGGCCGCGGCGATCTCGGCGCGCTGGCTGGAGAAGATCTCGCGCACGGTGCGCTTGGCGATCTGCTTGTAGACGACGGCCTGCACGGCCGGCGCGATGACGTCGGCCTCGATGTTGTCGGGCAGTTTGCGCGACAGCTCGGCCAGGCGTTTCTCATCCACGGCCCAGCGCACATTCATGTCCAGGCCCAGGGACAGGCCCTCCACCGACTGCAGCGGCGCCGAGCCCTGGGCCTTGGCGATGGCTTCAGGGTGGTAGCTCTGATCGCGCAGCGGGAACAGGCGCACCTCGTGCAGGCCGGGAATGCGGATGAAGCTGCCTTCGCGGAACTCACTGGTGCCGCCGCTGAACTGGTTGGTGCGCAGCGCGGCCTGGCCGTGGGGCACGGCCTGCAGGGGCGGGTGGGTGACGACGGCATAGCCGACGCCGGTCACGGCCGTCAGGATCAGCAGCGGAGGCAGGGCGCGGCGCAGCGAACGGGCGGCCCTGGGCGCAGCTTCAAGGCCGCGGCTGGCTCCGCGGCTGAAGGCGTGGCGGATGGAAGCGGCGAGGGTCTTGAGGCGTTGCAGCATGGTGATGGGCTCCTTGGGCGATGTGCACCGGTGTTCGATGCATGGCGGCCATGGTTCCCAGTCATGCGGGAAGGGACGAGAGCGACGCGCGGTGGGTGTCTTCCGACGTCATGGAAGGAATCTTCCGGACATGTCAGCATCCACCTTCGTGGGCCATCCCCTCAACGCAGACGACATGTACCGTCAAGCCGGTACATGTCACATTCGAACGCCGTGAGCCATTGCCTACGCTTGGCAACCTACCAAGGAGACCTCATGAAAAGCCTGTTCATCGCCGGTGCCTGCCTGCTTGCCAGCTCGCTGGCCGTGGCCGCCGAAGCCACCGTGACCCTCAACCTGGCCGAAAAGCAGGGCGATGGCGCTGCGCTCGGCACCGTCCGCATTGTCGAGACACCTTATGGCCTGGCCTTCTATCCCCAGCTGAAGGGCCTGCCGCCCGGCCTGCATGGCTTCCATGTCCACGAGAAGCCCTCCTGCGCGCCCGCCGAGAGCAACGGCGCCGTCGTGCCGGCCGGTGCCGCCGGCGGCCACCTCGACCCGCAGGGCACGAAGAAGCATGGCGAGCCCTGGGGCGATGGCCACCTGGGCGACCTGCCGCCGCTGTATGTGGGTGCCGACGGCACCGCCACGTCGCCCGTGCTGGGCCCGCGGCTCAAGCTGGCCGATGTCAAAGGCCATGCATTGATGGTTCACGCCGGCGGCGACAACCACGCTGACCATCCGATGCCGCTGGGCGGCGGTGGTGCACGCATGGGCTGTGGCGTGATTGGCGGCTAAGCCAGATCCTCGTGGATGCAGAGGTAATTGCCCTCGGTGTCCTTGAACCAGGCCGCCTTCTCTGACCCCAGCACGCAGACGTGGTCGACGGTCTTGAAGTCCGGGAAGTCGTAGTCCTCGAAGACGACGCCCGCCCGCTTGAGCTCGGCGATGCTGGCAGCGATATCGTCCACCTTGAAGCTGATGGCCGTGTGGTCGGCTTTGGTGCCGCCCGGCTTGGGGAAGAGAGCCAGCGTGCTGCCGGCCACGCTGTAGACGAATTTGCCATCCGGCTTCAGGCCGCCGGGCACCAGCCCCAGGCAGCCTTCATAGAAAGCCCGCGCCCGGGCCATGTCGGCCACGGGCAGCATCGTCGTGACGGGAGCGCTGTTCAGCATATGCAGTCCTTTCGCTCGTGCCGGTCACGCGGGAGGCTGGCCGGGCGTCGAGCATAGGACGGGCGCCAAGCCGGCGCCACCTCCGATCAGTGGATGGGATTCCTAGGCATCGCCCGCCAGCACGGGCCTGAAGAAGCTGCGCTCGTAGCTCAGGAAGCACTGCGTTTCCTTCGCATACGCAAAGGCAGCCTGGCATTCCGGGTCTTGAAGCGAGCGGTTGCGGTAGTCCTCGTAGGCCGCCAGAGACGGAAAAGAGAACAAGGCCAGCGCGATGTTGTTGGCGCCCTCCGACGGCAGGAAGTAGCCRTGGTGCGTGCCGCCGAAYTTCKCGACCAGSGGMAKCCASAGCTTGCCGTAGTGCTCGAAYTCCTTGGTCTTGTTGGGATCGATGACGTAGCGCAGATAGCAGGTGATCATGGGGCTGGATGGTGGTTCGATGAGCCACCGATTCTGCGGTGCGCTCAAAAGGGTCGACAAATGCTTCGCCAGTCCGAAACTGCTCTTTCCACCGAGCAAGAGTCCCACCTGCGCCTGTATCGAAGGCTGTGGCTCACTCGAATCGATCTAGAGGAAACGCGGGAAACCGTCGACGAATTGATTCGCCGAAAAATCCCTTTGCCTCGCAGCAAGAAGCCGAGCCCGCTGCTGCAAGCACTAACAACTGCTCTCGTTGTCGCCTATGCACGGCCCTTCATCACTTCACGAGGTCAATCAGTCGCTGAGAAGGCAGTCCCCGGGTCTTGCCTTCGGGTTCTAACCGCGGTTGAAAGAAGGTCTCACGACGCACTCCTCAACATTCGCAACCATGAGGTTGCACATTCAGATGCGGACATCCTCGATATGTCGATCGAGGTTTTTCCCGACGGCGACGGAGGCATATGCCGCGCCACGCGAACCCCTTTTAGACAAGCTGAACTGCGTCACATGAGACGCATCGTCGAAAAGCTTGAAGCCGAAGTTGAAAAGCGTTGCGAAGAGCTGCGGCATTACCTTCCCCACAACGTCTGGATGTAATGCGATCCTGCAGCAGGGCTCGCTTTGCCGAGAATCCCACCATGCCCAAGCTGACCGCCGCCGACACCACCGCCGCCGTGGACCGGTTCATGGCGGCCCTGGACCACCCCTTCAAGACCGAGATGGAGGCACTGCGCCAGGCCATGCTCGCCGTGGACCCGTCCATCGCCGAAGGCATCAAGTGGAATGCGCCGAGCTGGCGCACGACCGAGTACTTCGCCACCACGCATCTGCGCAGCAAGGCCGGGCTGGGCTTGATCCTGCATCGGGGCGCCAAGGCGCGCGTGTCGCCCGCAGGCGGCCTGCTGATCGCGGACCCCGCCGGCCTGCTGAGGTGGCTGGGCAAGGACCGCGCGCAAGTCGAGTTCGGGTCAGCCACAGATTTCCAGACCAAGCTTCCTGCGCTGCAAGCCCTCGTCAAGCAATGGATTGCCCACGTCTGAAGCTATCGTTGCGACGCCAAGCCTCACCGCCAAGCCACCACGGAACCACATGCCTATGAAGTACTTGCTTGCGCTGCTGTTGTGCGTTGCCGTCTGCGCTGCGGCTGCGGACTCTTGGCAAGCGCCCGAGGTGTCTGGCCATGCAAGCCCCAAAGGCGAGCGGGTTATCCGTGTCATCCCCGGAACCGACATGGGCGCAGTTTTTGGCTTCGCCGGCGCTCAGCGAGGACATGCAGCCAAGGCGCGTGTGTACCGACTCGATGCATCGGGCAACTACAAAGAGCGCCAGGAGGTCCAGCTGGTGAATCCGATCTCGCCTGTCTTTGCGGCGATCGCGGACTCGGGCGAGCTGATCACTCTGGACAACTGGCACAACATGGGCATCGGACCCTCCGTCATCGTTGTCTATTCACCCGACGGCAAGGTCGTGCGCAGTCTCGGCTTGGAGGATCTCTATTCACCTGCCGAGTTGCAGAAGTTCCGTCTGAGCTCTTCTTCGGTCTGGTGGCGATGTGGATCGGAGCCTCGGCTGGACGCTCGTGGGCCGACCCTGGAACTCATGGATGCGCTGGGCGCCACGCTGGAGGTCCACTTGAAGACGGGCGAAGTCAAGCGCAGCGCGACCTCGCAGGCAGGCTGCTAACGAGCGCGGAGGATTCCTTCCGCGCTGCTCTCCGGCAGGCCTTCACATAATCCCCGCCATGCCCCGCATCGCCGTCATCGAAGACGACCCCACCACCAGCGAACAGCTGGCCGGCTGGATTCGCACCGCCCGCCCAGAGCTGACCGTCGACCAATGGTTCGACCGCGACGCCGCCGAAGCGGCCCTGCTGCGCGAGCGCTATGACCTCGTCGTGCTGGATATCGAGCTGGGCCGCGAGCGCAATGCCGGCGTGGCGCTGATCAACGAGATCAACAAGCAGGGCCTGGGCACGCCGGTGCTGGTCGTGTCTGCCATGCCGGCGGCCATCTACCGCAGCATCATGAAGGCGCTGGACGCCTGGGACTATCTGCAGAAGACGACCTTCGACGAGGCCGAGTTCATCGAGACCTTCCTCGACATCCTGCGCACGGCTCGGCTGAAGGAACCTGTCAAGGCCATCGCCAAGGCCGAGGACAGCAGCCTGCAGCTCGACCCGCTGAAGCAGCGCACCCCCATGTGGCGCGGCCAGCGCATCAACCTGCCGCTGACGGCCCAACGCATCCTCGCGACCCTGCACGCTCGCGCCGGCGAGGTGGTCAGCTACGAGGAACTGTTCGACGTCGTCAAGAGCGGCCGCAACCGCGACAACGTGCGCAAGCATGTGGCGACCATCCGCGATGCGTTCAGGGACGTGGACCCGACGTTTGACGGGATTGAAAACATCCCCATGCGCGGTTTCCGCTGGACGCCGAGGAATTCTTGAACACAGCCACTGAGGCACTGAGACACAGAGGAATGGCGAATTTCTCCGTGCGCATCTCTGTGCCTCTGTGTCTCTGTGGCTTTGTTTCCAAAGCTCATCGCGCGCCATGAAGCTCGGCCGGGTTGATTTCCCGCTGCCCGACATGCCGCGCCTCGGCGTCGCGGCCTTCCGCAACCGCATCGTCTTCCACCTCGTCTTCATCGCCCTGGCCCTGGCCACGCTGGCCCTGGCCCTGGCCCTGTTGAACGAGGAGCGGCAGCGCAATGCGCAGCGCTACGAGCAGACCTTTGCCAAGTCCCTGGCCGAGATCGTGGCGCAGCTGCGCCACCCGTCGGGCCAGCTGGCGCTGATGAACCCCGAGCCGGCCCAGGTCGAGGCCGGCTGGGTCGCGCCGCTGCTGCTGCCTTTTGCGGCCATCGACTTTGACGACGCCACCAAGGCCCAGCGAGCCGTCGAGATGGCCGGCTGCGCACTGCAATACCCGGGCGGCGCCAGCCTGTGCACGGCAGTGGGCAGCAATGCCTATGCGGGCGGCTTCATCTATCTCGTGGCGGCACTGGATGCGCCGCCGCTGGTCTCGCGTGAGCGCGGCACGCTGGACCTGGCCGACGTGCACCGCGTGCGCATTAGCCTGAAGCGCGACGGCGCCGAGCAGTACTGGCTGGCTCCCGTCGAGATGCTGGACGCCCAGCGCGGCCAGCTGCCCGGCTTCACGGTCAACGAGGCCGGCAACACTGCGACGCTGCCGCACAAGGCCCGGCCGCAACGCRACTTCCGTGGCTGGGTCTGGCGCGAGGGCCCCTGCCTGAGCACGGCCGAGCCCTGCCCGCGCCGCACGACGGTCTCGATCCGCCTGCCGGTCGAGGCCTTTCGCGAGGCGCTGTTCCGCCCCGGCGGCCCGCAATGGCCGCCGGCGGACCTGTCCCGTACCGGCCTGCGCCTGGCCCTGCTCGGCCCCGGTGGCACCGTGCTGTTCGACAGCAGCAGTGCCGCGGCTCAAGCGCCGCTATCGCTGGCGCGGCTGTCCGGCACGCTGGCGCCCGGCGAGACGCTGAGGATCACCCACGGCAGCAACGTCATCGCCCTGCTGCAGGGCGCCGACGAAACCGGCACGCCGCCCTCGCCCTGGCTGACGGCCCTGATCCAGCACCTGCCCGCGCCGGCCACGCCGCGCACGCTGCAGGCCCGGGACAGCGTGACGACGCCGGCGGGCCGCTTCGACATCACGCTGAGCGGTGACCTGCAAGGACTGGACCGGTCTTTGAGCGCCAGCGCTGCCCGCCTGGCCTGGCCCGTGGGCGCGATGCTGGGATCAATAGCGCTGGCCTGGCTCATCATCGAGATGGGCCTGATCCGCCGCGTCGCGATGCTGACGAAACGCGCCGCCGCGCTGTCGCACCAGCTGCAGTCGCCCGAGCGCTTCGAGCTCGGCACCCTGGACGTGGCCGACCTGCGCGGCCGCGACGAGCTGGGCATCCTGGCCGGCAGCTTGTCGGACCTGCTGCAGCACGCCCGCGACAGCCTGCGCCGCGAGCAGCTGCGCGCCGAGCGCGAGCACGACCAGTGGCATGCCGTGGGCCACGAGATCATGTCGCCGCTGCAGTCGCTGATGCTGCTGCACGGATCGGAAGCCGATCCGAGCCGGCGCTATGTGCAGCGCATGCAGCAGGCCGTCAAGGTGCTCTACGGCCAGGCCTCACCGAGCGAGGCCCTCGCCGCCGCGACGCTGGCCGTGGGCCGGCTGGACCTGGACGCCTTCCTGCGCCAGGTGGCCGGGAACGCGGCCTATGCGGGCATCGCCAACGTCACCTACGCGCCGAACGAACCGGTCTGGGTACAGGCCGACGAGTACCCGCTGGAAGACGCCATCACCCATGTGCTGACCAATGCCGACCGCTACCGCGTGCCCGGCACGCCCATCACGCTGGCGCTGCGCATCGAAGGCGAGCTGTCCATCATCGACATCCACAACCAGGGCCCGCAGATCGCCGAGGATCAGCTCACGCGCATCTTCGACTACGGCGTCAGTGATGCCGAGCCGGAGAACGGCCAGCGTCGCGGCCAGGGGCTGTTCGTTGCCAAGACCTATCTGGCCAAGATGGGCGGCAGCATCGCGGCGCGCAATGTCGCCGACGGCGTCGTGTTCGAGATCGCGCTGCGGCGCAGCTGATCAGCGCTTGCGGACGCGGCCCAGCAGCTCGCGCACTGCGAGCTCGGAACTCAGCGACATCTCCAGCGGCGCCCGCACCAGCCCGGCATGGCCGTACTGCAGGTTCTCGTAGACCTCGGCCGCAGCGGGGAAGTGGTCGAGCAGGCCCGCCAGCGTCGGATGGCCCTGGTGCTCGTGCAACTCGGCACCAAGCTTCTGGACGAGGAGTTGGTATTGATGAGGGTCCGCCGCATGACCCTGGCCTTCGAGCGCCTGCAGCAACTGGGCCAGGCGCACGAGGGACAGCAGTTCGGCGGGGACAGCGAGCTTGATGACGGAAGGCATGCGTCCCACATGCCGCCACCCCCACACATTTCAAGCCGCCCGGTTGCGGCATGTTGCACACCGGCCCGCACAATCAGCGCCAGGAGGCCTCCCGATGAAGTTCCTGCCCGATGAAACCTATGCCCTGCTCGACGCCAACGGCGGCATCCGCCAGGAGGTGGGCGGCCGCGAGTTCTGGAACCAGCCGCAAGAGGCCCTGGACGCACTGGGCAAGGACTGGCTGGTGTCGGAGTTCCTCTGCGACGCCGACTGGGGCAGCTGGGAGATGCATCCCCACGGCGAGGAGTTCGTCTACCTGCTGGACGGCGACATCGAATTCCTGATGGAGACGGCCGAAGGCGTTGCCACCGCCCAGCGCATCACCGACCGCGGCGCCGTCGTCGTGCCGCGCGGCGTCTGGCATACGGCCAAGGTGCTCCGGCCCAGCCGCATGTTTTTCATCACGATGGGCGCCGGCACCCAGCACCAACCCGCGTGAAGAGGACCTCCCATGCCCCGCGACATCGTCTACACCCCCAAGGCCGCCAAGCCGCCCCCGATGTACAGCCAGGCCGTCAAGGCGGCGGGGCTGGTCTTCGTGTCCGGCACGGCGCCGACAGATCCCGAGACCGGCCAGTTCGTCGGCACGACGGTGCAGGAACAGACCCGCCAGTGCCTGACCAACATCGCCGCCATCCTCGACGCTGCAGGCAGCGCCATGGACAAGATCGTCAGCATCACCATCGTGCTGGCCGACGAGGATGACTTCGCCGGCATGAATGAGGAATACCTGCGCTGGTTCCCGGTCAACCCGCCGGCCCGCCAGGGCGCCAAGCTGCCGGCGCGCGTCCCGGGGCCGAAGGTGTCCATCGCGGCAATTGCCGAGGCCTGAGACCTCGCATGGACGACGAACTCGACTGCCAGCGCTGCGGCGCCTGCTGCGCGGTGTTCCGCGTGTCCTTCTACTGGGCCGAAGCCGATGACGTGCCGGGCGGCACCGTACCCGTGGCGCTGACGCGGCCGGTCGGCTCGCTGCACCGCTGCATGGCTGGCACCGAGACGCGGCCGGTGCGCTGCATCGCATTGCGCGGCGAGGTGGGCCAGGAAGTAGGCTGCAGCATCTACGCCCAGCGCTCCAGCACCTGCCGCGGCGTGCAGCCCGGCGACAGCCAATGCCTGAAGGCCCGTGCGGCCCACGGCCTTGAAAGCCCGCGCCACGCCGCCATCTCGGCAGGTCTGCCCCAACACCTGCTGCCATGAAGTCACTCGGCAAACGCGCCACCGGCCTCCGTCTTGAACGCATGCGGGCGTCGCCGCGCTACCTGGCCACGGAGGCAGGCGAGGGCTTTCGCAACGTCCATCCCATCCAGCCGGGGCTGCGTGACCGCAGCGAGCGGCCATCGCTGGGCGATTTCATCTGCTCCGAAGGCCGCCGCACACCGGCCGGCACCCTGCCCTCCGTCAACCCGCTGGACGCCTGGCTCAAGCCCACCGACACCGGCCTGCGCGCCACCTGGCTCGGCCACTCCACGGTGATGATCGAGATCGACGGCCTGCGTGTGCTGACCGACCCCGTCTGGGGCAAGCGCGCCTCACCTTCGCAGCTGGCCGGGCCGAAACGCTTCCAGCCGGTGCCGCTGGCCTTGAAGGCCTTGCCCAAGCTGGACGCCGTCGTCATCTCCCACGACCACTACGACCACCTGGACATGGGCACGGTCAAGGAGCTGGTGAAGCTGCAGGAGGTGCCCTTCATCACCTCGCTGGGCGTCGGCGCCCACCTGGAGGCCTGGGGCATCCCGGCGGAGCGCATCGTCGAGCTGGACTGGTGGGAGCACTGGCAGGCGCCGAACTCCGAACTGCGCATCCATGCGGCGCCGTCGCAGCATTTCTCGGGCCGCTCGCTGACCGACCGCAACGCCACGCTGTGGTCGTCCATCGTCATCGAGACGCCGAAACACCGCGTCTTCTTCAGCGGCGACACGGGCCTCACCAGCGAGTACGCGGCCATCCGCGAACGCTTCGGGCCCTTCGATCTGGTCATGCTCGAAGTGGGCGCCTTCCACCCGTCCTGGGGCGACATCCACCTCGGGCCTGAGAACGCGCTCAAGGCCTACCAGCTGCTCGGCGGCGGCGCCTTCCTGCCGGTGCACTGGGGCACCTTTTCATTAGCCCTGCATGACTGGGATGCACCGGCCGAGACATTGCTGGAACTTGGCCCGAAGCAGGGCGCCCAGCTGCTGATGCCTCGTCTGGGTGAGGCCGTGGAGCCGGCCAAGGGCGAGCCCGCGACGCCGTGGTGGCGCGAGGCCGATGCGCCGGCGCGCAAGAGCACCAGGCCGGCGGAGCCCCAAGACCCCGCCAAGATGCCCAAGGCCATGCCCTGGCCCTTGGATTAATTCGAGGAGCTGGCGGCTGAGCCGCTGCCTTCGACCTTGTTCGCCGTCTTGCGCACGGCATTGCTGGTGGCGTCGGCACCGCGCTTGACGCCGCTGGCCGCCGCATCCACACCGTGTGCGACACCGCGGGCGGCCGCACTGGCGCCCTTTTCCACGCCGCGCACCGTCGCCTTGGCGCCGCGCTCGATGCCGCTCGCCGCCGCGTGCACGCCACGGGCAACCCCGCTGGCCGCAGCCTGGGCGCCGCGCGTCACGGCGCCTTCGATCTTTTCGAGCGTTGACGGAGGTTCATCGGCCGCCATCGCGGGCGCACCGATCAACAGGCCGGCAAGTACCAGGGCAGGGGACATGCGCTTCACGAGTCTTCCAATCCGTGGGGAGGAGTGGCTGATTCTGCATGCAGCTCGCCGCCCCAGCTCGCCGGGTCCACATCGGCCACGCTCTGCGTGAAAACCCAGTGGTGGCCGGCGAAGTCGCGCACGCCGTATTGCCGCTCGCCGAAGGGGTAGGTTGTCGGCGCGCCGGCCGCCGCGGCGCCAGCCGCTGCCGCACGGGCGTGGTGGGCATCGACATCGGCCACTCGCACCATGACCGAGTGCGACGAACAGCTGTCAGGCGCCACCTCTCCCTGCTTGACCACCAAGGCGCCACCGCCCGGCACGCTCATCTGCACACGATGGTCGGCAATGCGCAGCCGCACCGCGAAGCCGAAGGCGCGACAGAGCCAATCGGCCGCGGCGTTGACGTCCGGATAGGCCAGTTCGGGCAGGACGGTCGCAGCGGGAATGGAGCGATTGGCTTGCATGCCCGCAGTTTGCGTCAGCGCGACACGATGGGAAAGGTGCCCGTCGCCTTGTCCATCAGGCTCAGGAAGCGGCCCAGGTCAATCTTGCTGCCACTCACCTTGACGTCGTCCGACAGCAGCAGGTCCTTGGCGCCCGCCGTGCCGGCCATCATGCGGACGAAAAAGGCCTGGGTCAGCGTCAACGTGGCGTTGGCATCCGCGGCCGGCTCGGCGCGGCGGTGGTGCAGCACGGCGTTCTCGATCCACAGCACATAGCTCTCCTTGGTGTCGGTCAGCACCAGGTTGATCTTGAAGTCCTTGCCCTCGGCGGCCGGGCCGTTGAGGCCGGCGGCCATGGCCTCAAGGAAGCGCTCGATGGGCGTCTGGGCCAGCATGTCGAGGAAGGCCGCGCGGTTGACGCCCTGCTTGGGCGCGCCACCGCGCAACTCGGCCGCGGCCGTCAGGTAGCTGTTGCGCCAGGTGGAGGCCTCGGCCACATAGCCGAGCTGGTCGTAGGCACGCGCCAGCAGCTCGCGCGCCGTCTTGTTGCCGGCATCGGCGAACACGACATGGTTCAGCAGCTCGGCAGCCCAGCGGTAGTCGCCCTGGTCGAAGGCCGTCTGCGCGGCGGCCACGGCCTTGTCGGCGCCGCCGGCCAGGGCCACATAGCGCTTGGCGACGTCCACCGGCGGCAGTGGGTCCAGGTGGGCGGGGTTGCCGTCGTAGGCGCCGAGGTAGAACTGGTAGACGGCCTTGACGTTGTGGCGCAGGTCGCCGTAGTAGCCGCGTGCGCCGAAGTGGCCCTGCAGCGACTTGGGCAAGCGGATCTGGTCGGCGATCTCGGCCGGCGTCAGGCCCGCGTTGATGAGGCGCACGGTCTGGTCGTGGGTGTATTTGTAGACATCGCGGTGCTTGGTGATGAAGTCGGCGATGCGGTCGTGCCCCCAGACGGGCCAGTTGTGCTGGCCGACATAGACCTCGGCATCGCCGAGCTGGTCCAGCGCGCCCTGCATGTAGGCGGCCCAGCGCAGCGCGTCGCGCACCTTGGCGCCGCGCACGGGCAGCAGGTTGTGCATGGTCTGCGCGAGGTTCTCGGCACCGCCGTAGACCTTGAGCGACGGCACCGAGAAGGTCATCTCCGCCGGCGCCTCGGCGCCGGGCACGTTGTGGAAGACGACGCGCACACCGTCCAGCACGCGCTCTTCGGTGGGTTGCGTGATGAGGTCGGTCGGCGCCAACACGCCGAAGCTGCCGTAGCCCACGGCCTTGCCCAGGCCGGTGTCGACCAGGCCCTTGGGCGAGCGTTCCAGGTTCTTGCCGAACTGGTAGGCGGAGCGTCGGCCCATGGCGGTGCCGACCATGACGTTCTCGCTGGTGGCCTCTTCCATGAAGCCAGCCGAAGCGATGACCGGCACGGTGCGCGCCTGCTCGGCCGTCAGCACGCCCAGAGCGCCGCCGAAATGGTCGATGTGGCTGTGCGAGAACAGCAGCGCGGTGACCGGTTTGTCACCCAGGTGTTTGCGGGCGAAGGCCATGGCCGCGCTCGCGGTCTCGCGGCAGGTCAGCGCGTCGACGACGATCCAGCCGGTCTTGCCCTCGATCAGCGTGATGTTGCCCATGTCGAAGCCGCGCAGCTGGTAGACGCCATCGACGACCTTGAAGAGGCCGATCTGCGCGTTGAGCTTGGCGTGGCGCCAGAGACTCGGATTGACGGTGGGCGGCGCCGCGCCATCGACGAACTTGAAGGCGTCGAAGTCGATCAGCACGCTGCCGTCGACCGCGAGGATCTTGCCCTCCGGGCGGGCGATGAGGCCGCGCTTGGCATCCTCGAAGCCCTGGGCCTCGTCCAGCGGCAGGGTCTGTGCGAACTGCGCGTTCGCCTGCACCGTGGTCGCGCTCGCGTCGCCGGAGGGCGCTGCGGTCTCACGGCTGCAACCAGCCAGCATGAGAGCCGCCATCAGGACGGTCGTCGTTGTCTTCATTGTTTGTCTCCTCCGGTTCATTGCCGTGCGTCGTTGCGGATCATGTCGGCGGCCTTCTCGCCGATCATGATGGTGGGGGCGTTGGTGTTGCCGCCGACGATGGTGGGCATCACCGAGGCGTCGACGACGCGCAGGCCGCCGATGCCGTGCACGCGCAGCCTGTCGTCGACAACGGCCAATGGGTCGCGGCCCAAGGGGCCCATCCGGCAAGTGCCCACCGGGTGGTATTGCGTGTCGGCACGGGCGCGGATGTCGGCGGCCAGCGCCTCGGTGTCGTCGGCGCGCACCGGGTAGAGCATGTCGCCGCGCAGGCCGTCGAAAGGCTTGGACTCGATGAGGCGCTGCTGCAACCGGGCGCCCCTCAGCAGCAGCCGCATGTCGCGCTCGTCGCTGAGGAAGCGTGGGTCGATGCGCGGTGCCAGCTGCGGGTCGGGCCCGGCCAGCTCCACCGTGCCGCGGCTGTGCGGCCGCAGCACGTCGACATGGCAGGAAATGCCGTGGCCCCAGTGCAGCTTGCGGGCGTGGTCGTCGACGATGCCAAGCACGAAGACGAGTTGCAGGTCGGGCACGCTGACATCCGCCGAAGAGCGCAGGAAGGCGCCGGACTCGGCAATGCTGCTCGTCAGCAGGCCGGTGCGATGGCGCCGCCATTCGCCCACCGCCCGCGCCAGCCGCGCGCCGCCGCGCAGCGAGACGCCGAAGGTGGGCGTGTCCGAGCTGCAGCGCCAGGTCTGCACATAGTCGATGTGGTCCTGCAGGTTCTGGCCGACGCCGGGCAGGTCGTGCTGCACCTCGACACCCGTCTGCCGCAGGTGTGCGCCAGGCCCGATGCCCGAGAGCATCAGCAGCTGCGGCGAACCGAAGGCGCCGGCGCTGAGCAGGACTTCGCGGCGCGCACGCACGAAGCGGGATTGGCCGTGGACGCGGTAGTCCACGCCCACCGCGCGGCCATTGGCCAGGCGCAGCTTCGTCGCCTGCGCGTGGGTGATGACCTTGAGGTTCGGGCGGCCCAAATTGGGCGTCAGATAGGCCTTGGCGGCGCTGCAGCGCTCGCCGTTGACTTGCGTGACCTGGTAGACGAAAGAGCCGAACTGCTCGGCGCCGTTGTAGTCGCCGATATGGGGCACCCCCTGCAGCGCCGCGGCGGTCAGGAAGGTCTGGTTGATGGGGCTCGCGCTGCGCGGCAGCGTCACGTTCAGCGGCCCGCCACGGCCGTGCAGCGGGCAGTCGCCGAACTGCTCGTTGTGCTCGGCGCGGCGGAAATAGGGCAGCACCTCGTCATACGACCAGCCGGCGTTGCCGAAGCTCGCCCATTGGTCGTAGTCGTGGCGGTGGCCGCGCACATAGAGCATGGCGTTGATGGAGCTGCTGCCGCCCAGGGTCTTGCCGCGCGGCTGGTAGCCGCGGCGGCCCATCAGGCCGGGCTGGGGCACGGTCTGGTAGGCGTAGTTGTTGATGCGGGTGGGCACCATGGCGACGACGCCGGCCGGCGCGTGGATGAGCACGCTGCTGTCCGGCCCGCCGGTTTCCAGCAGGGCCACCGTCACGCCGGGGTCTTCGCTCAGGCGCGCGGCCAGCACGCAGCCCGCCGAACCGGCGCCCACGATCACGTAATCGAACTCCACGGCGCTTGCCTCCTCCAGCCTCTGAGCGGGCCGGGGAGCGAAGGATGAAAGCCGGCCGGCGTTACGTCCAACGCATAATTGGTCGGCATTCATTGCGTTCACTGCATAGCAACCCAGATCCGGCAGTCGGCCGCTCCCCATGGCGCCATGCCTTCAACCTCGGCACGCTGGCCGATTTGCCACCCTCGCCGCTTCGATGAACAACGCTGCACGCCCGCTGGTCGGCCGCTGCAAACCGCAGGCGGCGTTGCTTCTCCTCGTGGGCATCAGCCCACTTCGTCGGCGCGCCTTGCCGGCGGCTCGCCTCGTCCGCCCCTCGGACGTGTCCAACTGCCGGATCTAGGTTGAACCTCCGCCAGCTCTCCCACCTGATCGCGCTGGCCGACGAGGGCCGCTTCGTCGCCGCGGCGGAGCGTGTGCACCTGAGCCAGGCCGCCTTCAGCCGCAGCATCCAGGCCCTCGAAGCCCATTGGGGCCTGCGTCTGTTCGAGCGCGGGCCGCAGGGCGCGCTGCTGACGCCAGCCGGCCGCACGCTGGTGGAGCGCGCCCGCCGCCTCGTCTTCGACGCCGACTGCCTGGAGCGCGACGCCGACCTGCTGCGCGGCGGCCTGCTGGGCGAACTGGCCTTTGGCGCGGGGCCCGTGCCGGCCGCCGTACTGGTGCCGCCGCTGCTGGCCGAACTGCGCCGCCAGGCGCCGGGCGTCGTCGCCCGCGTGCGTTACGGCAATGTCGACAGCCTGCTGACCTTGCTCACCGACGAGGCCATCGAGTTCTTCGTCGCCGACCCGCGCATGCTGACCGACGCCAGCCGGCTGGAGATGGCGCCGGTGACGCGCATCCGCGGCGCCGTCTATGCCCGCGCGGGCCATCCGTTGTTGGACGCCACGACCGTGACAGCGGCCGACCTGGTGCACTACGGCCTGGCCATGGTGTCGGTGTCGCCGCAGCTGCAGGCCTATGTGGCCCAGGGCCTGGGCTTTGCGACGCCGGCCGAGCTGCCCGTCGTCGTCGAATGCGACGACCTCGTCACACTGGCCCGGCTGGCGGCCGACGGCGACCTGCTGGCCGCGCTGCCGCGTGCCCTGCCCATCATCCAGACCCTGGGCCTGCAGCCCGTGCGCGGGCTCAAGACCATGAGCGAACTCTACGTGGACGCCCACGCCGTCTGGCTGCGCGGCCGCACGCTGGCGCCGGCGGCGGAGACGGCGATCCGGCTGTTCAGGGCGGTGGCGGGGTCGGGTGGGTGACGAGGAGGCCCGCAGCGCCGAACCGCGTCCAGATGCTCACGACAGCGCCTCGATGCAGATAGGCAACCACGTCGGCCCCTAGGCCCACCGAGTGCAGCGATTCATAAGCGCTCACCGGTCAACGTCGCTCAGCCCGCCGCCGCCATCCGCTCCGCCAACCAATCCACAAACACCCTCACCCGCGACGACAGCTGGCGGGCATGGGGATACAGCACATAGACCGGCATAGGCGTCGGCTGCCAGTCGGCAAACACCTCGACCAGCTCGCCGCTCGCCAGTTCTTTCTCGAAGTTGTAGCGCGGCGCCTGGATGAAGCCCAGGCCGGCCAGGCAGCAGGCGCCATATGCCGTCGCGCTGCTGACGGTGACCGGGCCGGGCAGCGTGAGGCTGTGCGCCTCGCCATCGACGATGAAGTCAAAGGGCAGCACGCGGCCGCTGCTGCCGATGTAATTGACGGCCAGGTGCTCGTTGGCGAACTCCTCCAGCGTGCGCGGCAGGCCGCGGCGGGCGATGTAGTCGCGGCTCGCACAGGTCACCTGGCGCAGCTGGGCGACGCGCCGGCCCACCATGGATGAATCCTTGGGCTCGCCCGAGCGCAGCACGCAGTCCACGCCCTCGCGCACAAGGTCGACAAAGCGGTCACCCAGGCCGATCTCCAGCTCGACGTCGGGGAAGCGGGCATGGAAGTCACCGAGATAGGGCAGCACGAAGCGCTGGGCCTGGTTGCCCTGCATGTCCACGCGCAGCTTGCCGCGCGGCTTGAGCTGGGCGCTGCGGAACAGGTCCTCGGCCTCGCCCACGTCCTGCAGGATCTGCTGGCAGCGCAGGTGATAGGCCTGGCCATCCAGCGTCGGGCTGACATGGCGCGTCGTGCGGTTGAGCAGGCGCACGCCCAGGCGCGCCTCCAGCTGCTGCAGGGCCAGGCTGACCGAGGCGCGCGGCAGCTGCAGCTCGTCGGCGGCCTTGGTGAAGCTGGCCAGGTCGACGATGCGCACGAAGAGGCGCATCGCATCGAGTCGGTCCATGGCCGTTTGGCTCCGATTGTTTAGTTGGATTGGATTGTGATGTCTTGTTCGTCTGATTTATCCGAACCTGCTCGAACAATACATTGAACTCACAGGGCCGCCACCACCCGGTTCTGCCTTCCAACCCAACGACTGGAGCACCCCGTGAACAACACCAATTCTTCTTCCTCTTCCCGCGTCGCCATCGTCACCGGCGCCTCGCGTGGCATCGGCGCGGCCATCGCGCAGCAACTGGCGGCCGATGGCCATGCCGTGGTCGTCAACTACGCCGGCAATGCCGTCGAAGCGCAAAAGGTTGTCGATGCCATCACCGACCGCGGCGGCCGCGCCATCGCCGTGCAGGCCGACGTGGCCGACGCGGGCGCCGCCAGGCTGCTGTTCGATGCCGCCACCGAGGCCTTCGGCGGCGTGGACGTGCTCGTCAACAACGCCGGCGCCATGGCCAACGAACTGCCCCACCTGGCCGACACCAGCGACGAGACCTTCGACCGCCTCTTCGACATCAATGTGAAGGGCAGCTTCCTGGCCATGCGCGAGGCGGCCAAGCGCCTGCGCCAGGGCGGGCGCATCATCAATTTCTCGACCAGCGTCATCGGCCTGGGCCTGCCAGGCTATGCCGTCTACGCGGCCACCAAGAGCGCCATTGAGACCATGACCAACATCCTGGCCAAGGAGCTGCGCGGCAAGGCCATCACCGTCAACGCCGTGGCCCCCGGCCCGACGGCAACGAACTTGTTCCTGAACGGCAAGACGCCCGAGCAGGTCGAGCGCCTGGCCAAGATGGCGCCGCTGGAGCGCCTGGGCCAACCCGAGGACATCGCGGCGATGGTCGGCGTGTTGGCCGGGCCGCAGGGCGCTTGGGTCAATGGGCAGACCGTGCGTGTCAACGGCGGCATCGTCTGAAGGAGGACCGCACCATGAACGACCAACAACAAGTCATCCTCGTCACCGGCGCCTCCAGCGGCATCGGCAAGCTGAGCGCGCTGGCCCTGGCCGCCGCCGGCCACACCGTCTACGCCAGCATGCGCGGCGTGACCGCCAAGAACGCGGCCAAGGCCCGCGAGCTGCGCGACTGGAGTTTTGCCCGCGGGTTGGACCTGCGCGTCGTCGAGCTGGATGTGCTGTCGCAGCCCAGTGCCGACGCGGCCGTTGCCACCATCGTGGCCGAGCAGGGGCGCCTGGACGTCGTCATGCACAACGCCGGCCACCTCGTCGTCGGGCCGACCGAGGCCTACACGCCGGAAGAGATCACGGCCGTCTTCGACACCAATGTGCTCGGCGCCCAGCGCGTCAACCGCGCGGCCCTGCCGGTGCTACGGGCGCAGGAGCGTGGCCTGCTGCTGTGGATAGGCAGCACGACGACACGCGGCGGCTTCCCGCCCTTCCTCGGCCCCTATGCGGCGGCCAAGGCGGCCATGGACTCGCTGGCCGTGACCATGAGCTTCGAGCTGGCCCGCTTTGGCATCGAGACCAGCATCGTCGTGCCCGGCGCCTTCACCAGCGGCACCGACCATTTCGCCAACGCCGGCAAGCCAGCCGACGAAGCCAAGGCCGCGGCCTACGCCCGTTACGCCGGCCTGATGGACCAGATCGGCGCCCGCCTGACCGCGCTGATGCCGCCCGAAGCCGACCCGCAGGCCGTCGCCGACGAGGTCGTGCGCGTCGTCGGCCTGGCGCATGGCGAGCGGCCCTTCCGCTCGGTCGTCGACTTCATGGACGACGGCGCGGCGGCGGTGACCGAGGTGGCCGAGCGGGTGCGCGAGGACTTTGCCGCGCGCATCGGCATCGCGGACCTGCTCAAGCCCACTCTCGTTTAGAAGCCGAAGTTGACCGTCAGCGTGCCACCCGCCGTGACGGCCAAGGGGCCGACAACCTTGACCGTGCCGTTGAGGCTGGCGTTGAAGGAGTAGGACAGCCCGGCCGTCACGTCCGCCGCAAAGACCAGCCCGGCCGGTGGCGCGGCATAGGGCGCCACCCAGGGCGGCGCGGCGGGCAGGGTCAGATTGAAGGCGCCGGTCGTCGAGTCCGATAGGGTCTCGGCGATGGTGATGATGCCGCCGCTGGCCAGCTTCTGCGTCGCCGCGACGGCCGCCGTGTTGACCACCCCATCCACCATCACCGTGCCCATGGCCTGGCCATCGATGGCCGGGGCGGGCGACAGCGGCGCGACGCTGGTGCTGACAGCCGTCACGGTATTCGCCGTCACCGGCACGCCGGTCACGACCATGGTGGCTCGGGCCGCGGACTTGATGACGAGGTCGTAGCTGCCCGGTGCCACCGGCGTGAGCACGAACTTGCCGCTGCTGTCCGGCGCGGTGGCCTTGAGCACGACGCCGCCCTGTTGCAGGCTGACCTGGGTGCCGCCATAGGCGACGCTCGCATCCACATAGCCGCTGACGCCCGACAGCAAGTTGGGCACGACGGCGACGACGGGCTTGAGCAGGTATTGGCCCGAGTTGCCAGCCGTGACGACGGACTTGCAGGCGTCGAAGTCGAGCACGAAGTCGGCCATCTGGTTGGCCGCGATGTCGATGCTGGCATTGAGCTTGAGGCCGCTCTGCTGGCCGCTGGGCGTCTTCAGCGCGACCTCGCTGCCGCCCGTGGGAACGACCGAGTTGGCCAGCGGTGTGGCGCCGCCGTTCTCGGCCAGCACCAGGCGCAGCTGCGCGTAATGGCCCACGGCGAGCGGCACCTGGCCCAGGCTGGCGAGCACGCCGTTTTGCAGCGCCAGCAGGTCAAAGCGCTGTGTCGGGCCCACCACCAGGTCCGTCCAGCCGGCGCCATCTTCGGCGGCGTCGGCGCTGGCGTTGACGCGGACCTTCTGCACCGTCACATAGACATGGTCGAAGCCGCAGGCCGGCGCATCGGTCAGGCTCAGAGCCAGCGTGCCCGAGGTGCTGTTCGAGGGCGTCGTGACAGGAGTGCCGGCATCGCCGCCACCACCGCCGCAAGCCGCCAGGGCGACGGCCGCCGCACATACGCCCAGAGTTCTGTAGCTCATGAGAGCCTCCAATTCAGATGCCCTCCCCGTCTGCAGTGTTGGCTTTCGCCGTGTGCCCAGGCTTTACCAATCGCGTCGGCTTGTTACCCGCTCAGCGGCGCTTGCGGGCGGCCGCAGCCAGCTCCTGAGCGCTGACCACCCAGGCCGGGTTGCCCACCACGCGCTCAACGACGAGGTCGATGAAGGCCCGCACCCGCGCCGGCTGGGCCACGCGGCTGCCGTAGTACAGGTACAGGCCAAGGTGGGCGCAGACATGCTCGGTCAGCAGCGGCACGAGCTGGCCGCTGCGGATCAGCGGGGCGGCAGTGGCGCCGACGAGCTGGCCGATGCACTGGCCGGCCACGACGGCATTGGCCTCCAGCTCGACGTCGTTGGTCATGAAGACCGAGGCGACGTCGCGCCCGACGATCTCGTCGCCCACCAGGAACTCCCAGGGCATGGGCTTGCCCGTGCTCGGGTGGCGAAAGCCGCTGCAGCGGTGCCGGGCCAGCTCGTCGATGCTTTGCGGTGCGCCATGGCGGGCGATGTAGGCGGGCGCGGCGCAGACGATGAGCTGCAGTGGCAGCAGGTGGCGGGCAATCAGGCCTTCGCCCGGCGGCGTGCCGGCGCGAAAGCCCACGTCGACGCGGTCTGCCACCCAGTCGCCGATGCGGTCGTCCAACTGCACATCGGGCTCGACGTCGGGGTGGCGGGCGCAGAACTCCTCCAGCACCGGCCACAGCACCGGCAGCATCAGCGAGCGCGAGGCCGTGATGCGCAGCGGCCCGGCAATGACGTCACGACCCAGGCGCGCGCCATGCAATGCGCGCTGCAGTGCTTGCAGCCCGGGCGCTGCGGCGCCGAGGAAGCGCTCGCCCTCCTCGGTCAGGCTGAGCCGACGCGTCGTGCGGTGGAAGAGGCGCACGCCAAGGTGGGCCTCCAGCTGCGTCAGCGCCTGGCTCGCCGCCTGCGGCGTGATGCCCTGGGCCACCGCGGCCTGGCGCAGGCTGCCCAGCTCGGCGGCCTTGGTGAAGGTGGTGATGGCGCGCAGTTCGTTGAAGGCCATTGTCAGGATTTACTTGCCAATCAATGAAGCGATTCTGGGCTAGTTGAAGATCAATCCCGATCCTAAATTTCGCTCCATCGGCCGATCCACCCTTCACCCCACACCGGAGCCCAACATGACCACCACCCCCACCTTCAAGCGCGTCTGGATGATCACCGGCGCCTCGCGCGGCATCGGCGCACGCATCACCGAAGCCGCCCTGGCCCATGGCGACGCCGTCGTCGCTACGGCCCGTGACGCCGCGAGCATCAAGAAGCGCTTGGGCACCCAGCCCGGCCTGTTGGCCGTGGCCCTGGACGTCACCGACGAAGCCCAGGCCGCCCAGGCCACGGCCGCCGCGCTGAGCCGCTTCGGCCGCATCGACATCCTCGTCAACAACGCTGGCTATGGCCTGCTCGGTGCCGTCGAGGAAGCCAGTGCCGATGAAGTGCGCCGGCTGTACGAGACCAATGTCTTCGGCCTGCTGAACGTGACCCGCGCCGTGCTGCCGCAGATGCGCGAGCGCCGCAGCGGCCATGTCATCAACATCTCGTCGCTCGGCGGCGTCCGTTCGGCCGCGGGCTTCGGCGTCTACTGCTCGACCAAGTTCGCCGTCGAGGGCATCACCGAGGCCCTGCATGCCGAGCTCGCGCCGCTGGGCATCCACGCCACCGTCGTCGAGCCCGGCTATTTCCGCACCGAGTTCCTGGAAGGCCAGTCCCTGGTCACCTCGCCGCGCGAGTTGGCCGACTACGCCGCCAGCGCCGGCCAGGTGCGCGAGGCCGCCAAGCGCATCAGCCTCAACCAGCCCGGTGACCCCGAGCGCCTGGCGCAAGCCATGCTGACGCTGGTCGATGCCAAGACCCCGCCACTGCGCCTGCCGCTGGGCACGGACACGCTGCAGGCCATTGCCGACAAGCACGCCTTTGTCGAGCGCGAGACGGCCGAATGGCGCGGTCTCGCGGCATCGACGGACTTTCCGGCCTGAACCTCAGCCGCGCCGACGGCCGTGGTCGTGCACGACTTCGCCGTCAGACTTGGTGAAGGGCGGCAACGGCCCGACGGGCAGCAGCTCCAGCACCGCCTCCGACGGACGGCACAGCGCCGTGCCCAGGGACGTCACGACGATGGGGCGGTTCAGCAGCACCGGATGCTGCTGAACCGCGTCCAGCAGGGCGTCATCGCTCAGAGCCGGATCGGCGAGGCCCAGCTCGGTGAAGACGGCCTCCTTCTCGCGCAGCAACGCGCGCAAGGGCTGGTCGGCGGCCGCCGCCAGCGCGCGGATTTCGTCGCGGCTCGGCGGCGTCTGCATGTACTCGACGACGCGCGGCTCCAGGCCGGCATGGCGGATCAGCGCAAGCACATTGCGCGAGGTGCCGCACTTCGCGTTGTGGAAGATCGTGATGTCGCTCATCGCGCCACCTTAGCCTGTGTGGCGATCCACGCATCGATGCGCTTCTCCAGCACCGACAGCGGCAGCGAGCCCTCGCCCAGCACCTGGTCGTGGAAGGCGGCGAGGCTGAACTTCGCGCCCAGTTTCTGCTCGGCGCGACGGCGCAGTTCCTGGATCTTCAGCGCGCCGATCTTGTAGCCCAGGGCCTGGCCCGGCCAGGCGAGGTAGCGGTCGATCTGGGCGACGGCCTGCTGTTCGCCAGCACCGGTCGTGTCCATCCAATACTTCAGCGCCTGCTCGCGGCTCCAGCCCTTGGCGTGCATGCCGGTGTCCACGACCAGGCGCGCTGCGCGGCTGATCTCCATGCGCAGCATGCCGGCGTAGGCCACGGGGTCGTTGCCATACAGGCCCAGTTCATGGCCCAGGGTCTCGGCATACAGCGCCCAGCCCTCGCCATAGGCATTGATCCACATGCGACGGCGGAACTCGGGCATGGGCATCACCACCTGCTGGCCAAAGTGAAAATGGTGCCCGGGCTGGCCCTCATGCAGGAAGAGGGCGGTCATCGTCGCCACGGAGTAGTCCCTGGGGTCGTTGATGACGGCCCAGAACACGCCGGGCGCGCTGCCGTCGGCCTGGCCGGCGGTGTAGTGATCGGAAGCCGTCTCGCGCGTCAGCTCGGGCTCGGCGCGGATGTCCAGCGCCATGCGCGGCAGCTGGCCGAAGAGCTTGGGCAGCTGCGGCGCGACACGGGCGTTGATGGCGCGATAGGCGTCCAGGATCTCGGCCTCGGTCTTGAAGGGCCGAAAGCGCTCATCGCTGCGCGCCCAGGCCAGCAGGCCGCCGTTCTTCAGCGGGTCGCCCGTGAAGCCGAGCTGCGGCGCGATGCGCGTGATCTCGCCCTGGATGCGCGCCACCTCCTTGAGCCCCAGCTCGTGGATCTGCTCGGGCGTCATGTCAGTCGTCGTCTGCTCGCGCACCCATTGGCGGTACCAGGCCTGGCCATTGGGCAGGGACGCCCAGCCGATGCTGCCGCGGCGCTTCGCGGCGGGCAGGTAGTCGATCTCGACAAAGGCGAGCAGGCGGCGCAGCGCCGGCTGGGCGCGCTCGGTCAGCTCCCGGTGGTAGGCCTCGGTCAGGCGGGTGCGGTCGGCCGCGCTGATGTCGGCAGGCAGGGCGCGCACCGGCGCCGTGTAGGCACTGTGCTCGGCGTCGGCCTCGGCCAGGTTGCGCAGCAGCGGCAGCGCCGCCTCGACGACGGGCTGTGACTGGACAACGCCGCGCTTGATGCCTTCGCGCATATTGGCGATGGCCTGGTCGCACCAGGCGGGCAGGCCGGCGACGCGCTTCAGATACGCGTCGAGCTGGGCGGCCGTCTTCAGCGGCTGACCGGCCTGGCCGCTGGAGAAGAAGGCCAACTGGAAGGGCGTGGCGCCCATCTGGTGCAAGGGCAGCAGGTGGTCGGGGTAGCGCTCGAAGGCGAGCTGGGCGCGCAGCTGCTGCTCCAGCAGCTCGCGGTTCAGGCGCTCGGCCGGTGGCAGGCCGGCGGCGGGCAGGGCGGCCAGCTCCTTCAGGAAGCCACGCCAGGCGGCGAACCGCTTGGCCCGCTCGGCCGGGGCGATGTCCAGGCCCAGCTGGTCGTCAAAGCGGTTGTCGCCGGCCTGGGTGGCGTTGAGCGGGTCGAAGCGGGAGCGGGTGTCGTAGTAGCGCGTCGCCACATCGGCCAGGCGCTCGGCGGGGGTGGCGGCCTGGCTGGGGGCGATGAAGCAGGCAAGAGCCAGGGTCAGGGCGAGCAGTCTCATCGTTATCGTCCTTGTTGGGAGGACGGCATTCTGTCGGCGTCCGCGGCCTGGCGCTGTCAGCAGCGCGGGCAGCCCCACAATCTCGCGGCTGACTTTTTCACCCCGCAATGCGCCTCATCTCACTCGCCCTGCTGCTGACCACCGCCTTTGCCCTGCCCGGCTGCAACAAACGCCTCAGTGAAGTGCCAGCCGCGCTGCCAGCCGCCTCGGCCGCGCAGGACAGCAGTGCCACGGCCAAGCTGCGTGAGGAAGGCGACGGCATGCTGGCCCTGCACCGCCAGATCGTCGTGCTGATGGACGGCGAGGCCACCCTGCCGGCCGCCCAGCGCCGCGAGGTCCAGGCCCTGGGCCAGCAGCTCTTCCACGAGCTGCTGCAGCGCCAGCAGCGCCTGGCCGATCTGGCGCTCAAGCCCGAATCGCTGGACGCCACCGCCGCGCTGCTGGCGCGCATCGAGAGCGAGCCGAGCTGGTTCGACGCCGACCGCCTCGCCTTCAAGGAAGTGCTGGGCCAGCTCGCCACCGGACTGAAGAGCGCGCAAACGCTGGACGGCATCAAGCTCGCCCGCCGCGCCCAGGAGGACCTGGACACGCTGGCCGAAGTCGAGAAGGCGTATGAGCAGGAGCTGAAGGAAGTGTTTGGCGGCTTTGCCAAGCGCGGCATCGAGCTCAAGCGCGAGCGCTGGAGCGACTACGTGGCCAAGCTGAAGGCCCTGCACACGCGCGACGCTGTCATGAAGCAACATGGCGCCCAGCTACCGGCCGCGGCTGACCTGGCGCCGGAGCCCGCCGCGTCAGGTGCGATGCGCGGTGTCGCCGCCAAGGAGCGCGAGGTCTTTGGCGACAAGCTGCCGCCCAAGACCGTGCTGCTGACTTTCGACGACGGCCCGCATGCGCGCTACACGGACGAGATCCTGGAGATCCTGAAGCGCTACAACGCACCGGCTGTGTTCTTCCAGCTCGGCCAGAACCTCGGCAAGGTGGGCGCCGACGGCAAGATCCAGCCGGGCAATGGCAGCGCCGTCGCCAAGCGCGTTCTCGCGGCCGGCCACCAGCTGGCCAACCACAGCTTCACGCATGGGCTGATGTCCAAGTTCGAGCTCGTCAAGGTCAAGGAAGAAGCCGCCAACACGGAGGCGCTGCTGGACGCGGCGGGTCGCAACGGCGACGCGTTGTTTCGCTTTCCTTATGGCGCGCGCAACGATGGGGCGTTGACCACCATTGAGGCGCTGAAGCTGCGCTCGATGATGTGGAACGTCGACTCGCTGGATTGGAGCGACCCCATTCCCAAGAGCATCGCCGCGCGGGTGATGGCCGAGCTGGACAAGCAGCAGCGCGGCATCGTGCTCTTCCACGACATCCACGCCCGCACGGTGCAGGCGCTGCCCCTGGTGCTGGACCAGCTCGCCGCCGAGGGCTGGCGCTTTGCGAGCTGGAAGGATGGGCAGTTTGTCGTGTCGTCAGAGCGCGCCGCCGCCCCGCCTCCTGTCACCCCGGGTGAGCTCTACCGCGACAGCCATGCCTTGGTCATCGGCATCAACCAATACACCGCCTGGCCCAAGCTGTCTCACGCGGTGCGCGACGCCCAGGCCGTGCGCGAGTCCCTGGTCACGCGCTTCGGCTTTCGGGCCGACAACGTGACGCTGCTGGCTGACGGCGACGCCACCCGCGCCAACATCCTGAAAGCGCTCAACGAGCGCTTCGGCGACGCCAAGCGCGTGAAGCGCGACGACCGGGTGTTTGTCTTCTTCGCCGGCCACGGCAGCACGCGCAAATTGCCGAGCGGCCGCGAGGTCGGCTATATCGTGCCGGTAGACGCGGGGCTCAACGACCTGCAGGCCGACGCCATCGCGATGCCCCAGCTGCAGGAGGTGGCCGAGGCCATCACGGCCAAGCATGCGTTGTTCGTCATCGACGCCTGCTACTCGGGTCTCGGCCTGACGCGCGGCGGCTCGGCGGCAGCCGACAGCAACTTCGCTCGCACCAACGCGCGCCGCATCGGCCGCCAGATGATGACGGCCGGCGGCGCCGATCAGCAGGTGGCCGACGACGGCCCCGGCGGCCATTCGGTGTTCACGTGGACGCTGCTGCAGGCCCTCAACGGCAAGGCCGACCTGAACGGCGACGGCCTCATCACCGCCACCGAGCTGGCCGCCTACGTGGCGCCCGCCGTGTCAGCCATCGCCCACCAGACGCCGGCCTTCGGCAGCCTGCCGGGCAGCGAAGGCGGTGAGTTCATCTTTGAGCTGCCAACCGCGCAGGAGCCCGCACTGAGCGGCGCCGTGGCCCAGCTCGATGACAAGGCCAGCCAGTTCGCCGCCAAGCTCGACGAGGCCAGCAGCGCCGGCCGCCAGGTCGCCACCGCCGCGAGTGGCGCGGCCAGTGGTGTTCAAGTGACCATCAAGGGCCTGGACGGCAAGGACCAGGCCCTGGCCGCCACGACCGCCCGCGTCGACCCCGGCGCCCGCGTCGCCGCCCAGCGCGCCAACGACCGCGGCCTGCAGCTGTATCGCGAGCGCCGCTACGACGAGGCCGAGGCGGCGTTCAAGGAGGCTCTGCAGCTGCAGCCGAAGTTCGCGCTGGCGGCCAACAACCTGGGCTTTGTGCTGTACCGGCGTGGCAAGCCGGCCGATGCGGCCGTGTGGTTCGAGAAGGCCGTCGAGATGGACGGCAGCCGGTCCCTGGCCTGGCTCAACCTCGGCGACGCGCGCCTGCTGGCCGGCGACGAGGGCAAGGCGATGGCGGCCTACAAGACCTTCCTGGAGCTGGCGCCCAAGCATGCGAGGGCGGCGGAGCTGCAGGGGTGGATTGCGAATCCGTCGGAGGGGACGCGGCCGAAGCCGGTGTGATGATCGAAGCTGACCGTATGACCTTATGAGCGACGAGCGCGTTGTCCGGCTGGTGCAGGCATTCGATTCCTCTTTGGAGGAGGGCCTAGCGGTACTGGCGACAGATCCAACAGCTGTTCATTTGAGGACAAGCCTCGGCGAAACGGCTCTGCATTTGGCTTGCTTTGATAGCCCGATAACCGCAATCCAAGAACTGATCAGGCGCGGCGCCGAGGTCGACACCCTCAGCGACTGTGGGTCGACCCCTTTGTCGGATGCGGCCTCAATCGGACGCGTTGAACTGGTTCGCCTGCTGCTCGATTCAGGCGCTTCAATTTGGCTGGATGGCCAACTCGAACCAACGTTGCACCAGACAGTTCGCGGAGGCCATGTTGAGGCCGCCCGCCTGATCCTGGAAGCCGGCGCGGACGTGAATCAGCAAGCGGACTTTGCCGATACCCCGTTGCATCTTGCCGCTGAAGATGACCTCCTGGAGATTGCGCAACTGCTTCTTGAGCACGGCGCTGATCCCAACCTTCAAAACAGCTATGACGGGACCGCGCTTGACATGGCGATTCGCCACAACAGCGAACGCTGCGTCGCGCTTTTGTCGAGCAAGCACTGAGTCTGCGCCGCCTGTCGGCCTACTTCTCCATCAACACCTTCAACGCCCGCAAATCCTTGCGCACATGCGCCGCATCCCGCTCAAAGTCCTCGTCGCTCGCCCCGGCCATCCTCAGCACCACGAACGTCAGCACACAGCCCTCATCCACAGGCGTGACGCGGAACGCGTTGTGCGTGGTCACGCCATCCGGCGTCGTCACGTCATGGTCCAGCACGCCGAAGTCATTGCGCGGCGCCATCCTGATCTGGATGCGGCCCATGGGTGAGTCGGTCACCACCCAGTGGTCGCCTTCCTGCTCGATGTCGGCCGACGCCAGGCCCGAGGCCCAGCGATGCAGGTTCTCGCGCCGGCTGGCGAACTCGTAGACCTCGTGCGCCGGTGCGGCGACGGTTTCGCTGACGACCTTGATTTCGCGTGGCATGCAGGCCTCCAAAGCAGTTGCAGAGCTTGTCACGAAGGAATGGGCACCGGCAAACCGCGCGCCCGTCGGCCCTCGTGGCGAGGACGCAGTCAGCTCGCCTGTGTTCCACTTCCGCCGTGAATTCCGAAGTCTCCTCGCCCAAGCCGGCCAAGCCGCCCGCACCCGCTTTTCCCCTCCCGCAACCCAGCCACGCCGCCCGCTTCCCCGCGGGCCTCGCGCCTGAGGACTGGGCCCGCATCCGCCAGGCCGCGCACGCGCTGCCCCAGGTGCTGGTGCCCGCCGATTTCGACGATGGCAGCGACGAGTCGCTGGATCGCCTGGGTTGCATCCAGATCTCCCGGGCCGCTGGCGGTGGCCGGCCGAGCCGCTGGATCCTGCCGGCCCATATCCCGGTCGCCCTGGCCCAGCTCGAAGCCACGCCGCAGACCAACACGCTGCGCCCACAGCTGCAGCAGCGCCTGCACCAGCTCGAAAGCCTGGGGCTGCGCCGCGAAGGCCTGGTGTTCACGCGGCTGTGCGTGCACCCGATCACGCTCGCGCACGAGGGTTGGCGCATCGACCTGTCGCACCGCGTGCCGGTGCCCGAGGAGCCCGTCTGGGCCTTTTTCCGTGATGGCGACACGGCCGCGCTGCGCCACAACCTGGGCCAGGCGCCCGAGTACTCCTACACGGCCGAGCTGATCCTGCACCTGAACCACCTCATCGCCCGCAGCGAGGCCATGGGCCATGCCAGCCAGCTCGCGTCGTTGTTGCCGCGGCTGCAGGCCGAGTGCGGCGTGCCCATGCCCTACGAGGACCTGAAGGCCGCACTGAACCGCGCCCAGGACCGCTGGGAGCAGACGGTCGAGGAGCAGGACACGCTGGCCAGCCTCGGCCGCGAACTGGCCTTCCAGGGCTACCCGGACAGCTTCGACGCGGCGCGCAAGCTGGGCCGCAAGGTCACGCTCTACCTGGGCCCGCCGAACAGCGGCAAGACCTATGCCGCCTTCGAGCGGCTGGCGCAGGCACTGGACGGCGCCTACCTGGCACCGCTGCGCCTGCTGGCGTTGGAGGGCCGCGACCGGCTGGTGGGCCGCGGCGTGCCCTGCTCGCTGCTGACCGGCGAAGAGAACGTGCCTGCCAACGACGCCCGCGTCGTGAGCAGCACCATCGAGATGGTCAACACGCGCGACACCATCGACGTGGCCGTCATCGACGAAGCGCAGATGATCTTCGACGACTCGCGCGGCTGGGCCTGGACGCAGGCCATCGTCGGCGTGCCGGCGCGCGAGCTCATCATCATTGCCTCGGCCTATGCCGCGCCGGCCATCGAGCGGCTGCTGCAGCTGTGCGGCGAGAAGCCCGAGCGCCGCGTCTTCGAGCGCAAGCAGCATGTGCAGCTGATGCCGGCACCGGTGCCGATGACGCATCTGCACGCGGGCGACGCGGTGGTGGCCTTCAGCCGCCGCGACGTGCTGATGCTGCGCGACCAGATCGCGCAGAACGGCCACGTTGTCAGCGTCATCTACGGTGCGCTGCCACCCGAGGTGCGCCGCCGCGAGGCCGAGCGCTTTGCCGTCGGCGCCAGCCAGGTGCTGGTCGCGACCGACGCCATCGGCATGGGCTTGAACCTGCCCATCCGCCGCGTGCTGTTCTCGACGCTGGAGAAGTACGACGGCGTCGGCGACCGCGCGCTGACGGTCAGCGAGGTGCACCAGATCGCCGGCCGCGCCGGCCGCTACGGCATGCATGACGAAGGCTTCGTCAGCGTGCTGAAGGAGGCCGAGGCCGACGCGATGAAGACGCTGCGCGAGCTGCTGCCCAAGGAGCCGCGCGCGCCGCGTGACTTCAAATGCCCGGTGGCGCCCAACTGGCGCCATGTGCAGACGATCTCGGCGCGCCTGGGCGTGAACAGCCTGCACCAGGTGCTGACCGTCTTCATGCAGCAGCTGCGCCTGGACGACGCCCACTTCGAAGTGGCCGAGCTGGAGCAGATGCTGGGCCTGGCCGAGATGCTGGACCGCAACGCGGGCGCGTTGTCGCTGCAGGAGCGCTTCCGCTACGCGCAGGCGCCGGTGGACGACCGCCTGCCGCAGGTCGTCGAGCAGTTCCAGGCCTGGGCCGCCAGCCACGCGCGCACCGGCAAGGCCGGCACGCCCTGGTTCCTGGATGACGTCGACGAGCACAGCCGCCTGGACCGCATGGAACAGGCGCTGCGCCAGTGCACGCTGTGGCTGTGGCTGGACCTGCGCTTCCCCGAGGTGTTCGGGCACGTGGAGGCGGTCATCGACCTGCGCGGCCGGCTCAACGACGGCATCGAGAGGCACCTGAAAGGGAAGAAGCCGTTGTGGCAGAGACGGGGAAGGTGAGGCGTACCATTGCAGCCATGCAGCTCACCACTGGCACCGTCGTTGGCGGCAAGATCGTCGTCGAAGGAGATCCGCTGCCCGAGGGCACGGTCGTCACAATCCTGACACGCGATAGGAACGAGACCTTCCTTGTGTCTCCTGAACTCGAAGCCGAGCTGCAAGCATCGCTCGGCGAGTTGGAGCGCGACGAAACGATGCCGGCCGACGTGCTGCTGCAACGACTTCGCATGGCATCGTGAGTGGCCGCGTCGCCGTGGTGGTGACCCGCAGGGCCGCCACCCAGTTGGAGCGGGCAGCATCGTGGTGGCGCGAGAACCGGCCGGCTGCGCCTGACGCCGTGGCGAACGATTTCGAGGACGCACTGCGTCTGCTGGCCTTTCAACCCGAATTGGGTGCGCGCTCTGCGTCGCCACACTACCCGGACCTGCGACGGCTCTTCCTCGCCCGCATCCGCTATCACGTCTACTACCAGGCGCTGCCGGACAAGGTGGTGATCCTCGCGTTCTGGCACGCCAGCAGGCAGTCGCCGTCTCTCTGAGTTCGCTGGCAGGTCAGCCAAATCGGCTCAACGCCGCGTCACATGCACAGTGCGATCAGATCGCGAGCGGTCGCCACGATCGCCTCCCGCGGCGGCCGTGGCACCCAGCCCAGCCGCTCCCGCGCATGGCTTGAATCCTGATGCCGCGCCGTGCCCAGCTCGCTCGCCGCCGCCCGCACCGCCGGGCTGACCTTGGCCAGCAGGCGCACCGCCCAGTCCGGCATCTGCAGTGTCGGCACGCGCTGGGCCTGCTCGCCCAGTTCGGCACGCAGGATGGCCGCAATCTCGCGCAGCCACAGGAAGCCGCCGCAGGCGATGAAGCGCTCGTCGGCCATGCCCGGCGCGGTCAGCGCGCGCCAGTGCAGCTCGGCCACGTCACGCACGTCGACGATGCCGAAGCCGATGTTGGGCAGGGCCGGCACCTTGCCCTGCAGCAGGCTCTTGACGATGACGACGCTGGCCGAGTAGTCGGCACTCGCCACCGGGCCGAGCACGACTGACGGATTGACCGTGCAGAACTCCAGCCCGCCGCCCTCGCGCGCCACCCAGTCGCGCGCCGCCCGCTCGGCGATGGTCTTGGACTGGATGTAGGGCGGGATGCCGGGCGTCTCCAGCCGCGTCCAGTCGTCCTCGGTGAAATGGTGCTCGCCCGGGCCATGCCCATAGGAGATGGCCGCGACGGATGAGGTCATGACGACGCGCTGCACGCCGGCATCGCGCGCGGCCTTCAGCGCGCGCAGGGCGCCGTCGCGGGCGGGCACGATCAGCTCGTTGGCGTCGCGCGGCACGCCCACCGGCAGCGGCGACGCGAGGTGGGCCATGTGGCTGCAACCAGCGGCCGCCTCGGCCCAACCGGCGTCGGCCATCAGGTCGGCGGCAAAGCAGCGCAACTGGTCACTCGCGCCAACGCCGAGCAGCTGGCGCAACGCCGGCTCGCGCCTGAGGTCGCGCACGGTGGTGTGCACCTGCCAACCGTTGGCCAACAGCTGGCGGATCAGCACGCCGGCGATGTAGCCGCTGCCGCCGGTGACGAGGACGCGGGGAGGGGTGTTCATACGCTTCACTCCACGAACACGCGCGCGTGCCCCTCGTGCGCCGCGGGCGAGCGCCAGTAGGGCGATTCAAAGGTGACGTGGATGGATGGGCACTCGTCCTTCGGCCGCAGGAACACGCTGCGAACCTGCCTGCCCTGGGCCTGCAGTGCGCGGCGCAGCTCATCCTCGCTGGGCAGCTGGAATCCTGGCTGGGTGTACAGCAGCAGCTCCGCTGCCGAAGGATGCCGGGCGAGCGATGCGAAGTCGACCTGGCCCATGTGCAGCAACACGCCGGCGTTCTGCAGCTCCGGCCAGTGACTCAAGGTCTCGTAGCTGGCCAGCGTCCCGCCGCGGCTGCAGACAAAGACCCAGCGCAGCCGGTTCACCCCCGCGATGGGCTCGAAGCTCTGCACCTTGGGGGTCTTGTAGATCTCCAGCATTTCGATGCCCGGGGTCTGAGCCAGCTCGCTGATGTCCGTGAGGCTCAGGCAATGCGCCAGGCGCAGTTCACGCAGCGCCGAGAACCGCGCCAGGCCTTCCAGCGAGGTCAGCGGCGCGCCGGCAAGGATGAGCGATTCCAGGCCGCTCCAGCCGTCGAGTGCATTCAAGGACTTGAGCTTGCGGGGCCGCCTCAGCTCCACGCGGCGCAGGCTGGGGTTGTTCAGCCCTCGGGGATCGAGCTTCTCCGCATCCAGGCAGCGAAAGCCGCGCAGCCTGGGCAGCTTGCGGTAGTCGCCATGAGCTTGCGGCGCCTTGTGCAGGTAGATCTGCTCCAGCGCCGGCAGCAGATCGATGCTCTCCAGGCTCAGCTCTTCAGACGGGCTCCTGAGGCCGCGGATCTTGTGGGCGTAGGGTTGCAGCGCCCCCAGCGAACCCACGCCGGCACCAGGGCTGACCCAGTAGACGTCGTTCTCCGCCAGTGCGGCCTCCGAGGCGGCGCTCCAGCGGTAGATGTCCAGATCCAGCGTGCCATCAGGGCGCCCTTGCAGCCAGTGGTCATCGCTCTTCTCGAGAAAGTCCGGCGTCTCGCCGAACCATCCCTCGAACTCGCAGTCATGCTGCGGGCCGAGCTGGCACATCTCCTTCGTCCATGCGAGCAAGGCGTCTTCCGTCATCAGCACAGGCGGGGTGTGGCCGGTGACCACCCACGACGCCACCACCAGCGAAGCGGCGGTCCAGTCCACGAAAGCGCCCGTCTTGCGCGCCTGCGGCTCATAGCCGCGCGCCTTCAGCACCGCCGCCAGCGCGTCGGCCTTGGCCTGCGTGTTGGTGTGGAAGAAGAACTTCAGCGGCTTTTCGTCGGTCGGCTGGACTCGCCAGGCCCGCAGCGAGGCCAGTTGCTGGGGCGTTTTCCAAGCCGCCCGAGCCACGCTGCGCTCGAAACGCTCCTCGGTGACAAAGCTTTCCATGCCGACGCCTCTCCCTGGATGAATGCGCCCCATCGTAAGCAACGAAAACGACGGGCCGCCCCCATGACGCCCGTCATGCCCGGGCCATTCCCATTGCCAGACGGTCACCCGGCATGGACAGTCTCGGCTTTCCGCAAGTTTCCGGGACACCCCCTTGACCTCCGCCACCCTGACCGCGGCCGCCGACGCCACAAGCGACGCACGCGCCCGCCATGACCGATCCTTCCTGGGCCACCCCGCCGGCCTGGGCTGGCTGTCCTTCTGCGAGCTGTGGGAGCGTTTCAGCTACTACGGCATGCAGGCGCTGCTGGTGCTCTATCTGAGCAACTACCTCTTCCTGCCGGCCCACATCGGCCATGTGGCCGGCATGGATGCGCTGCGCTCGGCAATAGAGAACGTCACCGGTCCGCGCTCGCCGCAGCAGCTGGCGTCTGCCGTGTTCGGCCTCTATGTGGGCCTGGTCTACCTGCTGCCCATCTTCGGCGGGCTGATCGCCGACCGGCTGCTGGGCCGCACCAAGACCGTCGTCATCGGCGCGCTGCTGATGGCCACTGGCCACTTCCTGATGGCCATCGAGGCCGCGCTGCTGCCGGCCCTGGGCTGCCTGCTGCTGGGCGTGGGCTGCTTCAAGGGCAATATCGCGGCCCAGGTGGGCGACCTCTATGCGCCGGGCGACAAGCGCCGCGCCAGCGCCTTCCAGATCTTCATGCTGGCGATTCAGATCGCCGTCATCGCCGCCCCCATCGTCTGTGGCACCCTCGGCGAGAAGGTGGGCTGGCACTGGGGGTTCGGCTCGGCCGGCGTGGGCATGTTGATCGGTCTGTTCGTCTATCTGGCGGGCCGTCGCTGGCTGCCGCCCGAACCGCAGCGCAGCGCAGCCAAAGCCGAGGTGCGTCCGCCGTTGGGCCGCCGTGGCGTCGTGCAGGTCGCCCTGCTCGTCGGCATCCTGCCGCTGCTGATGCTGTCCATCGTCGGCAATCAGCAGTTCAACAACGCCTACCCACTGTGGTCGCAGCAGCACATGGACATGATGGTCGGCAGTTTCCAGGTGCCAGTGACCTGGCTGCAGGCCGTGGACGCCACGGTGAGCTTCATCACGATGCTGGGTTCGATCGCCTTCTGGCGCTGGTGGGCCACGCGGCGACGCGAACCCGACGAGGTCACCAAGATGGCGCTGGGCTCCTTTGTCGCGGCTGGCGCGCCGCTGCTGCTGCTGATCCCGGCTTTCGCCATCGAAGCCGGCGGCGGCAAGATCAGCATCCTGTGGACCTTCGCCTACACCCTGGTCAACGACATCGGCTTCGCCAACATCATGCCAGTGGGCCTGGCCTTGTATTCACGCGCCGCGCCGCGCGGCCTGCAGGGGGTCATGATCGGCATCTACTACCTGCACCTGTTCTTCGGCAACACCTTCGTCGGCTGGCTGGCCGGGCTGCTTGAGACCATGCCGGGCTCACAGTTCTGGGGCCTGCATGCGGTACTGGTGGCCGCGGCCGGGGTGGGGCTGCTCATCGTCAAGCTGGTGTTTGGCCGCTTGCTGGCGCCGGACGAGGCGCCGGCCCAGGCCTGACCGGGCTCATGCCCGCGCGTGCTGGGCCGTGCCAACGCCCAGCGAGCGTGTCAGGGCCGCCATCAACGCCTTGTACTTGTCGCGCACCTCACGCTTGTCCACGGCGTTCTCGGGCTCCGAGAAGCAGGCATTCCAGGCCTCGCTCCAGGCATAGCCGCTGTCGGTGCGGCGGTCGCCATCGGGACTGCGCACCAGCGCGCGCAGCTTGGCATCGTGGCCCGCGCTCGTGTAGGTCTCGAACAGGACGTGGATGTAGTCCTGGTAGGCCTCGTAGACCTCGGCTTCGAACACATGCCGGTAGATGTTGAGCGTCTTGTCCAGGTCGCGCTTGGCATGGATGGCATCAGCCGGCGAGATGGTCTTCCAGTAGCCCACCCAGGTGAAGAAGCACAGCAGCTGGTTCAGCTTAGGCGCGATGTCGTCGTAGATGGCCAGCCGCTTCTCGATGAGCTTCTGGTTGGTCCAGTTGCTGACGTCCAGGCGCTTGAGCTGGCGACTGAACAGCCAGCCCAGCAGGGCCACCGACAGCGGCGTCAACACGCCGACGATGAGCTTGGCGATTTCCAGTGTCGGCCATTGAGCCATGCGACCCTCCTTCGGCACGGCGTGCCGCGCCGCAGAGTAGCCGGCCGCGGCCTTGCGGTGCAATCCCGTCTGCCTAAACTGGGTGGCCATGAACGACGCCCTTGACCGCCTGGCCCGTGAGCTTGCGCTGGACGCACCGGCGCAGCAGGCGCTGCGGCTGCGCTTTGGCCTGGCCTGCGTACAGCGTGTGCGGCATCTGCTGGAGGACGCAGCGGTGGTCGCCTGCCTCGATGTACTGGCCCGTTTGGTGGCTGCAGGTGCGACGCGGGAAGACCTGGACGCGGCGGCTGCCGAAGCTGCGCAGCTGGCCAACCACCACCCTGGTTCGCGGTCATTGGACGGCGTAGGCCACGCGGCCGTGTCGGCTTCCTATGCCGTCGCCAACGCTCTCGCCGGCCGGGCTTTGCAAGCCGCCGAGTACGCCGCCTATGCCACGGTCTATGGCGAGGGCGGCTATGGCGCCGTGCAGCAGCGCGAGTCCTTCCAGCCCGAGTTCGACTGGCAGCTGGAGGAGCTGCGCCGCCTTGCCGCTGAAGTGCCGGTGTAGCGTCGGTAGGGTGCCTGCCTACACTGCGGCACATGATCACCGTCCACCACCTCAACAACTCCCGTTCGCAGCGCGTGCTGTGGCTGCTCGAAGAACTGGGCCTGCCCTACGAGATCAAGCACTACCAGCGCGATGCCAAGACCGGCTTGGCGCCGCCCGAGCTGCGCCAGGTGCACCCGCTGGGCAAGAGCCCCGTCATCACCGACGGCGGGCTGACGGTCGCCGAGAGCGGCGCCATCCTGGAGTACCTGGTGGACCGCTACGGCCAGGGTCGGCTCAAGCCCACGGGCGAGCAGGACCTGCTGCACTACCGCTACTTCATGCACTTCGCCGAGGGCTCGGCGATGCCGCCGCTGGTCATGAAGCTCGTCTTCAACAAGGTCAAGCGCGCGCCCATGCCCTTTTTCGTCAAGCCCATCGCCAAGGGCATTGCCGACAAGGTGCTGAACAGCTTTGTGCAGCCCAATATCGACGCGCAGCTGAAGTTCCTGGAGGGCGAGCTGGCGTCGCGGCCCTGGTTTGCCGGCGCCGAGTTCAGCGCGGCCGACGTGCAGATGAGCTTTCCTGTCGAAGCCGCGGCAGCACGGGGCACGATGGACAGCTACCCCAAGCTGAAGGACTTCCTGGCCCGCATCCACGCGCGGCCGGCCTACAAGAAGGCCCTGGAACGCGGCGGGCCTTACAGCCTGATGAGCTGACCCTACACTGGCTCAACGGCCGCGCGCTCCGCGCGGCCGCTACCGTCTTGCCCCGCCGGCCTGTCGCCCGGCCGCTGTGAACGAACAGCGGCGCTGACCTCCCCGTGTCGCATTGCGCTCTGACACGCAGGTCACCTTGGGGCTCTCATGCCCGGCTATGAAATCAAAGTCCAGGCGCTCGCCATCGATGGCGCGGCGGATCTGCAGATCCGCTCGCTGCTGGACAACGACCAGTTCGCCGACCCGGCGGGTGCGGCCGAGGCCCTGGGCATCTCGCCCGCGCAATGGCCGTTGTTCGGCCAGGTCTGGCCCTCCGGGCTGCATCTGGCCGCCGCGATGGCGATCCGGCCCCTGCTAGAGGGCGAACGCATCCTGGAGATCGGCTGCGGTCTGGCCCTGGCCAGCCTGGTGTGCCACCGCCGCGGCGCCGAGGTCACGGCCAGCGACATCCACCCGCTGGCCGGCGCCTTCCTGCTCGAGAACCTGCGCCTGAACGAGCTCACGCCCATGCGCTACTGCCATGGCGACTGGAGCGAGGACGCGGTTGCGGCGGAAGGCGGCGCACCCCGCGTGCAGGGCCGCTTCGACCTCATCATCGGCAGCGATGTGCTCTACGAGCGCGACGACGGCGGCGCACTGGCGGCCTTCGTCGAGAAGCACGCGCTGCCGCAGTGCGAGCTGTTGATCGTCGACCCGAACCGGGGCAACCGCGCGGCGTTTGGCAAGCGGATGGCGGGGCTGGGGTTTGAGTTCAGTGAGGTGCTGTTAGGGGCGGAAGCGGGGAGGCCGGACTACCGCGGGCGGTTGATGCGGTTTGTGCGCGGCTGACGCGGCTGCCTCAACGCTTGGGCAGCGCTCCCTTCGGCCCGTACTCCACCACCCTGCACCCCGCCCCCTGTGGGTTCTCGCAACAAGCCGCCAATTTCTTCAGGCTCTCGCTGAACTGCTCGTTCCACTGCGCCTGGCTGTGCAGGTTGCCCGGGCTCATCCAGTGTGATTGCGGGAACTTCTTGGACCACTCGTCGCCACCCTCCTGAGGCGCATTGCCGGTGGACTGCTTCATCGCCACCTGGCAGGAGTTCATGTTGCCCATGCGATGGCAGGCCGTGCAGGTGTTGCCGCGCGTGGTGATGCCGAACGCATTCAACTTCGCCCAGGCGCGCTTGAAGTCCTCGCCAATGGCCTTGGGTTGGTAAAAGCCAAAGGGATCGCCGGGCAACATGGTCGTCTGGGCGATGTAGGGGCTGTACATGAAGGGGCCGCTGTCGTGGCAGCCGATGCAGGCGGGCTGCTTGAAGGCCACCTCGTAGGGTGACAGCCAGATCTTGTCGGCCGGCACCGCAGGCCGCTTCAGGGTGCTGGGCGACGGCACGGCGCGGCCATCAATGCCCGCGCCCTCAGTCAGTGGCGCCTTGGCCTTGGCGGTGAACCAGCAGGTCTTGCCGTCCTTGAGGCTGTGCGAGATGACGTTGATCTCGTCGAACAGCGGGCTGCCGACGGGCCGCGCGACTTGCTTGCGGCAGACGGCACTGATCTGCGCGGTCTTGTCGTCGCGCAGCACCAGGGCGCGGCTGCCGGGCACGCACTGGCCCTGGCTGCCGACATCGTGCTGGGGCAGCAGCGACGGCCTGTCGCAGCGCGGTGGCGCGGGTTGCGATGGCACGGGCCTGCCGTCGACGGTGATGGGGATCTCCTCGCCCGCCATGCAGTTGAAAGCAGGGATCTCGCTGATCTGCTCGGCGCATTGGCGGCCGTATTCGTACAAGGTCTCGGCCTGGGCGGCACCGGCCAGCAGCAGTAGCAACAGGGCTCTCATGCGACCACCAGTCCTTTCTCCGCCAGCACGACGGTGCGTATGGCCTGGTGGTAGCGGGCGTAGCCGGTGCAGCGGCAGATGTGCTGGCCGACGGCGTCTTCAATCGCCGCGTCCAGTTGCTCGCGGCGGATGGGCTGCGCGCGCAGCCGCCCGAGCAGCATCTCCGTCGCCATGACAAAGCCCGGCGTGCAGTAGCCGCACTGGAAGGCGAAGTGGTCGAGGAAGGCTTGCTGCACAGCGCTGGGTTTTTCCATGCTGCCGGTGCCCTCCACCGTCGTGATGCTCTGGCCTTGCAGCAGGGCCACCGGCGTCGAGCAGGCCAGCATGGGCTGGGCCTGGCTCGATGGCGCACGCCGCGCGGCTACGGTGCAGGCCTTGCAGACGCCGATGCCACAGCACAGGCGCGTGCCGGACAAGCCGAGCTCTTCGCGCAGGAAGTCGACAAGGGGCAGGTCGGTGGGCACCTCGGTCTTGATGGGGCGGCCGTTGACGTGGAATTGGACGGGGACGAGGTCGGTCATTGGGAGGCCTCTCGTTGGTGTTGGTTGATGGCGAGGCCCAGCCGGGAGTTCGCCCCGGCGGGCGACCTACTTTCTTGTGTCGACAAGAAAGTAGGCAAAGAAACGACCCCCGATCCGCCCGCCCTTCGCTGCGCTTCGGGTCCCCTGCGGTACTCAGGCCTTGAGGCCCCGCGCAAAACTCCCTTCGCTACGCTGCGGTCAAACAGTTGCGCGGAGTCAGTTCTTGAAGCGTGCTGCGCACGCGGCCTCAAGGCCCTCCGTTCCTCGGCAGGCTCAGAGGGGGCAATAGAAATGCCTCGTTGCGAACGGCCTCCGGGTTTGGCTGTTGGCTGTTCAGGAGCCTCCCCTTCTAAACCGCCGAGAAGCCCAGGAGCCCGGGGCGCGAGCGCAGCTCGCATCAACTTCTGACTTCGCGCCCCTTTGTTTGAACGGAGCGTAGCGAAGTGAGTTGGGCGCGGCCCCGGGCTTCGAGCATCGCAGGGGACCCCGACAGGGGCGGTTTCGCAGGGGAGAGCTTTTTGCCTACTTTTTGGCGGCGCAAAAAGTAGGTCGCCCGCGGGGGCGAAATCCCCGCTGGGCCTTGCCACAAAGCCGCTCATGACAAAGCCCTCTCAATGTCAGCGCCAGTAATCGGCAACGACCGAAACCGCTTCCCTGTCGCATGGGCGATCGCATTCCCGATCGCCGGCGCAATGGGGCAGAGCACCGCCTCCGCAATGCCCTTGGCCGTCGTCTCGGTGGTTGGCAGCGGCGTGATGCTCATGCGCGCGAGCGGCACGTCGGCGCTCAATGCCACGTGATAGCGGTCCAGGTTCCAGCGCCCGTCGCCCGCGCCGCCCGCCTCCAGCGGCAGGTCTTCCAGCAACGCATAGCCAATGCCCATCGCGATGCCGCCCTGGGCCTGGCCCAAGAGCAGGTCGGGTTGCAGCACCTTGCCGGCATCCACCAGCAGCTGCACGTCGACGACGCGTGGTGCAAAACTTTTGGGCCCGATCTCGACGGCCACCAGCACGCCCGACGGCGCATACAGGCTGCGACCGTAAAGCGCGGCCTCGGGCTTGGGCGGGATGACGTTCTGGCGCAGCACCGGCGTCCAGCTCGCCTGGCCCGCGGCGCGCAGCGACAAGCCGTCGATGGGCAGCTGCAGCGGCGGCCCGGCCGGCACGGCGTAGGTGCCGACCACCCAGGACCCTTCGTAGAGCCCATGCACCATGGCAGCCGAGGTCAGGCCCATTTGGTGGACTTTGGTGGCCAGCGCACGCAGCGCCAAGGGCGCCAGGCCGGGCGCGGTGAGATGACCCTTGTCCCACTTCGTCTTGCCCTGGACCTGCACCAGCGGCACGCCCCAGAGCGCCGCCGCGGCGGGCAGCAGCCCGGCCTGGAAGAGCACCTGGCTGGCCTGCTCCGTCACATGCACCTGGTGGAAGGCCGTCAGGCAGGCGCTGCTGGACATCGCGAAGCCCGCCGTCCAGTTCGGCTTGCTCCAGTCACCGCCGGCATAGGTGCTGACGTCCAGCGCATTGAAGCTGCCGACGTCGCCCATGACGATGTCATGCGCGTTGTGGCCCAGCCAGGCGGCCGTGCTGATCGCCAGCGTCGTCGCCGAGCCATTGCCCATGTCGACGCAGTTGGTGCGCACGGTCAGGCGCCCGATGCCGTCCATGGCCACCTCGGCCATGACGCCATCCTTGCCCGTGCCATAGGCCTGGTTGGCCAGCGCAAAGCCGACGCCGTAGCGGATGCCCTCGCGCGCCTTGCGGGCCTTCACCGCTTCGCGGTCGCGCCACAGCGCGTGCTCGCGCGAGCGGCGGCAGATCTCGCGCAGCGTCGTTGCCTGGTTCAACGGCGCGCCGGTGATGGTGCGGTCGCCTTCACGCAGCGCGTTGAGCTCGCGCAGCGCGATCGGGTCGCGCTTGAGCGCCACGGCCACCTCGTCGACCAGCGTCTCCACCGCGAAGCTGGCCTGCGGCCCGCCGAAGCCGCGCATGGAGCCGGCGACGACGCCCGTGCTGGGCTGGGCGATGGCATCGACATAGGCTTGGCGGATGTCGTAGCCGCTGAGGCCGCAATAAGCCGCCAGCATGGCGACGAACTGGCTGTAGTTGTTTTGCCCGCCCGACGGCAGCACCTGCTGGCTGCCGAAGGCGAGGAACTTGCCGGTCTTCGCGTCCACCGCGATGCGCTGGGTGATGTGGCTGGCCAGCTGCTTGAGGCCGCCCTGGAACTGCTCGTAGCGGTCCTGGGCGATGCGCACCGGCCCGTCGGCCAGGGCCGCCGTGACGGCCAGCAGCGGCGGGAAGGTGGACACGTCGCGCCCACCAAAGCCGCCGCCGGGATAGCAGGAGTTCAGCACCACGGTCGCGACCTTGACGGGGCAGTCCTTGCTGAACAGCGCCAGGCTGTCGCCCGAGTCGCCGTTGGTGGCCTGGGTGCCGAGCACGAGGTTGAGCGTGCCGGTGCCGGAGCGGTCCAGCCAGGCCAGGCCCGCCTCGGGCTCCATGAACATCGGGTCCAGCACCTGGGTGCTGTAGCTGCCGCCGAGCTGCAGCACGGCGGGGTTGGGCGACTGCAGCGCGGCGTCGATGCGGCCGCGCAGCCGGCGGGCGGTGCTGTTGTAGGGCTGGGTCTTGGAGTCGGGCTGGTAGGGGTCGGACGCACAGCCCACCTGCACCTGCGAGAACGGCTCGATGCCCGCCGCCTCATAACGCGTCAGGTAGTTGACCGGGCTGTAGGCCATCACCCAGGGCTGGGCGGGAGCCGCAGCCAAGCCGGCGGTCTGCACGACGCCGGGCTGGAACTGCAATGCACGTTTGGCGCGGCGGTAGGTGTTGCCATCAGCAAAGATCAGGATGGCCACGGGTTGGCCGTAGAACTGCGGCGCCGTACCGACCGGCACCAGCAGCTGGTAGACGCCATCGGCACCCGCGCTGGAGAAGGGCAGTTGAAGGTTCAGGGAGGCCAGGTCGCGCTGCGGCCCGGTGTAGCCGGGAAGAGGCGTTTGCGTGATGATCAGGAGCGGCCGCGCATCGGCGGCGTCGAGGCGGGACAGGTCCAGGCCCGCGAAGGCGAGGCCGGGATCGGTCGCGCGCAGGATCATCGCCATTCGCTCGGTCTGCGGCCAGCCGGGCATGTCGACGGCGCGGAAGTCGCGGGCGTAGATCTTCTGACCCGTCACCTTGGCCAGGCCGTCGATGCGAAAGCGCGCCTTGCCGGGGCCGCCGGACCAGTCGGGCGCACCCGGTGGCGCATGCGGTTGGACGGGCGTGCCTTCCGGCTGCGGCAGGGCGCCGGGGTTCTTCAGGGCTGGTGGCTTGAAGGCCAGGGCCAGCTCATGCACCAGCAGCGTCACTGCGGCTGCGCCGCTGCCAATGACGCGGCGCCGCGTCAGTTGGAATGGCCCGTTTGTGTTCTGCGACACGCTTGTCTCCCTTCCATGCGATGGGGGGAGTTTGGCGCCGCCAGCCGCCCTGTCTGGCGGGGGTTTTGCCTGAGTCGATGCCCTATCGAGTCAGTCGATAGATCAGCAAGGCCGCACGGATGGCACCACGCTCGATGGAGGCGATCTCCAGCCACTCGTCAGGCGTGTGCGCACCGCCACCCGCCGCGCCGAGGCCATCCAGGCTGTCGACCAGCGGCGCGACGAACTGCACATCGCCCGCGCCGCGCAGGCCGGGCGGGAAGGGCACGATGGCATTCAGGCCGGCGTCAGCGCTGGCTTGGGAATAGGCCTCCAGCACCTTCAGATTGCCCGGCGTGGGCGCCATCGGCGGGTAGCTCTCGTGGAAGCTGATCTTCGAGCGCGTGCCGGGCAGGGCCTGGTCGACGATGGCCTGCATGCGCTCGCGCGCCTTCGCACCCTGCTCGGCGGTCAGGTAGCGCAGGTCGCCGCGCACCTGGGCGTCGCGCGGGATGACATTGGTCTTGCCGAAGGCCTGGCCCTGGCTCTCGCCGTCATCCCATTTGGCGCTGGTGCCGGCCACGATCGTCGCGGCATTGAAGGTCAGGTCGGGCTCGATGAGCTGCTCGCGGAAGGCGTTCAGCACACGCGCCGCCTCGTAGACGGCGCCGTAGCCATCCTTGCCGAACACGCCTGCCGAATGGCCGGTGCGTGCCGTGACGTTGAGATGCCAGCCGCCCGAGGCACGCCGGCCGATGGTCGCGGCGTCGCAGCCCTGTTCGTCCTTGGTCGCGCCCTCGAAGGCCAGGGCCACGTCGCTCTGTTTGGCCGCATCGATCAAGGCGGCCCGCGCCACCTCGGCGGGGCTGCCGACACGCTCCTCGTCGCCGGTGAAGACGGCCCGCACGGTGCGGCCATCCAGCGCGCCGGCGTCGTTCAGCGCCCGCAGCGCGAGCAGGATGATGACGTCGCCGCCCTTCATGTCGGACACGCCCTGGCCGCGCACCTTGCTGCCGTCGCTCTGCCAGGGCGGCACCGGGCTGTCCTTCTCGAAGACGGTGTCCAGGTGGCCGATCAGCAGCACGCGCTTGCCCTTGTCGCCAGCGCGCTCGGCCACCAGATGGCCAGCGCGCTTCATCTCGGCCGGCATGTCGACCCAGTGCGCCTTGAAGCCGATGGCCTCGAAGGCCTTGGCGTAGACGGCGCCCACTTCGCGCACGCCGGTCGGGTTCAGCGTGCCGCTGTTGATGAGGACGCTGTGCTCCAGCAGCTTCAGCGCGTCGGGTGTGTGGCGCTTCACGTTGGCGACGATCTGCTGCTCCTGGGCGTCGAGCCCGGCGGCCACCGCCGAGGACGTGACGAGCAGCAGGGCGAGGGCGGTTCGGATAGCGTGCGGGGTCTTCATGCCTTGAGTGTCCAACACCCGCCATGCAACGCCGCCTGCTGCTGACCCTGCCCCTAATGTCCTGTCTGCCGGCACGGTCCGCCCCGTCGACGGCCCTGCCCAGCGTGCGGGTCCTGCCCGAGCCGCTGGCCATGCCGGGGCTCGCCCGCAGCCGCACGCTGCGGTTGTGCCTGCCGACCAGCTACGACAGCGCGCCCGAGCGTCGCTACCCGGTCATCTACATGCACGACGGCCAGAACCTGTTCGATGCGGCCACCGGCTTTGCCGGCGAATGGGGCGTGGACGAGACGATGGCAGCCTTGGGGAAGGAGACCGGCTTCGAGGCCCTCGTCGTCGGTATCGACAACGGCGCCGAAAAGCGCAACAGCGAGATGGCGCCCTACGACCACAAGGAACTCGGCAAGGCCGAGGGCCCGGCCTATCTCGACTTCATCGTCAACACGGTCAAGCCCTTCATCGACAACGGCTGGCGCACGCGGCCCCGAAGCGAGCACACGGCGCTGATCGGCAGCTCGCTCGGCGGCCTCATCAGCCATGCGGCCCTGCTCAGCCATGGCGAGGTGTTCGGCCGCTATGGCCTGTTCAGCCCGTCCTACTGGGCGGCGCCCCAGCTCTTCGAAGCGACCGCTGCGGCCCGGCTGCCAGCCGACACGCGCATCCACCTCTACTGTGGCGGCCGGGAAGGCGGCAGCATGGCGGGGCAGACGCGCCAGATGCACAAGCAGCTGGCGCGCCAAATGCCGCCCGAGCAGTTGAGCCTGCACATCGCCGCCGAGGCGGGCCACAACGAGGCGGCCTGGCGCGCCGAGCTGCCGGCGGCGCTGAAAACCCTGTTCAGGCTGGGCTGACGGCGTCGTCGACGGCGGTGCTGCGCGCGACCTGCAGCCGCTTTTCTCCGCGCCAGGCGGCCAGGCCGTCGGGCGCCTCGCGCGGCGACAGGCCATTGGCGCGGATGGCGCCCATATAGCCGTCGCGACCCTGGGCCTTGGTGGCGTACAGCGCCGAATCGGCCAGGGCCAGGCAGGCGCGCCAGTCCCACAGCCGCGGGTGGCGCGGGTCGAGCGGGAAGGCGCAAAAGCCGATGGACACCGTCACGTGCACGGTCTCGCCGGGGCCGATCTCGAAGGGCTGGTCGCGCACCGCGGCGCAGACGCGCGCGGCCAGCTCGGCGGCATCGCGCCGCTCGGTCTCGCGGGCCAGCACCAGGATTTCCTCGCCGCCCCAGCGCACCAGGGAGTCGGTCTCGCGAAAAACCTGGCGCAGCCGCTCGGCCACCTGCACCAGCACCGCGTCGCCGGCCGCGTGGCCATGCACGTCGTTGACGCGCTTGAAATGATCCAGGTCCAGCAGCATCAGCAGCAGGTCGGCATCCGGGCCGGGACCTTCGCCCGCTCCTTCAATTCCGGGGGTCTCGAAGCGGCGCAGGCACAGGCGCAGGTCGTCGTCCAGGCGCAGCTCGAGGTAGCGGCGGTTGCGCAGACCTGTCAGTGCATCGGTCAGGCTCAACTCGCGCAGCTCGGCCGTGCGCTCGTCCACCAGGGCCTTGAGTTCGACCTCACGGCGGCGCAGCAGCCGCGTGCGCCAGCGCATCCAGGCCCAGATGGCGAGCAGGGCCAGCAGCCCGCCGCCGATGCGGGCCGACGTGGTCTCCCACCAGGCCGGCTCCAGCGTGATGGGCAGTTGCAGCTGCTCGGTGCCCCACAGGCTGTGGTGGGCCGTGGCACGCACCTGCAGCGTGTAGTGGCCGGGCCGCAGCGGCCCGAAGCTGGGGTTGCGGCCGCTGGCGTCGACGCGCGTCCAGTCGCTGTCCAGGCCTTCCAGACGGTATTCGTAGCGCAGCCGAGACGGGTCGGCATAGTCCAGCGCCGCGAACTCGATGGACAGGCTGCGCTTGCCGGGCGGCAGTTTCAGGCCGTCCAGAAGATTGCGGGGCTGCTCCCAGGGCTGGCCGTTGACACGCAGGCCGCTGACGACCAGCGGCGGGCTGGTGCGCTGCGCGCGGTAGGCGTCAGGCAGCACGCGCAGCAGGCCTCGACTGCCGCCGAACAGCAGGCCGCCGCCGGGCAGCTCGGTGCTGGCAAAGAACCAGAAGCTGCCAAAGTTGGCGCCCTCGGCGCTGCCGAAGCTGTCCAGGCGGTCGGCCGCCGGGTCGTAGACATAGAGCTGGCTCCAGATACGGCCCTGCGCGTCCTCGTGCAGATTGCCGCCGAATACGCCCTCCACGCCATGGCGCTCGCTGATGCGCTCGAAGCGCGCGCGGCCCTCGCCGTCCCAGCCCTTGAGGCGATGCAGGCCGCTGACCGGCGTGTCCACCCACAGCCGCCCGTCGCGCCCCCACAGCAGGCTCATGACGATGGGGCTGGCCAGGGACTCGGCGGGTGCCTGTGGCACCACCTCCAGGCCGCCCTGGCCAGCGGTTCTCTCGCGGAACAGGCCCTGCTGGCCGCCCACCCAGAGGCGCCCGTCCGGCGCGGCGCTCAACACATAGACGCCACCGTGCAGCGGCCCGCTCAGCGGATGCACCCGCTCCAGCGCTGCGGCGCCATCGCCGGCGAGGCGGTACAGGCCCTCCTGCATGCCCAGCCAGATGCTGCCGTCGGCGCGCAGCAGCAGCTGTTGGGCACGGCCGCCGTCCAGCGCCCAGTCGCGCAACAGGCGGCCATCGGCGGCGCGGTGCTCCAGGCGGCCGGCCGCGGCCATCCACAGGCTGCCGTCGCCCGCCTCGGCCATGAGCTCGACGACGCTGCGCCGCTCGCGCGGCCATTCGCCCAGCGTCGCCAGGTCGCGGCCCGGGCGGCCGTCCAGGCGGGCGATGTGGCCGGTCTGCGTCGGTGCCAGCACCTCGCCGTTCTTCAGCGCCAGCACCGCGCGCACATCGGCCTCGGCCAGCGGGCTGTTCAGGTCGGCATCGGGGCCGCGCACGGCCAGGGCCGGGTGGGAGAGATGGCGCTGCACGCCCAGGCCATAGCCGCTGACCCACATCGCGCCGCTGCGGTCGCGCAGCAGGCCGCTGATGTCGTTGCCGGCCAGGCCCATCGCGCGGCGCGGGTCTTGGCGCAGCCTGGCCTCGATGGCGCCGCTAGCCGGGTTGACCCAGAACAGCCCGACCTTGCCGCCCACCCAGAGCCGCCCGTCCGGGCCTTCCGCCAGCGCGTTGATGGGCATGTCCAGCGTCTGCACCCAGCGCACCTGGCCCTGCTCGACGACGCCCAGATGCCCGTCTTGCGTGCCCAGCCAGATGCGCCCGCCGCGATCCTCGGCCAGGGCCGGCACGGGCATGCCCCGTTCCAGGCCGGGCAGGGCGAGGCTTTCCCAGGCACCGTTGACAAAGCGGGCCAGGCCGCGCCAGTGGCCGGCCCAGACGACCCCGTCGGCGCCCACCTGCAGGGCCAGCACCCGCTTCTCAACTTGGCCGCGCCAGCGCAGCTCGTGGGCCTCGAAGCGCTTGGCCGCCGGGTCGTAGCGGTACAGGCCCTGGCCCAGGGTGCCGACCCAGATGGCACCGTCCGGCGCCGCCGCCAGCGCGCGTATGGGCGGCTGCGGGCCCGCGCCGCCCTGGGCGCTGCCATGGCTTTCGACGCGGTCCTGTTCGGGGTCGTAGGCCACCAGGCCCTGGAACTCCGTGCCTATCCACATGCGCCCGTCGGCCGCTGGCGCCAGTGCCCGCACCCAGCCCAGGCTGCGCTTGGCCGTCGTGTCACCGGCCTGCTCGATGGGCCGCAGCCGGTAGCCGTCGTAGCGCGTCAGCCCCTTGCTCGTGGCGATCCACATGAACCCGGCCCGGTCCTGCGAGATCGCCGGCACCGAGTTCTGCGGCACTGTCACGCTGCGGAACTGCACCTCCAGCGGGCCCACGCCGGCGTCGGCGCGGGCCAGACCCGCCCCGAGCAGCATCAGGCCAAGCAGGCCTTGAATTAGGGGGTGCATGGGCCGGCATCCTAAAGGCGGCGATTGACGGCGCCGGCCTGCTGGGGTTAGCGCGGACGGGGGAGATGTGCGGTGCTGTCGGCGATCGGCGACTTGACATGCCACAGTCGCGCGTAATGCCGCGGCTATGTCCACGCCTGCACGGCAGGCGGCCGGCGGTTCAGCGACCGCAGCAGCGCAACGCAGGCCAGCAGCGTGACGCCCACATAGACGGCCTGTGCCACCTCCCACTGGCCCAGGCTCCAGGCCTGCGGACCGCGCACGTCCAGTACCGCGGCGGCGCCGTCGGGCGACATCACCAGGTCGCGCGCCCAGTTCCAGCCTGCATGCACGCCGATGGCGGCCGGCACGCTGCGCCAGCGGATGAAGACCAGACCGAACAGCAAGGATCCGGCCGTCGTGCTGACCAGCGCAACCTGCCAGCTCCAGCCGGACAGCACATGAAAGACAGCCGCGACGAGCGCCACGATGATTTGCGCCGGCCAATGGCCGAGGCTGCGCAGCAGGCCGTCCAGGGCGTAGCCGCGCCAGGCCAGTTCCTCGCAGGCATTGGTCAGGAGGTGAAAGAGCAGGGCGCCACCGATAGAAGCCGGCAGCAGCGCCGCCTTCATCCGCCATTCAACGGGCAGCCACAGCGCCATGACAAGTGTCGCCGCGGCGAAAAGCAGCAGGCCCGCCACCAGTCCCAGGCCCAGGTGGCTGAAGGCACGGGCCGACACCGTGAGGCCAAGGTCGGCCAGCGACCGGCCCTCGCGGCGCATCAGGGCACGCGCAAGCGCGGCCAGCAACAGCGCGGTCGCCAGGCCGTACAACATCGGCCTGTGCGGACCGACCGGAAACGGCAGGCCCTGGTAGACGACGACCACGAGCGGGAAGGCGCACAGCAGAAAAGCCATGCTGCGCAGTGCCAGCCAACGGCGGGCTTGGGTTGTCAGCGCGGTGTCGGCAACGTGCGGCATCGGCCGCACTCTAATATCAACCCACCGCACTCACCGCATCCACCACCACCCTGCCATCCAGCAGCCGCAGCGTTCGCGACGCCTGCGCCGCATGCTCCAGCGAGTGCGTGACCATGACCAGCGTCGTGCCCTCGGCGTTGAGCTCGCGCAGCAGCCGCATGACCTCCGCGCCATGGGCGCTGTCGAGGTTGCCGGTGGGCTCGTCCGCCAGCAGCAACGCGGGCCTGGCGGCAATGGCACGGGCGATCGCCACACGCTGCTGCTGGCCGCCGCTCAATTGGCTGGGCCGGTGGCCTGCGCGATGGGCGATACCCAGGCGCTCCATAACCTCTGCGATGCGCTCGCGACGAGCGCGCGCGGGCAGTTCGCCGTATTCCAGCGCCAACGCGATGTTCTCGGCCACGCTGAGGTCGTCGATGAGGTTGAAGCTCTGGAACACGAAGCCGATGCGGCCGCGGCGCAGCGTGTTGAGCTGCTTCTCGGTCCAACCGGCGACGTTCTGGCCGTCGAACCAGTATTCGCCGCCGCTCGGCGCGTCCAGCAGGCCGAGGATGCCCAGCAGCGTGGACTTGCCGCAGCCCGAAGGGCCGGTGATGGCGAGGTATTCACCGGCCTCGATGTCGAGATCGATGCGATCCAGCGCGGTGGTTTCGATGTCGCCGGTGTGGAAGGTCTTGGTGAGGTGGCGGAGTTTGAACATGGTTCAGTGAAGGTCCAGGGCGGAAGCACCGGTGAAGGCGCGGTAGGGGGAGACGACGACCTGCTCGCCGGGCCGCAGGCCGCCAAGCACTTCGACGACACCGTCGGCGCGCCGGCCCAGTTGCAGCGGGCGGCGCTGGGCATGACGGCCGTCCGAGTCGAGCACAAAGGCCCAGGCGCCGCCGGTGTCGGCATAGAAGCCGCCGTCGGGCAACAGCAGCGCGTCCTGCGCCTGGCCCAGCGTCAGGCGCACGTCCAGACCCTGGCCGACCTGCAGCGCGGGCGGCTCGGCGTCGAAGGCCAGCTCGACGGTGAAGCGGCCGTCCTTGACCTGCGGGTCGATGCGCGCGACGTGCAGCGCATGGCTGCGGCCTTCGTGGGCCAGCGCGCCGGCCAGGCCTTCGTGCACGCGGCCGAGGTGGAAATCGTCCAGCCGCAGGTCGAGCTTGAAGCGGCCCAGGCTGTCCAGTCGCGCGATGCGAGTGCCGCTGCGCACGCTCTCGCCGACCTGCAGCGCAAGGCCCGTCACGCGGCCGGCCACCGGCGCGCGCACGGCCAGGCCCTCGCTGGCGGCGCGCATGGCGGTGAGGCGCTGGTCCAGGTCGGTGACGGCGCGCTGCATGGCCTGCACGGACTGCTCGCGGGTGCGCAGCTCCTCGCGGCCGTCGGCCTGCAGTTGCGTGAGCAGGTGCTGGGCCATGGCCAGTTTGTCGGCCGAGTCCTCGAGCGCCGACGGCGACAGGAAGCCCTGCGCGGCCAGGCCGACGTTGCGCTGGTGCAGGCGGCGCACGCGCTCCAGCTCGAACTCGCCTTGCGTCAGCTCGCGGCGCTGCGCGGCTTTCGCCTGGGCCAGCCCGGCGCGGAAGGTGGCAAGGTTGGCCAGCTGCTGCGCCGCCTCGCTGGAGCGCGCCATCAGCTCCTGGGCGCGCTGGGTGCTGCTCAGCACGACGAGCAGCTGTCCGGCCGCGACGCTGGCGCCATCCTTCACCAGCACCTGCTCGACGCGGCCATCCTCGGTCGCGTCCAGCAGCACGGACTGCAGCGGCTGCGCGGTCGCGCGGCCCACGACGACATCGCGGAACGCACCGGTTTTCGCGGTGGCAATTTCCATATCGGCGCGCGCCACCGCCACTCCGCGCGGCCAGTAGCGCACCAGCAGCAAGGCCGCGGCAAGCGCAGCCAGGACCGCCAGCACGATCAGGCCGTAGCGCCTGGGCACCGCGACGCGGCGGTCCATGGCGGCGCCGGAGAGCGCGGCACTCATTGGCGCGTCAGCCACGCAGCGCCTGGAGTGGCCGCTGCGCCAGCGCCGCATGCAGGTGCCGCGCCACGGCCAGCGTCGTCACCACGGTCAGCAGCGCGACGGCGGCCAGCAGCGCCCACAGCGAGAACGGTCCCACCGGCGCACGCTCGACGAAGCCGCTCAGGTAGAGCTGCGACAGCCAGGCCGCCAGCGGCAGCGCCACGGCGCAGGCGGCGGCCAGCACGCCGACGAACTCGGCGGCCAGCAATCCCGCTACTGCACCGGGGCCGGCACCGTGCAGCTTGCGCAGCACGATCTCGCGCTCGCGGCGGCGCAGCGTGTAGGCGGCCAGGGCGTAGATGCCCACGGCGGCCAGCGCCAGGGCCAGCAAACCCGCGAAGCCGATGAGCCGGCCCAGGCGGGTGTCCTCTGCGACCTTCTGCAGCAGCATGTCGCGCATTGGCAGGGCCTCGATGAACGAGTCGGGAAAGCGTTCGTTGAGCAGTGCCGTGAGCTTGCGACGTGTGGCCTGCGGGTCACGGCTGTGCACGCCGATGGCGCCCGCGCCGCGCGTCGCTACGGCCGAGATGGCGTGCGGCTGCGGCGGGCTGCGCGGGCCTTCCAGGCGGATGTCTTCGATGACGGCGACGACGGTGGCGGGCTTGCCATCGTGGAAGTTGGGGGACACCCCCAGCGTCTGGCCAACCGCCGCCTCGGGGCTGGCAAAGCCGAGCGCGCGCACGGCGCTGCGGTCCAGCACGAGGCCGTTCTGCGCCACCTCCGCGACATGGTCGGCCGACAGCCGGCCGGCGATGACCCGCATGCCATAGACCTGCAGATAGCCAGGGGTGAAGCCGACGCCGGTGCGCAGGTTCATGGGCGGGGCGCCTGGGCGGTTGAACTCGGAGAACCAGCTCGAAAAATCCCGCCCCGGCACGTCGTCGGCGGCGGCCACGGTGACGACCTCGGGCCAGCGGCGGACTTCCTCGAGCACCGCCATCGTCTGCGCCGGCTGCGCTTCCCAGGGCAGGTCGACGGCGACGCGGTCCTGCAGCTCGAAACCACGCGGCATGCCGCCGGCATGCTCGGCCTGCCACAGCACGGTGAGCGCCAGCGACGCGAACAGCGCGGCGGCGCCGAACTGCAGCGCCGTCATGAGCCGGCGCAGCCAGCGGCTGGCCGCGCCCTCGCTGTGGCTGCGGCCGGCCAGCGACTCCGCCGGCCGCACCCGCAGCGCGATGGCCGCCAGGGGCAGCGAGCTCAGCCCCGCGATGGCCAGGCACAGCAGGCCCGTCAGCGCCACCATGACGGGCGACAGCACCGGCGCGTCGAAGGGATGCTGCAGCAGCACCGACGCCGTGGGCGAAGCCCACCAGGCCAGCAGCACTCCGAGCGCGCCGGCCAGGCCCGCGACAACGGCCGCCTCGGCAAAGAACTGCACGGCCAGCTGGCCGGCGCCCGCGCCCAGGGACTTGCGCAGGCCGATCTCGCGCTGTCGCCTGAGCGTGCGCACGCTCCACAGGTTGACGAAGTTGATGACCGCCAGGCCCAGCACGCCGGCCGATGCTGCGGCGAGGCCGGCCAGTTGCTGGCGCCGCTGTGGGCTGCCGGCGCCGTGCAGGCCGATATCGGCCACGGGCAGGGCGCGCAGATAGGCCGGCTTGCCGCCCCCCTTGAGGAAGTCCATCGGAAAGCCCGGTGGCAGGGGTTGGCGGTCGACCAGGCGCTGCGCCAGGTCGCTGAGCTGCTCGGCCGTCGCGCCCGGCTGCAGGCGTGCGAACAGCCGGCCGGAGTTCTGATACCAGTTGTTGGAGCGCGCCAGGTAGGCCTTGGCGGCCGGTGCCTGGAAGCCGGCGATGGCGTCGTAGATCAGCGGGCCGTTCATGTTGGGCGTGGGCAGCACCGCCTTGACGGTCAGCGCGAACTGCATGGCCGGCGTGTGCCCCTCGGGGTCGGGCGGCAAGGACAGGGTGAAGGTGCGGCCGAGGACCTGCGCGGTGCCGAAGAGCCGCTCCGCGGCGACTTCCGTCAGCGCAATGCCTTCGGGCGACGACGTCGCGGCCTTCAGGTCGCCGGCGACCGGCTGCAAGCCCAGCAGCGTCTGCAGGTCGGGATCGGCCATGGCGATGACCAGCCGCACGCCACGGGGCTGGCCCTGCGCCTCGCTGGCGCGCGCGTGCAAAAAGGTGTAGAGCACGCGGCTCATCGGCCCCACCGGTGCGCCGGTGTCGCGCAAGGCGGCGTGCAGCGGCACGGCCGGCACGTCGCCGAACCAGTCGGTCGTGATGCCGCCGGGGCCGCGCACCCGCCACTCGAAGGTGACCAGGCGATCCCGCTCGGGCAGGCGGGCATCGGGCCAGAGCGTGTCCTGCAGGAAGCTCGCGGTCAGCAGCGTCAGCGCGAGGCCCAGCGCCAGGCCGGCGATGACGAGGGCGGCCGGGCCGGGTTCGGCGCGCAGTTGCCGCCAGGCGCCGCGCCAGGCGGTGGAGGTGGGGAGCAGGGTCATGCCCGGGTTTTGCAAGAGGCGGGCCAGGCGCGTTCTCCCAGGCCAACGCGGCCTGAAGGCATGGCGACCGTCCGCAAGCGGACAGCTCGACTGTCCGCTTCCGAACACCACCTTCCCCGCAGCCCCGGCCCCGCTTAGAGTCGCGCCCTCTCATGCCCGGCATCCTCATCCTCGACGACGACCCCGACGTGGCCCTGGCCGCGCGGCTTGCGCTGCGCAGGCTGAGCGCGGTGGCCGTGCGCAACGACCCGCGCGAGCTGGCCGCCGCACTGGACGAGATGGCGCCCGACGTGCTGCTGCTGGACATGAACTTCACACCCGGCGCCAGCGATGGCGTGGCCGGCCTGGCGCTGCTGCGTGAGGTGGTGGCGCGCCGCAACGCGCCGGCGGTGGTCGTCATGACCGCCTATGCCGAGGTGGAACTGGCCGTGCAGGCGCTCAAGAGCGGCGCGGTGGACTTCATCACCAAGCCCTGGGCGAACGACAGGCTGGTGGCCTGCGTGCAGGCGGCGCTGGCCCGACGTGCTCCCGCGCCTGCCGCGGGCGAGCTGCTGGGTGAGTCGACGGCGATGCAATCCCTGCGCTCGCAGATCGCGCAAGTCGGCGCCAGCGAAGCCAGCGTGCTCATCCTGGGCGAGAACGGCGTCGGCAAGGAGCTGGTGGCGCGCGCACTGCATAGCGCCTCGCCGCGTGCGGCCGGGCCGCTACTGGCCGTGGACATGGGCTCGCTGCCCGAGGCACTGGTGGAGAGTGAACTCTTCGGCCACCGCCGCGGCAGCTTCACGGACGCCCGCGAGTCACGGCCCGGGCGCTTCGTCGCAGCGGCCGGTGGCACGTTGTTTCTCGACGAGATCGGCAACCTGCCACTGGCCCAACAGGCCAAGCTGCTGGCCGCGCTGGAGCGCCGCGAGGTGACGCCACTGGGCAGCGACAAGCCGGTGCCGGTCGATGTGCGTGTGCTGGCCGCCACCAATGTGGCCGAGGCCGAGCTGTTCGACGCGCGGCGCTTCCGGCCCGACCTGCTGTACCGCCTCAACACCGTGGTGCTGCGCGTGCCGCCGCTGCGCGAGCGCGGTGCCGGCGACATCGCGCTGCTGCTGCGCCACTACCTCGCGCAGTTCGCCAAGGAGCGCACCGTCGAGGTGACACCGGACGCCCTGGCCAGGCTCTGTGCCTACCGCTGGCCTGGCAATGTGCGCGAGCTGCGCCAGGCCTGCGAGCGCGCGACGCTGCTGGCACGCGGGCCGGTGCTCGCGTGGGACGACTTCGGCCTCAACGCCGCGCCGCTTGCGCCTGCCGAGCAGGGGTTGGACCTGGCCCAGCGCGAGCGCGAGGCCGTGCAGGCGGCGCTGGCACAGGCCGACGGCAATATCAGCCAGGCGGCCAAGCTGTTGGGCGTCAGCCGCGCGGCCTTGTATCGACGGCTTGAGAAGCATGGGCTTTGAACGAACCCGTGTCGTGGTGGCTGCGATGGGGCTGGCAGCAAGCGCGGCGGGCGCCGCCGCTTCACTGGACGCCCCGCGCCTGCTCGTCGCCTGCGCGCTGACCGGCTGCCTCGCCGCTGCCATTGGGTGGACTGCACTGAGTCGCCTTGCCCACCGGCCGACGCCGCTCCCACCCGACCCACCGCCCGCACCGCGCCCGGACCTGGATGCCGCACTCGAACACGCCCCGCTCGCGCTGTGGCGCCTCATGGCCGGTACACCGCCTCTCGCGCTGAACGCCGCCGCGCGCCGGCTCATCGCCCCGGGCCGAGCCGCCGAACCTGCGGCGCTGCTTGCTCTGCTGGACACCGGCCCCGGCCGGCGCGTCGTCACCCTGCCCACCGAGCATGGCCAGGAGCGCGCCGTGCTGGCCGTGTCGGCGCTGACCGTGCAAGGCCAGGCCTGGCGGCTGGCGGCACTGGCACCCATCGAGTCCGAGCTGGAGACCGAGACGCTGGCCGCCTGGCGCCAGCTGGTGCAGGTGCTGACCCACGAGATCATGAATTCGCTGACGCCGATCGCGTCGCTCGCCACCAGCGCGCCGGCCCTGCTGGACGCCGGCGAGCACGACGAGCTGCAGGCGGCGCTGGCGACGCTGGCGCGGCGGGCGGCGCATCTGCAGGCCTTTGTCGAGCGCTACCGCAGCGTCAGCCAGCCGCCCGCGCCAACGCTGGCCGACACGCCGCTGCTGCCCTTGCTGCAGGCGGTGCAGCGGCTGCTGGCGCCGGCCTGGGAAGTGGCCGGCGGCGCGGTCAGGATCGTGGTCGAACCCGAAAGCCTGGCCCTGCGCACGGACGCGGCGCAGCTGGAACAGGTGCTGATCAACCTGGCGCAGAACGCGCTACAGGCCTGCGCCGGCTATTCCAAGCCCGAGCTGCTGATCGAAGCCCGGCTGAGCCGCGGCGCACGGCTGCGGCTGACGGTGGCCGACAACGGTCCGGGCGTGGCGCCGGGGCTGGAGAGCCGCATCTTCACGCCCTTCTTCACGACGCGCGAGGGCGGCAGCGGCGTGGGCCTGGCCGTGGTGCGCCAGCTGGTGCATGGCCTTGGCGGCTCGGTGCGCCACGCCAAACGGCCGGGTGGCGGCGCCTGCTTCGTCTTGACGTTTTGATGCAGTTGCAGCGGAGCTAGGGGGTTCCAGGTTCACGGCCTCGTCACCGCCGCCGCCTACCCTGCGGCGCTCGGTCACCCAGGAGCCATCCGATGTTCAAACCCCTTCGCTGGGCCGGCCTGTGCCTGCTCGCCCTCGCCTCGCTGAGTTCGTCATTCAGCGCTACCGCCCATGACCGCGGCCGCGCCGAGAACGCGCCGCTGGTCATCGGCCACCGCGGCGGCGCCACCGGCTATCTGCCCGACCACACGCTGGAGAACTACGCGTTGGGCATCGCCATGGGCGCCGACTATGTCGAGCCTGATCTTGTCGCGACCAAGGACGGCCATTTGATCGTCCGCCACGAGCCCAACCTGATCGCGACGACCAACGTCGCCTCGCTGCCGCAGTTCGCCTCGCGCAAGCGCACCGCCGTCATCGATGGCGCGACCGAGACGGGCTTCTTCGCCAGCGACTTCACGCTGGCCGAGATCAAGACGCTGCGCGCCATCCAGCCGCTGGCCGACCGCGACCCATCCTTCAATGGCCAATTCGAGATCCCGACGCTGGAGGAGGTCATCGCCTTCGTGAAGCGCAAGTCGGCCGAGGAAGGGCGGCGCATCGGCATCTACCCGGAAACCAAGCACCCGACCTATCACCAGAGCCTCGGCCTGGCCCTGGAAGACCGCCTGCTGCGCGTGCTGACCAAAGCTGGCTGGAACCATCGCAGCGCGCCGGTCATCGTGCAGTCCTTCGAGACGGCCAACCTGAAATACCTGCGCAGCAAGTCCAGCCTGCGCCTGGTGCAGCTGGTGGATGCCGACGACGTCAATGCCGACGGCAGCCTGGCCTTCAACAAGCCCTATGACAAGCCTTACGACTGGGTCGTGTCCGGCCGCGCCGGCCTGTTCAAGGACCTGCTGACGCCAGCCGGCCTGGCCGAGGTGAAGACCTATGCCGATGGCATCGGCCCGTGGAAGGTCTACCTGATGTCCAGCGCCTGCAAGACGGTCGCCGCGGGCGGTGGCTGTGCCGACAGCAACGGCGACGGCCTGGTCGACGAGCGCGACCGTAAGCTGCTGCCCGCCAGCGACATCGTCGCCAACGCGCACAAGCTCGGCCTGGTGGTGCACCCCTACACCTTCCGCAGCGAACAAAAGCGCCTGGCCAGCGACTACCAGGGCAGCCCGGTCAACGAATACCTGGCCTTCTACGAGCTGGGCGTGGACGGTGTGTTCGCCGACTTTGCCGACTCGGCCTTCGCGGCGCGGGCCATGTTCCTGCTGAAGAACGACGCCGGCTACGCCCGCTGCCTGGTCAACGGCCGTGGCTGTGTGAGCAGCCGCGACTGAGGTTGCACTGCGGCAGGCGTGCAAAGTCGCGGCAAATCGTCGACTTATGCCTGATTTCCTCGGTGGTGTGACCGTGTGGCGGGTGTTAGGCTGCCCGCTGTTACACCCCGGGGATGGAGTCGATGTTTCACGAGCTGCAGGAGTTGCTGGGCGCCTATCTGATGCCGGTATTGATCGCGATACCGCTGGCCATCATCGTGCTCATCGCCGCCTTCAAGCGTGACGACTACCGTCCGCCGCGCGAATACACGCCGCCGCCACGCCCGCCGCAAGGGGGCCAGCGCGCCAACGCGCCTGTGGTGTTGCCGCCGCTGCCTGGCTCAGCCACTGCTGGCCCGTCGATGGCCAGCGCCTTCGTCACGGCGCCTACGCCGATGCAGCCGCCGGCCGCCCCCGCGCCCGTGGTGCCGGAGGGGCCACCCACCGTGCTGATCGCTGATGACTCGGCCGTCGTGCGCACCAAGCTCAAGCGCCTGCTGGAAGGTGCGGGCTTCGTGGTCGTCCAGGTCAACGACGGCAACGAGGCCATGGCACAACTGGACGAGAAGCCCGAGATCGCCGTGTTGATCACCGACCTCGAGATGCCCAACAAGGACGGTTTCGAGCTGATCGCCGACGTGCATGGCAGCCTGATCACCGAAGACCTGCCCGTCATCGCCATCACCGGCCACGACGAGCTGCACGGCCGCGTCGGCCAGATCGAGGGCGTCTACGGCATCTTCAAGAAGCCCTGGAACGACCGCGAACTGCTCAAGCGCGTGGAGTCGCTGGTGCACCTGCGCAGCGCCGCCAGCAAGCGCGGCCGCCGCGTCAGCGACCTGCGCGCCCCGCCACCGCCGAGCACGTAACTTGCGGGCCGAGCGCCGGGCCGCTCCCTAGCCGGCCCGCGTTTGGCGATGTGCTCGCGGCTCGAAGCCGCGAGCATCGCCGTCCCCTCGGGGGACCGGCCGGTCAGGCCCACGTTCAGCGAGGCCTGACCGGACGAGGGGCGTCAGTCACGTCGGCCTGAAGCTCCACTTCATCTTGATCTCCGCCTGACCGGTGCCGGCCGGCAGGCGCGCCTGATCCTGGCCCCCTGAACTGAGCTGCACGAGGCGCTGCTGCAGCCAGGGCTGGGCCTCGCGCCATTGCAGGCCGATGCGGCCCTCGTGGCGCTGCTTGCGGCGATTGGCCTCCTCGCGGGTCTGCACGCCCTGCACATCCTGCGGCACCAGGCCCAGCGCCGTCCAGACCCGGCCGTTGCGGGTGTCCAGCACGGCCTGCAGCGTCGGGCAGGGCGCATCGTCACGGCGAGTCTCGCTGCCCTGGGCCGTCTCGGTGAAGGGGACAACGCCCTGCACATCGTTGAAGCGCCCCTGCACGCGCTCGTCCAGCTTGGCGCTCAACTGCAGGTTGCAGGCCATCGGTCCGGTGAACAGCAAGTAAGGCGTGGCCGGGCCGCTATCGTCGGGTGCATCGGCACCGCCACCGGCGGCGCGGCGTGCGTCGGCGCGGCAGGCCTCGCGGGCCTTGCCGGCAGGCTGGCGCTCGCAGGCGGCCACCGCCTGGCCATAGCCCTGCATGACGCCCTGGCTGCCGCGGTTGACGCCGGGCATCGCACCCGCGCTCAAGGCCGACGCCTCGCGCATCAGGCAGGCACTGTCCTGCCCGCAGCGTGCCTGCAGCGCCTGCGCCTTGGCCTGCATGGCGCGCCAGTCGGGTGTGGGGGCGGCGGGCGCGGCCGTGACGGCGCGCTGGGCGGCTTCAAGCTGGCGGCGGTGATCGTCGGGGTCCAGCGGGTTGTAGGGGATGGGTGTGCCGTCGCTCTGCAGCAGGGCGCTGAACTGCCAGCGCTGGCTCAGCGTCTGCTCGCCGCGGTCCGCGCCGGCCTGCACGGGGCCCTGGCGCAGCAGTTCGACGTCGAGCACGAGGCGGCGCTGCTGAGCGGTTTGCGCTTGCGTGGTGTCGGCCAGCAGGCTGAAGGCGGCGAGGGCGAGCAGCAGCGTCGGGGCGGTGGGATGTGAAGGCATGGGGAAGAACTCCGGCAGGGATGTGATGGCCGGCATCGTCGGCCGCAGGCGCCAGCGGCGCATCACCCATGGGGAGCCATGGATTTATGACAGTGCCATGGCTCTCACGTGGCTCTTCGCGGGCGATGCGCCGGGAGGGCCTGAAAAACACACTTCCGGCCGTCAACAACCCTGCCATCACCGCCATGAAACTGCTCCTGACCCCCCTCTTGCTGGCTTCGACCGTGCTGACCGCGAATGCGGCGGCCGGTCAGCCTTTCGCCACTTCCGGTGTTCACGCCAGCGCGGGCGGCCAGACCGCCGGCGGTGCCGGCCAGTCGCACGTCAGCAACAGCTTTGCCAACGTGAACGTGCAGGCTTCCGCCGAGGCGTCGCTGAACACGGGCAGCCTGCATGCCCTGGCCTGGTCCAGCAACAACCCGACGCTGCCCAAGGGCTGCCGGCCCGACATGCTGTCGTGCAACTGGGGCACCAGCGCCGACGCCTGGTTCTACGACAAGGTCACGCTGCAGGCCGACGAGAGCCATGACCCGGGCGACCCGGTCAGCTGGAGCTGGTCGGTCGAGGGCGAGACCAAACGCGGCAAATGGTGGAGCGGCTCCTCGGCCACCAGTCGCTTCTATGTCGGGACCAATCCCGAGGGCTGGCGCAACGCCATCACGCTCGACGCCAAGAACAGTTCACGCGAGATCAGCAGCACCTTCCTGGTGCCGGCGCATGGCCAATCGCTGGTGGTCTACATCTATGGCTCGCTGTCCGTGTTCGCCGAAGGCGGCGCGGTGGCAGACTTCTCGCACACCGCCCGCTTCAACTGGGACCTGCCCATGGGCGTCACGGCCACGTCGGCCTCGGGCCATTTCATGACCGCGGCCGTGCCGGAGCCGTCCACCTACGGCCTGATGCTGGCCGGCCTGGCCGTGCTGCCCTGGGCCCGGCGGCGGCTGGCAAGGTGCGGCTGAAGGTCGCCGGTCTTCAGGGCAGCACCTTCACCTTGATATTTCTGAAGTGCACCGTGCTCTCGGGGTCGTGGCCCTGCAGCGCGAAGGTGCCGCTGGCGAGGTAGCGCTGCTCCAAGCCCTTCTTGCGCACGATGGGCGACTCTTCGGTGTAGTCGGCTGTCTTCTCGGCACCGACGAACGTGGTGACGTGCTTGCCCTCGACGCGGATGGTCAGCGTGAACCATTGGCCGTCGGGGGCGATGACCTTGGGGAAGTCCTGCACGCCCCACAGGCCGCCGGTTCGGCTGGGGTCGCTGTGGGAGTTGTTGACCTGCACCTCGTAGCCCAGGCTGGGCCAGCCGACGTCCTGCCACTTGGTGTGGAAATAGACGCCGGAGTTGGCCTTGGCAAAGGTCATCACGTCGGCCTTGAACTCGAAGTTCCTGAAGTCGTGCTGCTGCACGGGGCCGACGTAGAAGAGGTGGGAGCGCGGGCCCTGCACGATGAGGGCACCGTCCTTGACGCTGAAGCTCCCGGGCGCGTCGCTCGCACGCCAGTTCTCCAGCGTCTTGCCGTCGAACAGCAGCTTCCAGCCGGCGGCGGTTTCTTCGGCGCTCAGCGTGTTGATATTCATGTCGGCGGCGTGGGCAGCGGTGGCGACAGCGAGGCTGGCGGCAATTGCGGTAAGTTGGCGCATCAGGCGACTCCGACGATCTGAAGGACTTTGAGAGGGGGGCCGTCGAAGGTGACGGATGGGACATTGCCGACGAAGCCGAGGTCCTTCGAACCCTCGGGCGTCGTGTAGAAGCCCCCGGCCGTCAGGTCGCGGAAGCGCTTGAAGAAGCGTGCCGCGGCGGCGCGCTCGGGCTTGGCCTTCTGCACCCAGCAGATGTCGTCGGCGATCTGCGATTGCGCGGTGACATCGAGTTCGGCGAAGCGTTTGCCGAAGCGCAAGCGGCTCTCGGCGTCCAGCCAACCCAGGCCCGCGACGATGACGTCCTTGTCCTTGACCTGATCTGGGTAGGGCGCGCTGATCCACTCGTCGATGAAGAAGTGGACCTTGAGCTGCGCGGCGCTGGGTGAGTATTCGTCGGCCGGGATGATGAGGCCACACAGCGCCTGCGCGGCGCGCGCCTGATCAGCCGTGAAGGTCAGCGGCCACAGCTCGCCGCCACGATAGGTCCTGGTGAGTTGAGGATCCGTGCCATAGCCCCTGCCTTTGCGCGCAGCGGGTGTAGCGCCGGCCGACACCTCCACGCCCATGGCGGCGCTGGCGGCCAGCATCCATTGCAGGGTCTGTCTGCGGTCCATGCTCAGAGCTCCTTCTTGCGCATGCGCTCGACGATGTGGTCCGCCTGGCGCCAGGCCAGGGCCATGATGGTCAGCGTCGGGTTCTTGTCGGCGTTGGACGCGAAGGGCGCCCCGTCGGACAGAAAGAGGTTGGGCACGTCCCAGGTCTGACCCCAGCCATTCGTGACCGAGTTGCGCGCATCCGCGCCCATGATGGCGCCGCCGACCTCGTGGATGATGGAACCGCCCGGCGCGATGGCCTTGGCCCCGTCCAGTTCCGGCCCACCGTCCTGCACGCGGCCGCCCATGGCGGTGATGATGTCGGCAAAGGTCCTTTGCATGTGCGCAGCCTGGCGGGTCTCGTGCTCGGCCCACTGCCAGTGAAAGCGCAGCACCGGGATGCCGAAACGGTCCTTCACCGTCGGGTCAATTTCGCACCAGGACTGCTCGTTGGGGATCATCTCGCCGCGGCCGGCGAAGTGGACGAAGGAGCCGTACAGCCGCCTCACGTCCTGCTTGAAGCGCGCGCCATAGCTGCCCTGGGTCAGCCACTCCAAGCCCGCGCCGGTGCCCGAGGTGGGCATGCGCCGGCCTGTGCTGATCTCGATGTGATAGCCGCGCGGAAAGCCCAGCTTCCTGTGCCAGTCGCGGCCCTGCTGCTGGTAAAGCCACCAGGGCGAATAGGCGTGGCCGCCGCCGGCGCCGTCCTCGTTGTGGGGCGGCAAGGCTTCCAGGCCCGGCACCTGGCCCGACAGGTCGCTGCCAACGGTATCCATGATGTAGCGGCCGAGCTTGCCGCTGGCGTTGGCGAGGCCCCCCGGCTTGCTGTTCAGCAGGATGCGCACCGATTCGCAGGCGCTGGCCGCCAGCACGACGGCGCGGGCCTTGGCCTTGATGTGCTTGCCGGTCTTGCGGTCGACAAAGCGCACGCCGCTGGCCTTGCCGCCGGCGGTCGTCACCTCGTAGACCATGGCGTCGCAGAGCACGTCCAGATTGCCGCTGGCCAACGCCGGCGGCAGGTGCACCGCCGGGCTCTGGTAGGTGGCGCCGATGCTGCAGCCGCGCCCGCAGGGCGTGGCCCAGAAGCAGGCGGCGCGGTCGCGCATGGCCTGGGCGACCAAACCTTGAGCGCGCGGGTTGCCGGGGTGCAGCAGGGCGGGGATGCGGGCGTCGTCGAGCTTTTTCGTCAGCACCGCGCGGTGGATGGGCACGACGGGCACGCCCAGCGTCGCCGCGTGCTTCTTGATGAGTCGCTCGCCCACGCGCATCGCTGGCGCGGGCAGCAGGCAGCCCTCGGGCGAGTCAGGTGTGTTCTCCAGGCCCTCGTCGCTGCCGTAGATGCCGACCAGCATCTCAACCTTGTCGTAGTAGGGCGCCAGGTCGTCGTAGCCGATGGGCCAGTCGAAGCCCAGGCCATCACGGCTGTGGGGCTTGAAGTCGTAGGGGCCGTTTCTCAACGAGATGCGGCCCCAGTGGTTGGTGCGGCCGCCCAACATGCGTGAGCGCCACCAGTCGAAGCGCTGCTGGGGGTCAGTGGAAGCTTGCGTGTAGGGCTCGCCGGGCACCTGCCAGCCGCCGTCCACCGTCGCGTCGTAAAAGCCGAAGGGCTTGTCCGGCGTGCCGGCACCGCGCAGCGGCGCGTCCACGCTGGTCTGGAACATCGGCGTCTCGGTGCGGAAGTCGTAGTTGCGGCCGGCCTCCAGCATCAGCACCTTCACGCCCTCCAGCGCCAGCGTGTAGGCCGTTTGGCCGCCACCGGCGCCTGAGCCGACGACGATGACGTCGTAGTCCCTGGCCAAGCTGCGCGTCGTCACGAAACCCATGCACCTCTCCCGCGGAAGACGGCGCAGTGTGCCACCAGCAGAAAGCGTTTTCAGTGGTTGTTGGGTTGGGCTCGGGGGCTGATCAAGGCAGCGACGGTGACGAGCCCCAGCGCCAGCAGCAGCACCGGCAAGACCTGGCGCGTGACGGGGTCGAACAGCAGGCCGGCCAGGGCCAGCGCGGCACTGCTGGTCAGCGCATCACAGAGTTGCAGCGACGAGGTGTTGCTGCCTTGCTGCTCCGGCGGCGACAGCTTGAGCAGCAGCACCGACAGGATGGGAAAGGACAGGCCGATGCCCAGGCCGACCAGGGTCCAGCCCACAAAGACCAGCGAGGAGGGCAGGGCGAACAGAAGCGGCGCGATGACGAGGGTCAGCGCCAGCGCCGTCAATGTGAAACCGCCCGGCAGCAACAGCCGCCGCGATTTGGGCCGCTGCACGCGCGCCTGCAAGGCGCTGCCGATGCTCCAGGTCACCGCGCCGGCGCTCAACGCAATGCCGGCCTGGGTCAGGCTCCAGCCGAAGTGCTGGGTCAGCATCAACGGCAGGAAGGCCTCGGCGCTGGCAAAGGTCGCGGCGATGAGGCCGCGCAGCAGGATGACCGTCGGCAGGCCACGCGCCGCCCTCAGCGTGCCAGCGGGCAGCAGCAGCCGGGCGGCGATGCCGGCGGTCACCAGGCCGGCCGCGAACAGCAGGGCCGAGCTGGTGCCGCTCTGCTGGCTGGCGCTGTGCAGCGTCAGCGCGCCCGCACTGGCCAGCAGGGCCCAGCGCATCGCGCCCCAGCGCAGCTCGTCACCGGTGCCCGAGCCCACACGCTTGAGGGCCGGCAGGATCATCAACGCCGCCACGGGCACGGCCGCCGCGACGACCAGGAAGACGGAGCGCCAGCCGATGAACTGCACGAGGAAGGACGCCAGCGCCGGCCCGACCAGGCCGGGCACGACCCAGGCGCCCGCGAACATCGCGAACATCTTGGGATGGAGTTGCTGCGGCACGACCTGGCCGACGCCGACATACAGCGTGACGCCCAGCACGCCGCTGCCCAGGCCCTGCAGCGCGCGGCCGAGCACCAGCACGGGCATGGATGGCGCAAAACCCGCCAGCAGCAGGCCAACCAGGAAGGCGGCGAGGCCTGCCAGCGCGGCGCGATAGGGGCCGCGCTTGTCGCAGAGTTGGCCGGCCGCCGTCATGCCCAGCACCGAGGTGGCCAGCGTCGCGCCGAAGGCCAGTGCGTAATAGGGCAGGCCCTGCAGCGCCTCGGCCACGGCCGGCATCGCGGTGGCGACGGCGATGGACTCGAAGGCCAGCATGGAGATCAGCGCGATGGCGCCGATGCAGGCGGCGCTGCGGCCAGGGGCAAAGAGTTTTTCGGACGCGCCGGCCGGCGCGTCGATGGGGTCAGCAAGATTCATGGCGGGGAAGACTAAAAGCTCAAGCCCACTTCAAGTCAAGCAGGGTTTTGGGGGTGGGCGCGACAATCGCGGCATGTCAGTTTCCGTGTTGCACTGTGCCTCGGCCGGCTTCGAGTCGGCCTGCCGCATTCCCGCCCTGCCCGCCTCCCATCGCAGCCATGGCCTGCATGGCCACAGCTATTTCGCCACCGTCCGCACGGCCCTGCCCGCGGGCTGGCCTGCTTTTCCGGGGGGTGAGGTCGAGGCGCTGCGTGCGCGCATGACTGAGACCGTGGCACCGCTGGATCATGCCTTGCTGAACGACCACCTGGCCGAGCCCACCGACGAGAACCTCGCGCGCTGGGTGCGCCAGCGGCTGGACGTGCCCGGCATCGTGCAGGTGGGCGTGCAAAGCACCCAACACAGCGGCGTGGACCTGGACGGCGCCGGCCATGCGCATGTCTGGCGGCGCTACCGCTTCCAGGCCGCCCACCAGCTGCCGAATGTACCGGCTGGCCACCAGTGCGGCCGCATGCATGGCCATGGCTTCGAGGTCATCCTGCATGCCAATGCGGACCTCGGCGAGCGCGACCTGTCCATCGACTACGACCACCTCGACGAGGTCTGGGCGCCGCTGCATTTCGCGCTGAACTACCGCTGCCTGAACGACATCGCGGGGCTGCAGAACCCGACCAGCGAGAACATCTCGGCCTGGCTGTGGGACAGGCTGAAGCCCGAACTGCCGGAGCTGAGCTGGGTGACCGTCTACGAGACCGGCTCCAGCGGCGCCAACTTCAACGGCAACAGCTACCGCATCTGGAAGGAGATGACGCTGGACAGCGCCGTTCGCATGAAGCACGCGCCCGTTGGCCATCCGCTGGCCGGCATCCATGGCCACACCTTCACGCTGCGGCTGCACCTGGCTGCGCCGCTGGACCAGGTGATGGGCTGGACGGTGGACTTCGGTGACGTGAAGTCGCTGTTCAACCCCATCTTCAAACGGTTGGACCATCACCCGCTGTTTGAGATTGCCAATCTGCCCGACGGTGACGTGGCCTCGATTGCAGCCTGGGTGCTGCGCGAAGGCGGCGCGGTACTGCCGCAGATCGACCGCGTGGACCTGTACGAGACGCGCGGCTCGGGTGCCATCGTCAGCCGGGCTGACTCCGAAGAATTGATCCCCGTATGACGTATTCGGTCAAAGAGCTGTTCTTCACGCTGCAGGGCGAAGGCGCCCAGGCCGGCCGCGCAGCCGTGTTCTGCCGCTTTGCCGGCTGCAACCTCTGGACCGGCCGCGAGCAGGATCGCGCGACGGCGGTCTGCACGTTTTGCGACACGGACTTTGTCGGCACGGATGGCGAGGGTGGCGGCAAGTTCGCAACCGCCGATGCGCTGGCCGATGCGATTGCCAAAGCATGGCCCGGCGGTGGTCGTCCCTACGTCGTCTGTACCGGCGGCGAGCCGCTGCTGCAGTTGGACACGCCGCTGATCGACGCCCTGCACGCCCGCGGCTTCGAGGTCGCTGTCGAGACCAATGGCACGCAACCCGCGCCGCCGGGGCTGGACTGGATCTGCGTCAGCCCCAAGGCCGATGCGCCGCTGGTGCTGACCTCGGGCCACGAGTTGAAGCTGGTCTACCCACAGCCGCTGGCGCAGCCGGAGCGGTTCGCCAACCTGGACTTCCAGAACTTCTTCCTGCAGCCGATGGACTCGGTGCTGCAGCGCGAGCACACCAAGGCGGCCGTGGCCTACTGCATGGCCCATCCGCAGTGGCGGCTGTCGGTGCAGATGCACAAGGTCGTCGGCATCGCCTGACTCATTTGTACGGTCTCACAGGTCGCATCTCAGCCCCTGCAACGACCTTGCCGCACGAACACCTACCTCAGTCAGTTTGACGCGGCTGTATCGAGGAAAGCTGCCTCCAGCCGTCGTTTGCGACACCGGACCAAGTCCTCGACGCCAGTCGGATGAAACAAGCTCCCGAGCTTCGAGTGCGTACATGGTGCTCATAGCAACGTCATTCAGCTCGAATGTTTCGAGGTCGGCGTGTTCAAGCAAATTTTGAATCGACTTCGTCAACAACATCTTGCCCTCCGTGGAACGCCGGGTTCACGAGCACCACTAGGCTACGTCGCTCCTTGCCAAACTGACAAGAAAGAGATCGCCGAACGATTCAATGTCTTAGCGCTAGCCTGGAAGCAATCTCTTGCTTGACGCCCGTCAAGTAGCGGCCGGCCACCAAGCGGTCATCGATTCAATCTGCTCAGCACCCGATTTCCACCGCCTGCAGCACGCCACCATCGCGTGCATCGACCGCCACCGCAATCCAGCGGCTCGTGTGGCCGGGCTCGGTGGCATGCACCGGCACGGCCCAATCCCCTCGGCCCTGGCCGTCCCAGACCGGCAGCCGCGCGTACTCGCGCACGACACTGTCGTGGTTGAGCGTCTCGCCACGGTTCTCGCCGGCGCGCACGCGGCTTTGGTGGCCGTCCTCGACGCGAGCCCACCAGAGCTGGACGTGCGCGGGCGCGCCAGGCAAGGCCTCTCCGCACTGAGCTTCAGTTCGCCGCTCGCGCTGCGGCTCCAGCCCAACCGTACACGAGCCGGCTCGGCACTCGCCGCGGGCAATGAAGCGCTGCGCCAATCCCGCCCATTGATGACGATTTGCGGTGTGTACGCATAGCGTGAGCCATTAACGCCCACGCCTTGTTTCTGGCGCTCGGTGAAGGCCGGGCTGGAAAACCGATCCGGCCAGCCCAGGCCGTTCCAGTAGTCAACATGAAAGGCTGCCGCGATGACGCCGGGCTGGCCCTTGAGGCCGCTCAGCCAGCGGTCCGCCGGCGGGCAGGAGGAGCAGCCTTCGGATGTGTAGAGCTCGACGATGCGCGGCACCGTCGCGCCGCTTTGCACGGTTGTAGCAGGACAGCTTTGGGCGCCGGCGAGAGGCGTGGCCATGGCGAGGAGCAGGGCAGTCAGCTTCATGGGGCATGAGTCGACCATGATCGACAAACCTGACATGCCAGAACGACAAAGGGAGCCCGCAGGCTCCCTTCTGCGCTATGAGTCCGGCCGCCTGCTCAGGCGCCGGCGCCACCCGGGAACAGTTGATTGACCAGTTCGGTAATCTTCTTGTCGGCGTCGATGAACTTGCCCATGTTGCCACCGCCGCGCGTCGAGTCGTACTTGGCTTCACCGACCGGCTTACCGTTGTTGTAGACCTTGATCTCCGCGTAGGCCATGTACAGGGCAAGGTCCCAGCGCCAGTTGGCCGTGTAGGTCGACGTGATCGGGCATTCGATCAGCGAGGCGCCAGCCGGCAGCTTGCGGACCGCATAGCCCTTGGCCTCGAGCGCCTTCCTGTAGCTCTCGAAAACCCCTTCCCTGACGTCGCCGTTATGGACGATGCAGATCTGCTTGGCCTCCAGCCGCTCGACCGGCTGCACGGTCTGATGGATGGCACAGCCGCCCAAGGATGCAGCAGCGGCAATGATCAGCAGTGTGTGGATCCTCATGATGATTTCCCTCCCGAAAGTTGTTTGGATTTGGTGCTCTTCGCGGCTTGCGATCAGCGGGGGCACTATGCCGATGAATGTCACCAGTTGTGACTTGAACTTCGCTCATTGCCCTCGGCGGCCGTGACGGCTTCACGAGAGGCCCAAAGAAAAGGGAGCCCGCAGGCTCCCTCTTGGTGATCGGCCTGGAAGCCGGATCAGAAGCGATAACCAATCCCGAACTTGACGGACACCGGGTCCAGCGTCGTCTCGATGGTCTGGCCAGTAGACAGGCTGCCGGTCGTCTTGATAAAGGTCTTGGTGACTGCCAGACTGGCGGACCAGTCCTTGGTGATGTTGAAGGCACCACCGAGTTCCATGGTCGTGCCGAAGCGGCTCTTCATGGACAGCGTCGTCGGGCTGGCGGGCGAGCCACCGGTGAGGCCGGACAGTGCGGCCGTGRCGCGTGGCTTGAAGAAGTAGCCATAGGTGACGCCCGCGCCGACAAAGGGACGGAAGCTGCTGTTGGCGTCGCCGAAGCGGTACTGGGCCAGCAGCGTCATCGGCAGGGACTTGACCGTGCCGAGCTTGCCCGAACCTTCGATGGCGCCAGCACCAACGACGTCGTGCTTGAACGGCAGCGCGATCGGCAGATCGATGCTGATGTTGTCGGTCCAGTAGTAAGTCACGCCGCCGACGAAGGAGCTGGCCTTCTTCACGTCGACCTTGGTGCCCGCCAGGCTGGGCGCGGTCAGATCACCGCTGTCGACATGCGGGTTGATCTGTGCGGCACCGCCATAGACGACGATGCTGCCGGCCGATTGCGCGTGAACGAGGCCGGTGGCGGAGAGCAGGGTGACTGCGAGCAGGGATTTGATGTTCATGAAGTTCTCCTGAAGGGTCACGCGGACTCAGAGCCAGCCTTTGCGAGCCAGTTCCAGGGACACCACCTGCGACAGCAATTGATTCCCAAACGGGGTGGGGTGGACGGAGTCAGCGAACAGGTAGTGACTGACGTCGCCGCTGATGACGTTGTTGGCGCTGCAGACCAGCGACGAACCCAAGGGGTTCTTGGCCGCGCTCAGATCACAGGCCGGCGTGGTGACATTGCTCAGGCTGAACTTCGCAGGATCGGCAATCTGGTCACGCACCCCTTGGGCGGCATCAACCCAACCCACGTCAGCGCCGGCCAGGCCGGTCTTGAGTTGGTCGTTGAAGGTATTGACCATCTGCAGGATCAGGCCCTGCGTGGCTGCGGGCAGGCTCTTGGCGAAAGGCGTCAGGCTCACGTCGGGCAGGTTGATGACCACGACGTTCTTGGCACCCTTGCCCACCACCAGGGCCTTGACGTAGCCGGCCAGTTCCGCACCGGCCTTGCCCATCTCGGTCACGCCCTTGGTGGCAGCGGCCGTCGGGTCACCGCCAGCGGCGATGGTGGCCTGCACGGTGGCCAGGTTGATGAACACGTCATTGCCACCGGCATAGACGAAGACGAGCTCGGTGCCCTTGAAGCTGCCACCGACTGCCGTCAGGTGGTTCTGCATCTGCGTGACGACGGGCACCGTGAGCTGGCCCAGCACGGCGTTGGAACCACCCAGCAGCTTGTTGCCCGGGCCGACCGGGTTGGTCACTCGCGCGCCACCCTGACCGTAGGCGAAACAACCCGCGTTGTTCTTGACGGGCACGCTGAACCCCTGGGAAGCCAGGCCATCCAGGCCTTGCTGGGCCGGGCAGGGCTTGGGCAGGCCGTAAAGCGTGGCAATGCGTTCCACCCAATGCGGGCCAACGCCATTGACGGTGTACTGGCCACCGCCCAGGGCGGCAACAGTACCGACCTTGTAGGTGCCCTGGTCGCTCAAGCTATCCCCGAAGGACACCACGCTGCTGGGGGCGAACTTGGGCGTCGTATCCGCCGTCGCACCACCACCACCGCAGCCCGCCACCAGCAAGCTGCCCAACAGCGCCACCGAGGCGGCGGCGATCCGGGTGAGGAAGGGTTTCATTGTTGTCTCCTAGGCGACACCGCAACATCGCAGTGCATTCAATTCGGGAGCGCAACTCTAGCCGCAGCTTTTTAGAACGGTCGTTCGTTTTTCCCCTCATTCCGCGTAAAGAAACAACGCCGACGGCTTGGGGAAGGCCTGCGCAAGCGCCGCGATCCAAAGGGCCTGTACCGCCTTGGGCAAGTCTGTGGATGGTTCTGGCACAACTGGGCAGATATCCACAGGCCGACGGCCTTTCGCAAAGTTGTTCCCAATCGAGGGTCAATCCATCAGGCTGCGGCGCACAGGCTTGTGCTGCTGCCAAGCGCTTGTGCCCCAAGGACTTTTTGCCCTTGTCCACAGCGCAGGCGGTGCACTACTACGACCACTACCTTTGAAATCTTGAATACTGTTTAGGAATACACGGGACACTTTCGGCGATGCAACGACCCTCACACGCGCTCCCCTGATGGACATTACGACCCTGCAGCAGCGTCTGCGCCAGTTCGCCAGCGACCGCGACTGGCAGCCCTACCAGACGCCAAAGAACCTCGCGATGGCCATGACGGTGGAGGCCGCCGAGCTGCTGGAAATATTCCAGTGGCTGACTCCCGAGCAATCCCTGAGCCTGAGCGACGACCAGCGCCGCCATCTCGGCGAAGAGCTGTCGGACGTGCTGCTGTACCTCGTGCAGATTGCCGACCATGGCGGCGTGGACCTGGATGCCGCCGTCGAGCGCAAGCTGGCAATGAATGCCCTGAAACACCCGCCCAGGCATCCACCGAAGAAGTCTTGACGAAGATGACGCAAACCATCGCCGTCGTCGACTTCGAAACGACCGGTCTCGGGCCCACCAGCGGCGGCCGTGCCACCGAGATCGCTGCCGTGCTCGTGCGTGGCGGCATGGTCGTCGACGCCTGGAGCAGCCTGATGAACAGCGGCGCCTGGGTGCCGCCCTTTATTCAGTCCCTCACCGGCATCAGCAACGAGATGCTGGCCAACGCGCCGGACTCGCCCACGGTCATGCGCGAGCTGGCCCGTTTCACCCAGGGCTGCCCGCTCGTCGCGCATAACGCTTCTTTCGACCGGGGCTTCTGGCATGCCGAGATGGAGCGCGCCGGCGTGGCGCGCGACCCGGCCCACGAGTTCGCCTGCACCGTGCTGTTGTCGCGCCGGCTCTGGCCCGAGGCCAAGAGCCACGGCCTGGGTGCGATCACGCAGTTCCACGGCATCCGCTTCGACGGCCGTGCCCACCGGGCGATGGCCGATGCTCGCGTGACGGCGGAGTTGTTACTGAAGGTTCAGAACGAGGTCGCGCGACGCTTTGCGTTGGACCTGGGCGACGCCGCTGTGGATCACGCACTGATGCTGGAGTTGCAGCGCACGCCGTTGCGCTGGCTCAGGCGCGGCCTGGTCGACCATGTGAAGGCCTGTCGCGCCAATTCCTTGGCTGCTTGAGCGGATAAAAAATTCTGTCAAGACCCTGCAGCTCATCATCGGGCTAGGACAATCGCGCCCTTTCGTCCCGTGCTATTGCCAAGAGTTCCATGTCCGTGATCCAGGTTCGCCCCGCCACCCTGCGCGATGCCAAGGCCATCGCCGAGATCCATGTCGCTGCCAGCCAGGACGCCTACAAGGCCCTCCTGCCCGCCGCCGCGCTGGATGCGATGTCGGTGCAAAAGCGCCAAGCCTTCTGGCGTGAGGCCATCGACCTCTGCGAGCCGCAGGTCATCGTTGCCCATCTGGACAACAAGATCATGGGTTTCGCCGGCTTCGATCGCTCCCGCGACAAGGGCACGCCCGCCACGACCGGCGAGGTCTGGGCCATGTTTGCCGACCCGGTGCACTGGGACAAGGGCGTCGGCCTGGCGCTGTGGGATGCCACGCGCGACGGCCTGCAGGAAGAAGGCTGCACCAAGGCCACGCTGTGGTGCTATCTGCGCAACGAACGCGCCCTGCGCTTCTTTGAGCTGGCCGGTTTCAAGCGTGAACTCGGCAGCGCCCGCACCTCCGAAGTCGGCGGTGCGCGTGTCGAAGAGATCCGACTGCATCGCTCCCTCGTCTGAGGCCATCGCACCGTGAGCAAAGCGCCCTGCGGGGCGCTTTGTCTTTTCCTTGGTGCTGTCGTCAAGGTATCTGGGTGTTCCGGGCCGAGCGCCGGGCCGCTCCCTAGCCGGCCCGCGCTGGCGAAGTGCTTGCGGCTCAACGCCGCAAGCGTCGCCGTCCCCTCGGGGGACCGGTCAGGCGCGCCCGCGTTCAGCAGGGCGAGACTGGACGAGGGGTCCTATTTCAAGCCGCGTAACCGCCAGTGGCCAGGGCCCAGCCATCGGTGGCGTCGTCGTGGCGCTGGATGTGCACGGGGCTGAGCTTCTTGGCGGCCGCACGTTCGACGAGGTTTTCTGCCTGCTCGGCGGTCAGTTGCAGGGCGAAGCGGGCCCAGCGCTTTTGCACCAGCGGCAGGCCCCAGGCGTCTTCCAGCGCCCAGCGGATCTGATGCGGCTCCTGCAGCTCGGTGGCGGCCAGCACGCGAGGGGCCAGGGCGAGCAGGAAGCGGTTGAAGTCGGTGCGCAGCGTGTCGGTGGGAAGCAGTGCCTCGAGGCGGCTCAGGCGGGCGCTCCAGCCGGGCGTGGCGAGCTGGCGTGTGACCAGGGCCTGCAGGGCCTGGATGGGATTGAACAGACGCAGGCGATTGGGCGGCAGCACGTGCAGCGGAATCAGCGCGGCTTGCTCGTGGCTCAGCGGTGTGACAAAGCTGGCCAGCACAGCCAGGCGCTGCCACTCGGCCTCGGCCAGGCCGCCAATGCGCGTGATGGGCCCGGCGGCGCAGCTGGCGGCCATGTCGGCCAGCGCAGCGTAGCCACGGTGGCCCTTGGCCCGGTTGGCGCGGCGGCTCATGACGGCCAGGTTGCCGGCCGCGTAACCGGCATCGTCGCGGACGCGGTCGATGCTGGTGCTCTCGCCGTCCAGCAACTCCCGGCTGATGGGGCAGTGCTGGGTTTCCAGCTGGGCGAGATGGTGCGGCGTGAGCTGGATGTCCTCGAAGCTGCGGCCGCGTGCCCACGCGTGGGTGCGCAGGGCCAGCCAGCGCTCGACCTGCGGGCTGGCAGGCGTGCGCACCGGGCGGCCACGTGAGGCCAGCCAGCCGCGCTGCAGTGGCGACTGCGGGTAGAGATGGGCGATGGGTGGCGTGATGCCATGCAGGGCGTAGTCGCGGCCCAGGGCCAGGCCGGTGCGCTCGTGGGCGCTGACCAGAGCAGAGGTGTCGTCCATGTCCAGGTCGAACTGGACCAGCGGGCTGCTCTGGAGGCGGGGGGTGATCTGGGCGTTGATGACGGCTTGCATGACTGACTCCTGATTGAGAGGCACGCCTGAGAGTCGCGGGCCTTGGATATCAGTTTGTGAGCCAGGTAGCTCAATAGGTGATCTACCCTGTGAAAAAAATCAGATGCGCATAAAAAAGGCACCGTAAGGTGCCCTTCGGAAGGCCGACGGAAACTCAGCCGCGGCGCCGGCGCAGCCTGGCGCCCACCACGGCGACCCCCGCAAGGGTCAGGGCCATTGAGCCCGGTTCGGGCACGCTGGTCACGCTGAGGAGCACGGACATGCAGCCCTGCTGCTGATGGCAGCCGGACGCAAGAATGGTTCCGTTGTCGTTGATCCGCTGGGCCTCGCCGATCAGCCAGTCGGACGAGCCAACCAGGTTGTTCAGGTCGTACATGGTGCCGCCCGTGTAGAGGAAGCCATGACCGAAGCCGTCGATGCCGTTGTTGGAAATGCCAACGACGTCGCCCGCGGCGTTGATGTCTTTGCCCTGGCTGTAGGAGCCGCCCAGGGTGCCCAGATCGATCATCTGCCCGCCGCTGTACCGGAAGGCGCGAGTGAAGCTGTCCGCGGTGTAGGAATATCCGGTGGCCTGACCCCCATCGTTGATGGCCGCCGGAATGCTGAGGGCCGACCCCAAGGTGCCGAGGTCCGTCATTGCGCCCTGGCTGAAGATGGCCGCATGGCCGCCGGCAGTGCCGAGGATCTGGCTGTGGTTGTTGATGGCCGTGACGTCGGTGAAGCTGGCGCCCAGGGTGGCCAGATTGATCATCTGCCCGCCGCTGTAGAGGAAGGTCGCGGAGTTCTTGTTGCCGGCGGTGACCGACATTCCTACGACCTCACCCGCGTTGTTGACGCCGTAGGCTTGGCTGAAGCTTCCGCCCAGCGTGCCCAGGTCGGTCATCTGCCCGTTGCTGTAGAGGAAGGCACGGATGTCGGGATAGCTGCTGGAATAAGACCCGCCCACCACCTGGCCGACGTCGTTGATGGCTTGGGCGTCGGTGGGGCTGTACCCGTTGCCCAGCGGATTGGTCCCGCCCAGGCCGCCGATGTTTACCGTGTTGCCGCTGCCGTACAGGAAGCTATACGTCGCGCCATTGGCATTGGGCAGATAGGCCAGCCCAGTCACCTGGCCGGCGTTGTTGAGGTCCTTGGCATAGCTGGTGGGATATAGCGATTGCACGGCCAGCGGTGTGACCGAATAGGTCGGCGCTGCAGCCATGCACTCGGCGCCAAGGGCTGCCCAGAAAAGTCCCGCGCAGATTTGACGCAAGAATGATGTCGACGGATTCATGTCACTCTCCCTGCCTGCTCCCGGATGTTTGGCATCCGTGAAGCAGGCTATTGATTTGTTGGCCGATTCAAGCCCGCCGAGTGTGCAGAGATGCCAGCGGTCGGGGCACTGAGAAAACCCGAATGGACCGCACCGAACGCTTTTACAAGATCGAGCAGCTGATCCGCTCCCGCGGCTGCGTGTCATTCGCCGAGTTGATCGAGGCGCTGGAGGTGTCGCCGGCCACGCTCAAGCGCGACCTGGCCTACCTGCGGGAGCGGCTGGACGCGCCCATCGAGTACGACGCCGGCGAGAACGGCTACCGTTTCGGCCAGCAGTGGCGTGGCGGCAAGCATGAGCTGCCGGGGGTCTGGTTCAACGAGGCCGAACTGCACGCCCTCCTGACCATGCAGCAGATGCTGGCCGGCCTGGATGAGCAGGGGGTCGTGGGCCGCCACCTGCAGCCCATGTTCGACAAGATCACCGGCATGCTGGGCGTGGATGCGGCCGAGGCCGATGAGCTGCGGCGGCGCGTCAGGCTGATCGGCACGGCACGCCGGCGCATGGCCAGCGACAGCTTCGAGACCGTGGGCAGCGCCGTCGTCAAGCGCAAGCGCCTGGCCATCCGCTACCGCAAGAAACGCGATGGGGCGGGCAGCGAACGCGAGGTCTCGCCGCAGCGTCTCGTGCATCATCGTCACGCCTGGTATCTGGATGCCTGGTGCCATGCCAGCGACGCCTATCGCCGCTTTGCCCTGGACGGCATCGAGGCGGCGACGCTGCTAGACGCCGACGCCCGGCCTGTGCCCCTGGCTGAGCTGGAAGCCGAACTCGACCAGGGCTATGGCATCTTCGCCGGTGGCACGCCGCGCGAGGCCGAGCTGGTCTTCAGCGCCGGCACGGCGGCCTGGGTGTCGCGCGAGGAATGGCACCCGGCCCAGCAGAGCGAATTCCTGCCCGACGGCCGCTGGCGGCTGCGCCTGCCCTATGTCGATGACACCGAGTTGCTGATGGACCTGCTGCGCCATGCCGGCCAGGTGGAGGTGCTGGCGCCGGCCGCCTTGCGCGAGGCCTATGCGCAGCGCTTGCGGCAAGCGGCCGCGGCCTTGTAGGACAAGCCCGCTTCAATCGTGGTGGGGCATGTCAGGCCATGTCCAATCGCGTTAGGCTGCAAGCGTGTTTGATCCCCCGATCAAGGAGCCAGCGATGAGTGATACCAGCCAGGCGAAGGAAAAATTGGCCTCGGACTTCCGTGCGGTGATGGAAGACATCGACGCGCTGATGACGGCCACGACCAACAAGGCGGACGGCGAGGTGAAGGCCTTGCGCGCCCGCATCCAGGACCGGCTGTCCGGTGCCAAGGACAAGCTGCTGGACGCCCAGCACGAAGCCCTCCAGCGCGCCAAGGATGCCGCCGTCGCCACCGACGACTATGTGCATGCCAACCCCTGGCAGGCCATCGGTGCCGCGGCAGCCGTGGGCCTTGCGATTGGCGTGTTGATCGGCCGCCGCTGAGCCCCGCTTGAGCGACGCCAAGGAACCCGTCTCCGCGCCGCTGCGGCGGCTCGGGGTGTCGTTGCTGACGCTCAGCCGCATTCGGCTTGAGCTGTTTGCTATCGAGGCCCAGGAGGAGAAGGAGCGTATCGCCAGCCTGCTGCTTTGGGCGGTGCTGGCCGCGCTGCTGGCGGGCTTTGGCCTGCTGATGGGGCTGGTGTTGATCACGGTCGCCTTCTGGGACGATCACCGGCTGCTGGCTCTGGGCGGCGGCACGGTCGTTCTGATCGCTGCGGCCGTCGTCGCCGTGCTCAAGGTCAAGAAGCTGATCGATCAGCCGGCTAGCCTGTTCCAGTCCAGCATCGGTGAGTTGCGCGCTGACGCCGAAGCGCTGCGCCGGCCAGGGCCATGATCCCCAGGATCCCGGCCGACCCGGCTCTGCGCAGCGAGCGCAAGGCCAATCTGCTGCTGGCATCCGAGTTGATGCGCGGCCAGGCTGCACTGTCGGTGGACGATATCGGCCAGCGCGCTGACGGCTGGGTGCTGCGCATCCTGGCCTGGCGCGATCTGCTGTCCAACCCCATCGTGCTCGCCGCGGCCGGCGGCGGAGCGGCCTTGTTTGCCGGCGCGGGGGCAGACCGACGCGGCAAACTCTGGCGCGGGCTGCGCTGGGCCTGGCTGGCCTACAAGGTCTGGGGCCGGCGCAAGCGCTAGGCTAGCGGGCTGTCGCGGCCGCGCATGTGAGCCGGGGTGCTGTCCAGCTCAGGCAGCCAGGGCATGGCCGAGTCTTTCCAGACCTGCACCACGGGCTTCAGCTGGGCACGTTCGTTCACGCAGCCCAGGCGGATGTTCAGCGTCTTGGGTACGTCGGCTTCCGTGGCGAAGAGCTGGGTGCCGCAATCCCCGCAGAAGGCCTGTGCACGGCGGTTGCCGCTGGCTGCGACCTTCACATACTGCTTGGGTGTGCCCACCAGTTCGACCTGATCCGCCGGAACGGCGATCACCGCGCGGAACGGGCCGCCGGAGATGATCTGGCAGTCCGCGCAGTGGCAGGCAAAGACCTTGGCGGGATCGGCAGTCGCCGAGAAACGGATGGCGCCGCAGTGGCATTGACCGGTGATTTGCATATGGGCCCCTGGGCTTCAGTTGTCGGCCGCGTCCAGTCGCTTCATGCGCTCGCTCTGCCAGTAGACATCGTCGCCCCCCAGCCCGTCGAGATTGGCGCGATTCAGCACGCGGGACAGCACGAAGAGCAGGTCGGACAGGCGGTTCAGGTACTGGCGCGGCGCGGCGCGCACGGGCTCGGCGGTGGCTACCTGAATGACGGCGCGCTCGGCACGGCGGGTAATCGTGCGGCAAACATGGGCAATCGCGGCGCTGCGCGTGCCGGCCGGCAGGATGAATTCCTTGAGCCGCGGCAGATGCTCGTTGTAATGCTCCAGCGCCTCGTCCAGGCGCAGCACGGCGGCGTCCTTCAGCAGTTCGCCGCCGGGCCAGGACAGCTCCCCACCCAGGTTGAAGAGCTCATGCTGGATGGTGACGATGAGGTCGCGGATGTCGTCGGGCAGGGGTTCGGCCAGCAGCAGGCCGAGGTTGGAGTTCAGCTCGTCGACATCACCCATGGCCTGCACGCGCAGATGGGTCTTGGACACGCGGCTGCCGTCGGACAGGCCGGTGGTGCCGTCGTCGCCGGTGCGGGTGGCGATCTGTGAAAGTCGGTTGCCCATGATGGCGGTGCAGGTCGGTGATCGGACCTGCATCCTGCCTGAATCTTCAGGCCACGGCCGCTTTGGGTGGCAAGGTGTTGACCAGGATGCGCTTCATCACGGTGAGGTACTGCTTGAACAGGCTGCCGGTGTTGTAGCGCAGGCCGTATTGGCGGCACAGCGCCTGCACCTGCGGCGCGATCTCGACGTAGCGGTGCGCCGGCATGTCGGGGAAGAGGTGGTGCTCGATCTGGTGGCTCAGGTGCCCAGTCAGGATGTGGAACCAGCGCCCGCCGGTGAGGTTGCTGGAGCCGGCCAACTGGCGCAGATACCAGTCGCCGCGGGTCTCGTTGAGGCAGTCCTCTTGCCGGTAGATGGCCACATGCTCGGTGAAGTGGCCGCAGAAGATCACCACATAGGTCCACAGGTTGCGGATCAGGTTGGCCGCGAAGTTGCCAGCCAGCACGCGCGGCGCGCTCCACAGCGCCAGCGCCGGGAAGAGCAGATAGTCCTTGAACCACTGCTTGCCCACCTTGCCGAGGAAGCGGTTCAGGCGCTCCTTGAACACGGGCTTGGGGATGGCGCCGTGCTTGTAGCGGCCCAGCTCCAGGTCATGCGAGCCGACGCCGTACTGGAAGCCCAGGGCCAGCATCAGGTTGGCCAGCGGCTGCAGCCAGTGGCGCGGCTTCCACTTCTGCTCGGGCGTCATGCGCAGCAGCGAGTAGCCCAGGTCACGGTCCTTGCCGAGGATGTTGGTGTAGGTGTGGTGGGTGACGTTGTGCGAATGGCGCCAGGCCTCGCCGTCACAGGCGATGTCCCACTCGAAGGTCTGGGAGTTCAGTGCCGGGTCGCCGGTCCAGTCGTACTGGCCGTGCATGACGTTGTGGCCGATCTCCATGTTGTCGAGGATCTTGGCGTGGGCCAGCGCCAGCACGCCGGCGATCCAGCTCAAGGGCCCGACGCCGAAATGCAGCAGCGCACGGCCACCCACCTCGCTGGCGCGGCAGATGGCGATCATCTTGCGGATGTGGTCGACGTCGGCCTGGCCGAGCGAGTCCATGACGCGGGCGCGGATGGCGTCGAGTTCGACCTGGAACGCGTCAACTTGGGGGCGGGTGAGGGTATGCATCACAGGTCGAGTTCGAGGTCGGAGCGGGCGGCGCTGACGCACAGCCGGATCAATTCGTTGGGCGCGCTGGACAGCTCGCCCGTGTGCAGGTGCTGCACCGTGCCGCTGCGCTTGACGCATTGGCAGGAGCGGCAGATGCCGATGCGGCAGCCATGCTTGGGCGCGAAGCCGGCGGCCTCGGCCTGGTTCAGCAGCGGCGCGGCGCCCAGCGACGCGAAGCCGGTGGCGCTGCGCAGCAGCTGCACGCGCACCGGGGCGCTGAGGGGCTCGGCGGCCAGCGGGGCGGCGGCGAAACGCTCGCTGTGCAGCGGCGCGGTGATGCCGTGCGCCTGCCAGTGCGCGTGTATCGCATCCATCAGCCCGGCGGGGCCGCACACCCAGGTGGCGCGCTCGGCCAGGTCGGGCACCTGCGCCTGCAAATCGGCTGGCGTGAGATGGCCGACGCTGGTGGTGAAGTGTTGAATCAGGCGCAGCCCCGGCATGGCTGCCAGCTCGGCGGCAAAGATCTGTTCGACCGGGCTGCGGCAGCTGTGCACAAAGACCACACGGTCGGCCGCGCCGCGCGCCTGCAGCTCGCGCAGCAGGGCCATCACCGGCGTGATGCCGCTGCCGGCGCTGAGCAGCAGGATCTTGTCCGGCAGCACGGCCGGCAGCACGAAATCGCCCATCGCGGGGCCGAGCGTGAGCACATCACCCACGCGCACGCTCTCATGCAGATGCGTGGACACCCGCCCCTGTCGCTTGACCGTGATCGCCAGCAGGCGCGAGCCCGGGCGCGACGTCAGCGAGTACATGCGCTCGTGGCGGCGGCCGTTGATCTCCACCGTCAGCGACACGAACTGCCCGGCGCGGGCACCACGCCACATCGCGTTGGGGCGCAGCACCAGCGTGCGGGTGTCGGCCGTCTCGGCGATGCACTTCACCACCCGGGCCTTCACCTGATGCAGCGACAGCAGCGGGTGCAGGGCCTGCAGGCTGTCCTCGACCGCGCTTTCACGCACGATGGCCGCCACCCAGGGGTGTTGCAGTGCCGCGCGCAGCGGGCGAGTCAGGGTTTCGAGGCGGGTGGGGCGGAGCGTTTGCATGCCTGCATTGTGTACGTTCGTACACAAACAAACAAGACACTCAACCCGGGAGGTACGCCACGCTCGTGCACAAATAGGCAGACGGACGGGGTGAAGCTACGATACGAGTGTTCACAGACCAGTCGCCATGTCCGACACCGCCGCCGACAAACTCTCTCGCGCCGAGCGCAAGGACCTCACCCGTGCCAGCCTCACCCAGGCCGCGCTCGCGCTGATGGGCGAGGGGCGCAGCTTCACCAGCCTGGGCATCCGCGAGATCGCCCGCGAGGCGGGCATGGTGCCCAACGGCTTCTACCGGCACTTTCGCAACACCGACGAGCTGGGCCTGGCGCTGGTGGAGGAGGTCGGCATCAGCCTGCGCCGACTGCTGCGCGAGGCGCGCCAGGGCGGCGCGGCGCCGGCCGACCGCGTGCGCGTGTCGGTCGAGGTCTATTGCAGCTATGTGCAGCAGCACCGGCTGCTGTTCCTTTTCATCAGCAGCGAGCGCGGTGGCGGCAGCCGCATCCTGCGGCTGGCCATCCGCAACGAGGTGCGCCACTTCACCAACGAGATGGCGCAGGACTTCCGCGCCATCGGCGCCTATCCCGACATGCCCACGGCCACGCTGCAGATGGTGTGCGGGCTGATCGTCAACACCATGCTGGCGGCAGCGCCGGAGATGCTCGACCTGCCGCCCCAGCAGCCGCTGCTGGAGGCCGAAATGATGGACAACTTCGTGCAGCAGCTGCAGGTGGTGCTGCTGGGCGCGGCGGCCTGGCGGGTCAACCCAGACTGAGCCCGCCCCTCAGCGCTGGGCGACCGGCATGCGGAAGGTGTTGACCAGGCCCGACAGCTTCTCGGCCTGCTGCTGCAGGCTCATGCCGGCCGCGGCGGTTTCCTCCACGAGGGCGGCGTTCTGCTGCGTCAGCTGGTCCATGTGCGAGACGGCCTCGCTGATCTGGCCGATGCCGGTGCTCTGCTCGCTGGACGCGCGGCTGATGCTGGTGACGAGCTCGGCCAGAGAGCGGATGGCGTCGACGGTTTCGCGCATCGTTGCGCCGGCGCCCTTCACGAGGCGGGCGCCGTCCTCGACCTGGCCGACGCTGGTGGAGATGAGGACCTTGATCTGCTTGGCAGCCTCGGCCGAGCGGCCAGCCAGCGCGCGCACTTCCGACGCGACGACGGCAAAGCCGCGGCCCTGCTCGCCGGCCCGCGCGGCCTCCACGGCGGCGTTTAACGCGAGGATGTTGGTCTGGAAGGCAATGCCGTCGATGACAGCGATGATTTCCTCGATGCGCCGGCTGCTGGCCTCGATGGCGCCCATGGTGCTGACGACCTGGTCGACGGCCGCGCCACCCGAGATGGCGACCGTGCAGGCGCGCTGGGCCAGGCTGCTGGCGTCGCCGGCCTGATCGGCATTGCTGCGCACGGTGGCGGTCAGCTGCTCCATGGAGCTGGCGGTTTCCTCGAGCGCCGAAGCCTGCTGCTCGGTGCGCTGCGACAGGTCGCGGTTGCCCGAGGCCAGCTCCTGCGAGGCTTGCGCCACCTCGCCGGCATTGCTGCGCACCTCACCGATGACGCCACACAGGCTGTCGCGCATGGCCAGCAGCGCCATCGTCAGCTGGCCGATCTCGTCGCGCGCGCTGATGACGACGTCGCCGCTGAGGTCGCGTTCGGCGATCTGCTGGGCCAGGCCGGCGGCATGCTGCAGCGGCACGGTGATGCTGCGCGAGATGCCGCGCGCGAGCAGGAAGACGGCGCCCAGCATGAAGGCCAGCAGGCCGAAGACGACCCAGCTGCTGGTGCGCAGGCTGGACACGCGCGCGCCAAGCATGCCGTCCAGCGCATCCATCGCCTCCTCGGCGACGACATACATCGCGTCGATGGTGCGGGTGTAGCTGGCGATGTAGTCGGGCGCCGCGTAGGCCAGCTCCTCCTTGGCGATCAGCTCGTCGCGGGTCAGCTTCAGCGAGCCGCGCACCTGTTCGTCCAGTGCGGCGATCTTGCTGCCCAGCCGGCTCTTGAGGTCGGCATTGACGGCGAAACTCTTGTCGAAGGCCGTGCCCATGCCGGCATGCTGGTCGGCGGCCTGCTGCACGAGGCCGGCCAGCAACGTGCGGCCTTCGGGGCCGATCTTGCCTTCCGCCAGAAAGCCGGCGCCACGCGCTCGCGCCTGGCCCAGGGCCTCGGTGGCGATGGGCAGCCGCGTCAGCGTCGCGCTGATCAGGAAATAGGTGTCGGCCTCGGGGTCGAGGATGAGGCCGGACTGGTCGACGAGCTGGTCCAGCAGTTTGAAATAGACGGCGATGAGCTGGGCGTGCAGGGTGCTGCTCTCGGCCGCCTTCAGTCCCTTGGCGCCCACCTGGCTGGACAGGCTGTCCCAGCGCGTGCGCGCTTCCTGCCAGGTCTGGCGCATTGCGTCGTTCGCGCCATCGCCCTTCAGCATGGTGTCGACGGCGGCAACCTGCTTGACCACCTCGGCGTTCTTGGCCGAGCGTGCCGTCTGCACCGAGTCGTTGCCGCCCAACACGGCAGCCGACAGGCCGCGGTGCTGCTGGGTCAGCTGGGCCAGCCGCACGAGCAGCCGGGCGGGCGCCAGGCCTTCGAGCTCGCCCTGCGCCGCCTGAGCCAATTGACGCGCCTGGCGCACCTGGAAGGCCGAAGGGATGCTGATGGCCACCAGCACCAGCAGGGTCAGCAGCATCAGCTTGCGGCTGATCGTCAGAGTGGTCGTCGGGCTCATGGCGTTCTCCTCGTTGGCAAGGCCCTGCTGCGGCGCCGATTCAGTGTCGGCGGCCGCTGCGGTGGAAGGCCGGTTTGTGCACCGGCGCGTCATGCGGCTTGAATCCCTGGGCCGACGTCCAGCGCGGCGCGGGCGGGGCGTCGTGGGGCGGTGGCGGGTGACCGAAGACCTCGCGCCAGCGCGCGGCCAGCAGATCGAAGCGCACCGCGCCGAAAGCGATGAGGGCAACGGCCGCGACGAGCAGCAGCCAGGTCAGGGTCGGGTCCATGCAGGTCTCCCGGGGTTCGCTGTGTGCCCCATGCTGTCACCATGCGAGGGGCACTGCAACACAATCCTTGTCTGACCCCCTGGAGTTGGCCATGAACGCGCCCGAATCCTTCTCGCCCGCCCCACTCCCGGCCGCGCTGCTGGACAGCCTGCGTGCCGACTTCGCCGAGCGCTGCTCGACCGCCCTGGCCGTGCGTGAGCAGCATGGCCGCGACGAATCCGTCTTCGACGTACCACCGCCGCAGGCCGTCGTCTTTGCCGAAAACGAGGCCGAGGTCGCGCGCGTGGTGGCACTGTGCGCCCTGCACCGCGTGCCCGTCATTCCCTACGGTGCGGGCTCGTCGCTGGAAGGCCATCTGCTGGCCGTGCAGGGCGGCATCAGCCTGGACGTGTCGCGCATGAACAAGATCCTGCGCGTCGATGCCGAGGACCTGACGGTGACGGTGCAGCCCGGCGTCACACGCAAGGCGCTGAACGAGGCGCTCAAGCATGAGGGCCTGTTCTTCCCCATCGACCCCGGCGCCGACGCGAGCCTGGGCGGCATGGCCGCCACGCGCGCCAGTGGCACGAACGCGGTGCGCTACGGCACGATGCGCGAGAACGTGCTGGCGCTGCGCTTCGTGTCGGCCAGCGGCGAGGTGGTGCGCTGCGGCTCGCGCGCCAGGAAGAGCAGCGCCGGCTACGACCTGACGCGCCTCGTCATCGGCAGCGAAGGGACGCTGGGCGTCATCACCGAGCTGACCGTCAAGGTCCACCCGCTGCCCGAAGCCGTGTCGGCCGCGGTCTGCTTCTTCCCCAGCATCGACGCGGCCGTGCGCACCGCCATGCAGATCATCCAGATCGGCGTGCCCATCGCGCGCTGCGAGCTGCTGGACGCCAACGCCATCAAGGCCGTCAATGCGCACGACAAGCTCGGCCTGAAGGAAGCGCCCATGCTGCTGATGGAATTCCACGGCAGCGAGGCGGGCGTGGCTGAACAGGCGGCCACCGTGCAGGACGTGGCAGCGGACTTTGGGGGCGAGGCCTTCGAATGGGCGACGACGCCCGAGGCGCGCACGCGGCTCTGGACCGCGCGCCACCACGCCTATCTGTCAGGCCTGCAGATGCGCCCCGGCTGCCGCGCGGTGACGACAGACACCTGCGTGCCCATCTCGCGCCTGGCCGAGAACATCAACGCGTCGATTGCCGAGGTCGAGGCCGCCGGCCTGCCTTACTTCATCGTCGGCCATGTCGGCGATGGCAACTTCCACATGGCCTATCTGCTGGACCCGGTCGACCCCGAAGAGCTGGCGACGGCCGAGCGGCTCAGTGCGCAGATGGTGGCGCGGGCGATTGCTCTCGAAGGCACGTGTACGGGCGAGCATGGGATTGGGTTGCACAAGCAGGGCTTCCTGCTGGACGAGACCGGCGAGGAAGCGGTGGGGTTGATGCGCGCGGTGAAGCAGGCACTGGATCCGTTGGGCATCTTCAATCCGGGGAAGATCTTTGCGGGTTGAGCCGTTTCCTGTGTGTCGTGCCTTGAGCAAATCGGGCCACACTAGGTAGTCATTCGAACCCATGCTGAGGCCAGCAAATGACACCAACTGAGCTTCGCCAGTTGCTCCTCTATGGAGAGTCGACGGACGAGAATTTCAAGAGGTTGCCGCCTGAAGCCGGCGGCATCTGGTGCAGTCGCCCCACGCGAGAGCAGGTCGAGCGTGGCCGCTATTTCATGTATCTACGGGTGGCTCTCCTTGCCGCCGCAACGATCTACCTTTTCTACTTCCATAGAGGCATAGGTGAAGCGAGAGTGCTTCCATGGATCATTGCTTGCTACGAGTTCGCGTACTACACCCTACGAAAAGAGAAGGACGAACAGGATCACTTACTCGCACGAGAGCGTTATACGAGCCGTGTAGATGAGCTTATCCATGCCTTGCATCCACGCTGGAAGCCGGAGAAGGTTTAGCCGATGGACACCACTGCCGCCCCTCCCGTTGGCGCGCTGCGCCAGTTCGATGACCTGCCCGGCCCGCGCGGTGTGCCGGTATTCGGCAACCTGCTGCAGATCGACTCGACGCGGGTGCATCAGCAGGTGGAGGCCTGGTGCGAGGAGTTCGGGCCGATCTTCAGGCTCAGGCTGGGCAAGCGCCGCCTCGTCATCGTCGGTGACCACGAGCTGATCAGCACGGCACTGCGCGACCGGCCTGATGGCTTTCGGCGCACGCAGCGGCTGGAGGACATCGGCCGCGAGATGGGGCTGAACGCGGGCCTGTTCGGCTCCAACGGCGAGGCCTGGAAGCGCCAGCGCCGCATGGTCATGGCCGGGCTGGACCCGGTGCATGTGAAGCGCTACTACCCCTTCCTGCTGCGCGTGGCCGAGCGCCTGGTTGGCCGCTGGCAGATCGCCGCGCGGGAGGGCCGGCGCATCGAGCTACAGGCCGACCTGATGCGCTTCACGGTGGACGCCGTGGCAGGCCTGGCCTTTGGCGAGGACGTCAACACGCTGCAGTCCGACGAGGATGTCATCCAGCAGCACCTGAACCGCATCTTCCCGATGCTGTTCAAGCGCATCTTTGCGCCGCTGCCGCTGTGGCGCTGGTGGCCGTCGGCCGAGGACAAGGCCCTCACGCACAGCGTGGCCGAGGTCAACCTGGCCGTGCAGGGCTTCGTCGCCAAGGCGCGGGCACGCATGGCGGCCAACCCGGCGCTGCGCGAGGAGCCCGGCAATCTGCTCGAAGGCATGCTCGTGGCGGCCGACGAACCGGGCAGCGGCATCGACGACGAGCAGGTGGCTGGCAATGTGCTGACCATGCTGCTGGCCGGCGAGGACACGACGGCCAACACGCTGGCCTGGATGATCTGGCTGCTGTGGCAGCACCCCGACGTGCTGGCCCAGGCGCGGGCCGAGGTGGACCGCATTTGTGGTGAGGCCGCGCTGCCGACGCTGGAGCAGCTCGGCGCGCTGGACTTCGTCGAGGCCTGCGCGCACGAGACGATGCGGCTGCGGCCGGTGGCGCCCATCAACGTCATGCAGGCTATGCACGACACGCGCGTGGGGGACGTGGAGGTCCGCCAAGGCATGATCGTCATGGCCGTGATGCGGCGCGATGCCACCAGCGAAAGCCATCTGCCCAACGCCGCCGCCTTCGAACCGGCGCGCTGGTTGGGCGACGCCAAGCAGGCCGGCGCGGCCAAGCGGCTGTCCATGCCCTTCGGCGCCGGGCCGCGCATCTGCCCGGGGCGCTACCTCGCTCTGATGGAGATCAAGCTGGCCATGGCCGTGCTGCTGCGGCACTTCGACATCGCCACGGTCGAAACGCCTGACGGCCAGGCGCCACGCGAGCTGCTGCAACTGGCGATGGGCCCGGTGGGCTTGTCGATGCGACTGGCGCGGCGCTCGGCCGCAGCGTGACACCCACATCCACCAGATAACGATTCTGGTATCGATCACATCGTCGAATTCATCGCCGCGGACGTGAGCGAGTTTTCATAGACGGCGCGACTTGGTTTTCTAGGGGTGTCTGCGGCGTCAATAAGGGAAAAACAGGTGTCGCATTGATTGCGCTACCACACAATCCGGCGCAACGACAAAAACGGAGACGCCGTTGAAGACCCTTTCCATCGCCTGCCTCGCCTGGGGCCTGGCCCTCAGCGGCCTGGGCGTCGCCAGCCCGCAGACGGACGCCGAGGCCCAGGCCCGCCAGATCGTGGCCCGGCTGACGCTCGACGAGAAGACGGAGCAGTTGCTCAACGGAGCGCCGGCCATCCCGCGCTTGAACATCCCGGCCTACAACTGGTGGACGGAGTCGCTGCACGGCGCCTTCGGCCCCGGGGCGACGACGAACTTCCCACAACCCATCGGCCTGGCCGCCAGCTTCAACGACCGGCTGATGCAGGACGTGGCGGCCAGCATCAGCACCGAGGTGCGGGCCGTCTACGCGCTGGGGCGCGGCAAGCCCAACCCGAACAAGATCGGCGGCGCGCTGGACACCTGGTCGCCCAACATCAACATCTTTCGCGATCCGCGCTGGGGGCGGGGCCAGGAAACCTATGGCGAGGACCCCTTCCTGACCGCAACGCTCGGCAAGGCCTTCGTGCACGGCATGCAGGGGCCGGATGCGGCCCTGCCGCACGTCATCGCCAGCCCCAAGCATTTCGCCGTGCACAGCGGCCCCGAATCCACGCGGCATTCGGTGGACGTGTGGGTCTCGGCGCAGGACCTGGAGGACACCTACCTGCCCGCCTTCCGCGCGGCAATAGTCGACGCACAGGCCGGCTCCATCATGTGCGCCTACAACCGCGTCAACGGCGAGCCGGCCTGCGCCAGCCACAGCCTGCTGGTGAAGACGCTGCGCCAGGACTGGAAGTTCAACGGCTACGTGGTGTCGGATTGCGACGCCGTCGTCGACATCCATGCCAATCACAAGTACGCGCCCGACGCTCCGGCCGGAGCCGCCGCCGCCCTCAAGGCCGGCGTGGACAACGAGTGCAATGGCGCCACGCTGTCGCACACGCCGGGCCTGGGCGAGCGCTACAAGCAGGCGCTGGCGCGCGGCTACATCCGCGCGGCCGACATCGACAACGCGCTGGTGCGCCTGTTTGCCGCGCGGCTGCGCAATGGCGATCTGCCGGGGCTGGGCGAGCGCAGCTTCCCGAAGGCCGAGGCGATCAACTCGCCCGATCAGCGCGCGCTTGCGCTTCGCGCCGCGCTCGAAAGCCTGGTGCTGCTGAAAAATGACGGCGTGCTGCCGCTGCGCGCCTCGGCCCGCATCGCCGTCGTCGGGCCCCTGGCCGATGCGCGCCGTGTGATGCGGGGCAACTACTCGTCGGGCCAGACCGGGCCGACGCAGACCGTCTTCGAGGGCCTGCGCCAGCAGTTCCCGGCGGCGCAGGTCAGCTTGGTGCCCTTCGGCCCGTCGATCACCGACGGCGACCCGGTGCCCGCCAGCGCCTTCGTGGCGCCCGACGGCAGCCCGGGCCTGCGTGCCAGCTATTTCAAGCTCCAGCCCGGCTCCCCAGTGGCGCCGGGCAAGCGCCGTTTTCAGGAGAAGGCCTTCGCCAGCCACGGCGTGGCGCAGCTCGACTCACGCGTGCGCGACTTTCCCGAGTCCGGCGAAGTGACGCGGGTGGTCTTGACGGGCTTCTTCGTCGCCCCCGAGACCGGCAGCTACCGGCTCGGCGTTGCGGGTGTCAAAGGCCAGGTGCGCGTTGCTGGTCGTGACCTGACGCTGGCCAGGCGCCCGACGCAATGGGCCGAGCCGGTCGCCTTGACGCAGCTGGACCTCAAGCAGGGCGAGCGCTATGCGCTGCAGTTCGAGGCCGAGTCCGGCACCGGGGCGCCGCCCGGCATGGTCTGGAAGCGCGTGTCCCGCCAGCCGCTGGCTGACCTGCGCGCCGCCGTGCAGGGCGCTGACGTGGTGGTGGCCGTCGTCGGCCTGACGTCGGACCTGGAAGGCGAGGAGATGCCCGTCAAGATCGAAGGCTTCCAGGGAGGCGACCGCACGACACTGGACTTGCCGGCGGACCAGCGCGCCTATCTGCAGGCCGCGGCGCAGGGGGGCAAGCCACTGGTGGTGCTGAACCTGAGCGGCAGCGCCATCGACCTGTCCTGGGCGCAGGCGAACGCGGCGGCGGTGCTGCAGGCCTGGTACCCGGGCGAGGGCGGCGGCCAGGCCATCGCGCAGGTGCTCACCGGTGTGGCCAACCCGGCCGGGCGGCTGCCGGTGACCTTCTACCGCAGCGCGGGCGACCTGCCGCCGTTTGACGACTACCGCATGGCCGGGCGCACCTACCGCTTCTTTGACAAGCCGGTGGTCTACCCGTTCGGCCATGGCCTGAGCTATTCCAGCTTCCGCTACGAGGCGCCCAAGGTCGAGGTGCAGGACGACGGCAAGGACGTGGGCCTGGTGGTGCGCACGGCCGTCACCAACACCAGCACGCGCGATGGCGACGAGGTGGCCCAGCTCTACCTGGCGCCGCCGCGCTTCGAGGGCGGGCCGCGCCTGGCGCTGCGGGGCTTTCAGCGCCTGCATCTGAAGGCGGGCGAACGGCGCGAGCTGAGCTACCGGCTCGATGCCCGCGACCTGAGCTTCGTCGACCGCGACGGCGTGCGCCAGGTCATGCCTGGCGCCTATCGGCTCAGCGTCGGCGGCGGCCAGCCCGACACCGGTGCGCCCGTGGAGAGCGCCAACTTCTCGCTGACGCGGCCGCTGTTGCTGCCGCGCTGACCCCATCAACTCGCTGGACAAACGACCATGCCCTCACTTTTCTCCACCCTGCTGGCCCTGCTGCTGGCCTCCGCTGCCACTTGCGCCCTCGCGCAGGACGGCACCATCCACCCGCTGCAGGCGCCCGCCGAGCCGCGTGCCATCCCGCTCGGCACCGGCGGCGTCGACAAGCAGCCGGCCGCCGAGAGCTGGTTCCGTCAGTGGGGCGAGCCGATGGTGCGCAACGTCACCACCGCCACGCTGACGCCCTACCTGCCCGCGCCGGGCAAGGGCAATGGCGCGGCCGTGCTGGTGGCACCGGGCGGGGGATTCCGCTGGCTGTCGATCAACAACGAGGGCTGGAAGGTGGCGCAGGCGCTGGCCGACCAGGGCATTGCCGCCTTCGTCCTCAAGTACCGGCTGCACCCGACGCCGGACTCGCTCGACGGCTTCAAGGACTCGATGAACCGCATGTTCACCGCGGCCGGATCGAGCGACGGCAACCCACGCTCGCTGGTGCCCGACCTCGCCAACCAGCTTGCCGACGCCGAAGCGGCGCATGCCCTCATCCTCTCGCGCGCCAAGGAATGGGGCGTCGACACCAGGCGGCTGGGCATGGTGGGCTTCTCGGCCGGCGCGGGCCTGACGATGCACAGCACGCTCAACTCCAAGACCATGAAGCTCGCCTTCATCGCGCCGATCTACGGCGGCATGGGGCCGGTCGACGTGCCCAAGGACGCGCCGCCGATGTTCAACGTCATCGCCAGCGACGACTTCCTGTTCCGCGGCCAGATGGGCGTCGTCAAGTCCTGGTTCGATGCCGGCCGGCCGGTCGAATTCCATCTCTACCAGAACGGCGGCCATGGTTTCGGGCTCGGCTACCCGGGCAAGACCGCCGAGGGCTGGTTCCCGGTCTTCGTCCGCTGGCTCGACGTGAATGGCTTTCTGAAGGCCGGCGCGGCAAAGTAGAGGGCCGCCGCCGCCAGACCTTCGCCATGATCACCTTCCGCATCCCGTGCCTTGTTGCCGTGGCATCTGCCGCGCTGCTCATCAACCCCGCAGCAGGCGCCTCGGTCGCGGAGAAGGAAGCCATGGCAGTGACCCAGGCTGCGTGCGACGCCTTCCGCCTGCGCGACCTGGCGGCGCTTGAACGCCTGCTCGCACCTGAGTTCAACCTCGTCAGCACCAGCGCCGAGGTTCAGAGCCGGGCGCAGGCGCTCCAGGAAGTCCGCGATGGCGACCCGCAATACGAGCGCTTCGAGAACCACAGCATGACGGCGCGCATGTATGGCGACGCGGCGGTGGTGCAGGGCATCACCTCACTGAAGGGCCGGTCTGGCGGCAAGCCCTTCGCGGTCGATGTGCGCTTCACCGACACGCTGATTCGGGTCAACGGCCGCTGGGCCATCGTGGTCAGCCATGTCACGCGCATGCCGTCCTAGTCCCGAGTGATCAGGACGCCTCGCATCGGGCCGTCCACAAACATCCCCGGCGCGGCCAGGCGGGATTCACCACAATCCTGCGCTTTCGCCGTTTTCTTGAGGAGATACCCATGTTCAGCCACGTGATGGTCGGTACCAACGACATCGAGCGCAGCAAGCGCTTTTATGACGCGGTGCTCGGCACGCTCGGCGTGCCCGAGGGCTTTTGCAACCAGGGGCCCTCGGGCCATCAGCGGGTGTTCTACCGCCATGGGGGCGGCACCTTTTGCATGAGCCAGCCGATCAACGGCGAGCCGGCCTCGCATGCCAATGGCGGCACCATCGGCTTCGGGTGCGCGTCGCCCGAGCAGGTGCAGGCTTTCCATGACGTGGCGGTGGCCCATGGCGGGGAGTCCATCGAGCAGCCGCCGGGTCTGCGCGAGGGGGCGCTCGGCGCGATGCACCTGGCCTATGTGCGCGACCCGGACGGCAACAAGCTCTGCGCTCTCCACCGCATCAAGACGGTTTGAGCCGACGACCGAGCCCCATGAAAAACGCCGCCCGAGGGCGGCGTTCCTGTCATCGGCTGACGCTGTTCAGAACATCGCCTTGAACTGCACGCCGTAGGTGCGCGGCTCATTGATGAAGCCGGTCAAGTTGTTGAAGTCGATGGCACCCGTCACGCGGATCTGGTTGGTCACGTTGCGCACGAAGCCGGCGGCCTCGTACTTGCCGTTGCCCCACAGATAGCCCACGCGCACGCCGCCTTCGGTCAGGCTCTTGCCCGTGAACTCGGTGGCCTCGTACAGGAAGAAGTTGACCTTGGAGCGGTAGGCCCAGTCGGTGTAGACATAGACCTCGTCGCCGCTGGCCAGCGGGATGCTCCAGCGGGCGGTGAGGTTGTAGGTCCACTTGGGCGCGTTGGGCAGGGCGTTGCCGTCGACCATCGCGTTGTTACCGACGATGGGGTCCTGCACCGTTGGGAAGGCGCCATTGACCTTCAGCGAGCCGCCCGGAGGCACGCCCAGGCCGGCGTCCTTGAGCTTGGTGTTGTTCAGCGAGCCGCCGAAGGTGACCATCAGGTCGGGCGTGATCAGCGCTTCGAGGTTGATCTCGGCGCCGGTGCCGGTGGCCTTCTTGGCATTGAGCAGGCGCGTGGCGTTGACGCTGCCGCCCACGGCCGTCAGCTGCAGGTCCTTGACGGTGTAGCTGAACAGCGAGCCCGACAGGCGCAGCGTGCGCTTGAGCAGTTCGCTCTTGAAGCCGACTTCATAGGAGTTGACGGTTTCCGGGCTGGCCTGCGATTGGCCGGCGAAGGCCGACGCGTTCTGCATGGACGACGCGCGGAAGCCGTTGGCGTAGCGGGCGTAGAGGTTGGTGTCGGCGTCGAGCTTGTAGGTGGCCGACAGGTCGCCGCTCCACTTGCCGTCGTCGGTGCTGGCGCTGGTGCCGGTGGAGGTGTTGAACAGGCCCGTGCCGGCGTGGGTGGTGGACAGGTCCTTCTTGTCCTTGGTGTAGCGCAGGCCGGCGCGCAGCTTGAGCTCGTCGCTGACGGCGTAGTTGACCGAACCGAACACCGCGCCAGCCTTGTTGGTCTGGGCGCTGTAGATGTGGTCGACGTCGGCGTGCGTCGTCGTGTTGTAGGTGATGTTGTCGATCGTGTACTTCTCGTCGAAGAGGTACACGCCCGCCTGCCAGCTCAAGGGACCGGCGGTGTTGGACTCGAGGCGCACTTCCTGCGTCAGCTGGCGGTGGCCGTTCATGCCGCTGCCGGTTTCGGACTGGAAGGGGATGCCGGGTGCGCCGGGCACGCCGCCGTCGATGTCGCCGCGGGACAGCGGCTTCACATGCTCATAGCCGCTGATGGCGTAGATGTTCAGCCCGGGCACGGACCACTTCAGGCGCAGGCTGCCACCGGTCTGCTTCAAGGTCTGGTCGTTGACGCCATTGAAGGCGGCCTTCTCGGCGTCGAAGCCGTCGGCCAGGTCGTTCGTGCCGCGCTTGATGGCGTTGGCACGGAACAGGCGCGGGCTGCCGTCCAGGTCACGCACGTGCAGGTTGGCGAGCGCGCTGAACTGCTTGTGCGGCTCGTACAGCACCTGGGCGCGCACGGCGCTGTCGCGGTAGCCCTCGGTCTTGGGCGTGACGGCGCCGGGGGCGGTGTTCTCGGCCCAGTCGCCGCGACGCTGGCTCTGCGCGGAGATGCGGGCAGCCCAGTCGCCGCTCAGGGGCAGGTTGGCCGCGCCTTCGAGGTTCAGCGTGCCGTAGTTGCCCACCGTGACGCTGGCGTAGCCGTCCTGCTTGTGGCTGGGCTTGACGGAGTCGAACTTGACGACGCCGGCCGGCGTGTTGCGGCCGAACAGCGTGCCTTGCGGGCCGGCGACGACTTCCACCGCGGCGGTGTCGAAGATGGGGAAGCCCTTCAGGATGGGGTTCTCCTGGATCACGTCGTCGACGATGACGCTGACCGGCTGCGAGGCGTTGAGGCGGAAGTCGGTGTTGCCGTAGCCGCGCAGGTAAAAGCGCGGGAAGGCGCGGCCGAAGCTGGACTCGATGTTCAGGCTGGGCACGCGGCCCGACAGGAAGCGCAGGTCCTGGCCGCCGGAGGCCAGCACGTCGAGCTTGTCGCCGCTGATCTTGGAGACGGCGTTGGGCACGTCCTTGATGTTTTCGGCACGCCGCTCGGCCGTGATGACGACGGTTTCGAGCTGGCTGCGGTCTTTGGCCGGGGCTTCTTGAGCCAGGGCGGGAATGGCGGTGCTCAAGGCGAGGGCCAGGAGGCTCATGCGCGGTGCGTTCATCAAACAACGACTCCAAAAAAGGAAGCGGCCCCAACTGCAGGGCCGGCGGCGATTGTGCGGACCGCCGCAGGGGCTGGCGGCCGTCATGACAGCGTTGTTGCGCAAGTCTGACGGAGTAGTCAGTTTGCGGACGGGCCGTGCAGGTGCCCCCCGCACCGGGGCCGTGCGGGGGCGCACGAGAATGCGGCGCATGAAACGTCGTCCCCTCCTTGCTGGCCTGGCTCTGGCGCCTGTAGCCACCCGCAGCCTTGCCACCAATGCCGCTGACTTCGCCGCGCTGGAACGCCGCGTGCAGGGCCGAATCGGCTTCTTCGCCATCGACACCGGCAGCGGCCGCGTGATGGCCCACCGCGCTGACGAGCGATTCGCTACGGCGTCGACCTTCAAGATCCTGCTCGCCGCGCGCGTGGCCCAGGGCGTGGAGGCCGGGCGCTGGGGCTGGAACGACGCGGTGCCCCTGCGTGAGAGCGAGCGCGTGCCGCATTCGCCGGCCTTTGACCGCTTGCTGCCGCGCGGCCAGGCGACGCTGGCCGAGCTGGTGCAGGGCATCGTCGTCGAGAGCGACAACCCCTGCGCCAATGTGCTGCTGCGCCATTGCTGCGATAGCCCGGCCGGCCTGACGGCCTGGCTGCGCCAGCAGGGCGACGCGGTCACGCGCCTGGACCGTTTCGAGACCGAACTCAACGAGAACGCGCCGGGCGATCCGCGCGACACCAGCACGCCGCGCGCCTTCGCGAAGACGCTGCAGCATCTGCTGCTCGGCCCGGGCCTGAAGCGGGCCAACCAGGCGCGCTTGTGGACCGACCTGCAAGCCTCGCGCACCGGCCTGAAGCGGTTGCGGGCCGGCGTGCCGGATGCGAGCTGGCGCGTCATCGACAAGACCGGCAGCGGCGGCCGTGGCGCGGTCAACGACGTGGCCCTGGTGTTTCCGCCGGGCAGCCGTTCGCCCTGGGTCATCGCCGCCTTCCAGTCCGACTCCAAGGCCGCGGCCGACGAGCTCAACGCGGTGCATGCGGACGCGATGCGCGGGCTGGTGAGGGCCTGGGCTTGAACAACGCGAGTCGGCGCCAGTACGAGGCCCGCATGCACCGCGTGCAGGCCCACATCGACCGGCATCTGGACGCGCCGCTGGACCTGGAGGCGCTGGCCGCCGTCGCTCACTTCTCGCCCTATCACTTCCACCGCCTCTTCCTGGCCTGGACGGGCCAGACCCTGGGCGACTACCTGGCGCGCCGTCGCCTGGAGAAGGCCGCTCAGCGGCTGCGCGGCCAGCCGGATTCGACCGTGCTGAGCATCGCGCTCAGCGTGGGCTATGGCTCGGCCGAGGCCTTCTCGCGGGCCTTCAAGCAGCGCTTCGGCCTGCCACCGGCGCAATGGCGCAATCTCGATCAGGCCGATAGCAATCTGGATCAAGCCGGCGCCGGGCTGGACGACGAGCATGGCTTCTCCCGCAACCGTGACGAAGGAGATCCCGTGAACGTCCGCCTCATCGACCGCCCGCCTGTGCGCATGGGCTATCTGCGCTACCAGGGCGCCTATGGCCCTGCCCTTGGCCGCTTCTGGGCCGAGACCTTCAACCCCTGGCTGGCCACGCAGAACCTCGGTGCCGTGTCGCGCTTCGGCATCAGCCACGACGACCCCAGCCTCGTGCCGCCCGAGCAATGCCGCTACGACGCCGGCGTGGCCGTGCCGGATGACTGGGCGCCCAACGGCGGCGCCATCGTCACCGAGTTGCCCGGTGGCCGCTATGCGGCGCTGGACTTCGAAGGCACGGCCGCCGAGATCGGCGCCGCCTGGGCGGCCATGATGGGCCGGTGGCTGCCGAGCAGCGGCCTGCAGCTGGATGCGCGGCCCTGCTTCGAGCACTACGGGCCGCAGTCGAAATTCGACTTCAAGACCGGTGTGTTCGACTGCGAGCTGTGCATCCCTGTCGCGCCGCTATGACCCGCTCTTGTCGGACGCTCTTGCGGGCCGAGCGCCGGGCCGCTCCCTAGCCGGCCCGCCTAGGGCGATGTGCTTGCGGCTTGATGCCGCAAGCATCGCCGTCCCCGCGGGGGACCGACCAGGCACGCCGGCGTTCAGCGCGGCGAGACTGGGCGAGGGGTTTCATAGTTGTGCGAACTCGCTGACCGTGCGGGCGCGCCCGGTCTGCTTGGCCTGGTAGAGGGCGCGATCGGCGCGGTCGATGGCCAGGTGCAGGTCCTCGCCGGGCGCGCATTCCGCCACGCCGGCGGAGAAGGTGACGTGCAGGCCCGGCACGATGCTGTCAAAGGAGGCCGCCTCCAGCGCGTCGCGCAGGCGCTCGACCAGGGCTGCGGCCGTGTCGGCGCTGGCCTGCGGCGTGACGACGAGGAACTCCTCGCCACCCCAGCGCCCGGCGAAATCGCTGGTGCGCAGCGTGGCGTGCAGGGTGGCCGCGAAATGGCGCAGCACCGCATCGCCCACGCCGTGGCCATGGCGGTCGTTGACGGCCTTGAAGTGGTCGATGTCGATCAGCACCAGGCTCATCACATGGCCATGCTGGCGCTGGTTCAGCTGCTCGGCGGCGAGGCGCTCGCTCAAATGGCGGCGGTTGCTGATCTGGGTCAGCTCGTCGTGGTGGGCGAGGTACTGGATGCGCCCCAATGCGGCGCGCAGCTCGGCGGTGCGCGCGCTGAGCTTGGCGCGCAGCCGCGCCATGTTGACCGACAGCACCGACACCGCCGTCATCAGGATGGCCGCGAAGCTGAAGTGCAGGGACTCGACCGCCGCAGGAAAGTTGGCCGGGTCCGTCGTGGCGCCATAGCCCATCGCGACGGCCAGCGACGCCAGCCCGAACAGATAGAGCCCGAAGGCCTGGCGCTGCGACAGCACGAACATGCCCCAAACGAGGTTGAGCAGCATGATGGCGATGATGGCGCCGCGCAGCGGCGGGTCGATGGCATAGCCCCAGGCTGTGATCAGCGCGCCGAAGACCGATTGCGGCAGCGTCAGCGACCGGTCGCGTGCCAGATGACGGCTCAGGCCCGTGCGAACCAGCACGTAAAAGCCCGCGATGCCGGCGAGGCCGACGCCGCTGATCCAGGCTCCGGGGCCGGCCTCCATCAGACCGAGGTGGACCTGCACGGCCACGTTCAGCGCGAACAGGCCGTAGACCGTCAGCGCCAGCAGTGTCAGCTTCACCGCGCCGCGGCCCTGGCCTTTCGGGCCCAGCAGCCAATCCGCCCAGCTCGCGGGAGCAGGTGCAGGGCGGGGCGAGAGTTTGGGCACGGTGGATGGGGCTGGGATGCCGGGCGAGGATAGCGGCCGCCGCGCTGGCGCGGCGGCGGGACACAGTTCGTTGCACGGCGAAGCGTCGCGGGGGTGAAGCCGCCCACACTGCCTTCATCCCTTCAACTTTGTGTGAGCACACTCCATGCCCATCACCTGCTTCATCCGCTACGAGCTCGACCCCTTCCAGCGCGAGGCCTTCCGCGAGTACGCGCAGGCCTGGGGCCGCATCATTCCGCGCCTGGGCGGCCGGCTGCTGGGCTACTGGCTGCCGCACGAGGGCACGAACTACGAGGCCTGGGGCCTGGTCGGTTTCGACTCGCTGGCCGACTACGAGGCTTACCGCGCCCGCCTCAAGGCCGACCCCGAGGCGCGGGCCAATTTCGAGTTCGCGCAGAAGCAGCGCTTCATCCTGCGCGAGGAGCGCACTTTCTGTGAGGATGTGCAGCCATGATCGCCGTCATCTTTGAAGTCCAGCCCACCGACGAGGGCCGCCAGGCCTACCTCGACCATGCCGCCGCGCTGAAGCCACTGCTGGAGCGCATGGACGGCTTCATCTCGGTGGAGCGCTTCCAGAGCCTGACGCAACCGGACAAGCTCTTGTCTCTGTCCTTCTGGCGCGACGAGGAGGCGGTGCGCGGCTGGCGTGAGGTGGAGCGGCATCGCGAGGCCCAGGCGGCCGGGCGCGGCGGGCTGTTCAAGGACTACCGGCTGCGGGTGGCCCATGTCGTGCGCGACTACGGCTTGAATGAGCGCGAACAAGTCCCTCGATGAACGCCGAACCCCGCCTTGCGCGCATTGCCGCGGCCATCGCCGACCCGACTCGCGCACGCACATTGGCACGGCTGCTCGACGGGCGCCTGCACACGGCGGGCGAGTTGGCCACGCATGCCGGCGTGGGCGCGGCGACGATGTCGGCCCATCTGAAGCTGCTGGTCGACGAAGGCCTGGCCCGCGTGCGGCCGCAAGGGCGGCACCGCTATTTCGGCCTGGCTGACGGCGACGTGGCGCATGCACTGGAGGCGCTGCTGCGCGTGGCGGATGGGCGCGATGCCGAGCCTGCGGCCGACATACGGCGCTGGCAGCGGCCCGAGATGCGTGGATTGAGGCACGCGCGCAGCTGCTACGGCCACCTGGCCGGCGAGCTGGGCGTGCGGCTGCATGACGTCCTTTGCTCGCGCGGCTGGGTGGAGCGGGCGGGCAGTGCAGAACGGTTGACGGACACGGCGCGCGCGGCGCTGCAGGCGCAAGGACTGGAATTGGCGACCGTGGCTGCGGGCCGGGCGCTCTATCCGTGCGTGGACTGGTCCGAGCGACGCGAGCATTTCGCGGGCGCCGAGGCCGTGGCTTTGCTGGAGGCATTGCTGGCGCGCGGCTGGCTGCGCCGCCGCGACACGTCGCGCGAACTGGTCTTGACGCCCACCGGCCAACGCGAATTCGTCGACGGACTGTTGGCCGGTTGAGCCACGTGGCCGGCGCCGCGGGCGCGTTGGCGTAGAGCTTGCTATTCATGCGGCGCTACCACCCGCCGCATCCCTATGCCCATTCATCCTCGCTTTCCCGCCGCGCGGTTCACCCCCTGGGGCCGATCGGCCGCGTCACTGACGGGCTTGCTTGCGATGCCCGCACTGGCCGCCGAGCAGGTGCCAGTCGCGCAGATCAACGCCGGCGACACCGCCTGGCTGCTCAGCGCCACCGCATTGGTCCTGCTGATGACGCTGCCGGGCCTGGCGCTGTTCTATGCCGGCATGGTGCGCAAGAAGAACATCCTGGCCGTCATGGCCCAGACGCTGGCCTGCGCCGCGCTGGTGACGCTGCTGTGGTTCGTCTGTGGCTACAGCCTGGCGTTCGAGCCGGGGCCGGCCGGGCTGGAGCGCTGGATCGGCGGCCTGGGCGGCGCCGGGCTGGGCAATGTGCTGCATGACAAGGCGACCGGCCTGGTCAGCGTGCATCCGCTGATGCCCAGCGTGCCGGCGGCGGTGTTCGCGCTGTTCCAGCTCAGCTTCGCCGTCATCACGCCCTGCCTGGTCATCGGCGCGGTGGCCGAGCGCATGCGCTTCGCCAGCCTGCTGGCCTTTCTCGGGTTGTGGTCGCTGTTCGTCTACGTGCCGGTGGCGCACTGGGTTTGGGCGCCGCAGGGTTGGTTGGCCCAGTTGGGTGCGCTGGATTTCGCCGGAGGCACGGTGGTGCACATCAATGCCGGCGTGGCGGGCCTGGTGGCTGCCTGGATGCTCGGCCCGCGGGAAGGCTTCGGCCGCGCCGCGCTGACACCGGCCAACCTGGCCTACACGATGACCGGCGCCGGCCTGCTGTGGGTCGGCTGGATGGGCTTCAACGGCGGCTCGGCCGGTGCAGCAGATGGGCGGGCCGGCATCGCAATGCTCAACACGCAGCTCGGCGCCGCGGCGGCCGCACTGTCCTGGATGGCGGCCGAGTGGGCGACGCGGCGCACGCCGACGCTGCTGGGCCTGTGCAGCGGCGCCGTGGCGGGGCTGGTGGCCATCACACCCGCCTGCGGCTTCGTCACGCCGGCTTCGGCGGTGCTCATCGGCCTGGTGGCGGGCGCGGCCTGTTACTGGGGCGCCACCGGGCTCAAACGCTGGCTGCGTGCCGACGACTCGCTGGACGTGTTCGGCGTGCACGGCGTGGGCGGCATCGTCGGTGCGCTGCTGACCGGCCTGCTGGCCGATCCACGGGTGGGTGGCGTGGCCGGGTCGCTGGGCACGCAGGCCGTGGCGGTTCTGGCCACGGTGGCTTTCAGCGCGGTCATGACGGCGGGCATCCTGCTGCTGGTCTATCTGCTGCTGGGCGGGCTGCGCGTGGATGCGGCGCGCGAGCAGCAGGGGCTGGATCTCAGCCAGCACGGCGAGCAGGTGGCGTGATGGCCAGCGACAGCGAGAAGCTGGCCGTGGCCGCCCACCTGCATGTGCTGATGCGCCGCAAGATGGGCCGCGTGACGGACGTCGAATGGCTGGTGCGCAACGCCGACTACGCGCGGGAGATCATCCGCCTGGCCTGCCAGCAGGCCGAGCATCCGGAGGTGGCGGATTGGGGCGCGCGGCTGCAAGCCATGCTCTTCCCGAAACCGCCGCCGGCGGCACCAACGCCCGTAAGTGCGCGTGCAGTGGCGGCGGCCCGCTACATCGGTGGCCTGCGCTGACGCGTCTTCTCCGCGTGGCCCGGCATGGCGTTGTACAACGCATGCCATGCACATCACCCGCATCGCGCCGCTCGTCGCGGCCTACTTCGCAGCCAGCCTCGCCCACTTCAGTCACAACGCTCAGTACATCGCCTTCTATCCTGGCATGCCGGCATGGCTGACCCCGGGGACGGTCTGGTTGTGCTGGTTTGCGGTTTGCGCCGTTGGCCTGTTGGCATGGGTGCTGACGCGCCTGGGTCTGCCCACGCTTGGCCTGCTGGCCCTTGGCGTTTATGGCGCCCTGGGCCTGGATGGCCTGCTGCACTATCGTCTGGGGCTGTGCTCGCAGCACACGCTGATGGCCAATCTGACGATCTGGGCCGAGGCGACGACGGGGCTGATGCTGTTGCTGGTGTCGGCCGTGCTGTTCGCGAGACGGCTGTCGTTGGTGAACATTCAAACACGTCAGGGCTGAAATGATCGAACTCCCTACCCTGCTGGCCTTCACGCTGCTCAACATGAGCTTTGCCCTCATTCCGGGGCCGGACGTCATCTGCATCCTCTCCAACTCGGTCTCGCGCGGCACGGCCGCAGGAGCCAAGGTGTGCCTGGGCATTGCCTGCGCTGCGCTGGTTCACGTCGCGGCCGCCACCCTGGGACTCACCGCCTTCCTGGCCGCCGTTCCCACGGCATTTCTGGTGGTCAAGGCGGTCGGTGCGGCCTACCTGGTGTGGCTGGGCTGGCAGATGCTGCGCCACCCCACCGAGGTGGCTGCCGGCCCCGTGAACAGCCGTTGGTCTTCGCCGTTTGCCCAGGGCGCTTTATCCAACCTGTTCAATCCCAAAGTTGCCATCTTCTTCCTGGCCATCCTGCCGCAGTTCATCGACCCCGCCCTGGGCCATCCCGGCTGGCAGGCGGCCCTGCTGGGCATGGTGTCCATCGTCTCGGGCACGGCAGTCAACCTGTGCACCGCTGCGCTGGGCGGCAGGGCCAGGCATTGGCTGCTGGCCAAGCCGCGCATCTTCCAGCGCTTCCAGCAGCTCGCGGGCGCTGCGCTGGTGGGGCTGGGCATCAAGGTCGCCCTGGAGCGCGCTCGCTGATACGGGGAGACCGCATGCCCACACTCGACCACCTGATCCTCAAGGTCAACGACCTGGACGCCAGCGTGCGCTTCTACGTCGACGTGATGGGCTTCACCGATGCCGGCCGCGACGGTCCCTTCACTGTCATCAAGGCTGGGCCGGACTGCCAGCTGCAGCTCGCCCCCTGGGGCACGCCGGGCTTCGAGCATTACGCCTTTGCAGTGACCCGCGCCGAGTTCGAGACCATCTTCGAGCGCATCAAGGCGGCGGGCCTGGGCTATGGGCCGACCTTTGATTCCGTGGGTACGAACACGGGGCCGGGCAGCGAGGTGGGTGCGCGTGGGCCGGGGCCGACGCTCTATTTCAACGACCCCAACAAGCACCTGATCGAGATCAGGACCTACGAAGGTTAGCGCTTGCTTTTCGGCGGCACGAGGGGCGCGCCGCGCTGGCCGGTGGTGAGATCCCACTGATAGACCTCGCGCGTTGCCCTGTCGACGGCGTAATGGCCCAGCAGATGGCTGGCGTCCTTGGGCTCCTTGGGGCCGTCGAAGCGCAGCGTGAAGACGAAGTCGGCGTCGGTGGGGTGGCGCTTGCAGCGGTAGTCGCCGCGCTTGTTGGGGCCAGCCAGGTGCAGGGCACGGGCGGTGCCGATCAGCTTGAGGCAGGCCTGGCGCTCGCTCAGTCCAGCGGCATGGGCGGGCCAGGCCGCGGTGGCGACAAGAGCAGCAGACAGGAGCAGCCGGAACATGCCGGCGAGTATCAGCCCTCAGCCCTCAGCCCACCTGAGCCGGCACGCTCCAGCGCTTGGTCACGTCGCCGCGCGTGTTGACGCTTTCCAGCTGCACGCCAAAGCCCCAGAGGCGGCCGACATGCTTGAGCACTTCCTGGGCGCTGTCGTGCAGCGGGCGGTTCAGGTGCTGCACGTGGCGCAGCGTCAGTGAGCGGTCGCCGCGCAGGTTGACGTTCCAGACCTGGATGTTGGGCTCGCGCGTGGACAGGTCGTATTGGCGCGCCAGCGCCTGGCGCACATGGCGGTAGCCGCCTTCGTCGTGGATGGCGGAGATCTCGTACTCGCTCTTGGCCTCGTCGTCGATGATGGAGAAGAGGCGGAAGTCGCGCATGATCTTCGGGCTCAGGTACTGGCCGATGAAGCTCTCGTCCTTGAAGTTGCGCATCGCGTGGTCGAGCGTGGGCAGCCAGTCACTGCCGGCGATGTCGGGGAACCAGTCGCGGTCTTCATCCGTCGGGTTCTCGCAGATGCGCTTGATGTCGGTGTACATCGCGAAGCCCAACGCATACGGGTTGAGGTTGGCGTTGGGATGCTGGTAGACGACGTTGGTGTGGGACTTGAGCCACTCGATCATCATGCCGTCGCTCAAGTAGCCGTCGTCGTACATCTGGTTGAGCAGGCGGTGGTGCCAGAAGGTGGCCCAGCCTTCGTTCATGACCTGCGTCTGGCGCTGCGGGTAGAAGTACTGCGCGATCTTGCGCACGATGCGCACGACCTCGCGCTGCCAGGGGTCCAGCAGCGGCGCGTTCTTCTCGATGAAGTACAGCAGGTTCTCCTGCGGCTCGTCGGGGAAGCGGCGGCTCTCGGCGGCTTCGTCGGGGCGGTCGGCCTTCTTGGGCAGCGTGCGCCACAGGTCGTTGATCTGCGACTGCGCGTGCTGCTCGCGGTCCTTCAGCCGCGCGCGCTCTTCGGCGAGCGACAGCTTGGCCGGGCGGCGGTAGCGGTCCACACCATGGTTCATCAGCGCGTGGCAGGAGTCGAGCAGGGTTTCGACGGCATCGACGCCGTAGCGCTCCTCGCAGTCGGCGACGTAGTTCTTGGCGTAGACGAGGTAGTCGATGATGGACGAGGCGTCCGTCCACATGCGGAACAGGTAGTTCCCTTTGAAGAAGCTGTTGTGGCCGTAGCAGGCGTGGGCGATGACCAGGGCCTGCATGGCCAGCGTGTTCTCCTCCATCAGGTAGGCGATGCAGGGGTCGGAGTTGATGACGATCTCGTAGGCCAGGCCCATCTGGCCGCGCTTGTAGTTGCGCTCGGTGCTGATGAACTCCTTGCCGTAGCTCCAGTGCCGGTAGTTGACCGGCATGCCGACGGAGGCATAGGCGTCCATCATCTGCTCGGCGGTGATGACCTCGAGCTGGTTGGCATAGGTGTCCAGGCCGAAGCGCTCGGCGGTGTTCTTGATGACGGTGTGGTACTCGTCGATGAGATCGAAGCTCCAGTCATTGGGCGAGGGCAGGGGCTGGCTGGGGCGCTGGGCGACCGGCTTCATGCGCCGCAGCGGCAGGTGCTGGCGGCGGTCGGGCATGCCGGCCGGCGGGTTGGCCGGGCGCTCGTGGTGACGGCGGTCCTCTTTACTGCTCATGTCAGCCCCTCGTCCAACGAGTACGTCGGCCGGCCTTGCAGGCCGCGCCGCAGCTTGCGCTGCGGTTCTTCGGTAGGCACGGCGAGTCCACAGGACTCACCGAGTCCGGCCTCAGCCCCCGAGGGGATGTGGCCCGGCTTGGGAGCGGCCCGGCGCTCGGTCCTCATGTGGAGGCCCCTTCCTTCTTGAACAGCTCACGGAAGACGGGGTAGATCTGCGAGGCCTCGACGGCCTTGCGCATGGCGAAGTGGCGGGCGTCCTCGCTGAGCTTCTGGTATTCCTCCCAGAGGTTCTGCTCGGGCTCGGCGACCTGCACATAGGCGAAATAGCGGCACAGCGGCAGGATCTTGTCGGCCAGCAGCTCGCGGCAGCGGCCGCTGTCGTGATGCCAGTTGTCGCCGTCGCTGGCCTGGGCGCCGTAGATATTCCACTCGGTCGGCGAGTAGCGCTCCTTGATGATCTGCTCCATCAGCACCAGGGCGCTGGAGACCACGGTGCCGCCGGTCTCGGTGGCGTGAAAGAAGTTCTGCTCGTCGACCTCCTGCGCCTGCGTGTGGTGGCGGATGAAGACGACGTCGATCTTTTCGTAATGCCGCGTCAGGAAGAGGTAGAGCAGGATGAAGAAGCGCTTGGCCAGGTCCTTGCGGCCTTCGTCCATGGAGCCGGACACGTCCATCAGGCAGAACATGACGGCGCGCGTCGTCGGCACCGGGATGCGCACGCGGGCACGGAAGCGCAGGTCGATGGGGTCGAGGAAGGGGATGGCCTTGAGGCGCTCGCGCAGATGCTGGATGCGCTCACGGGTTTCGAGCAGCAGTCGCGGCGTTTCGGGGCGGTCTTCCTTCAGCAGCTCCTGCTCGCGGGCTTCGAGCTCGTGCAGCTCGCGGCGCTTGTCCATGCCCAGCGCGATGCGCCGGCCCAGGGCGCCGCGCATCGAGCGCACGACGTGCAGATTGGTGGGCGTGCCGTCAGACACGAAGCCGGCGCGCTGGCTGCGCCACTCGGGCGTGTCGGCCAGCGTCGTGCGGGCGAGATTGGGCAGGGCCAGGTCCTCGAAGAAGACCTGCATGAACTCTTCCTTGCTGAGGTGAAAGACGAAGTCGTCCTCACCCTCGCCAGTGTCGCTGGCCTCGCCGCCTCCGCCGCCACCGCCCTGCCCACCCTTGGGCTTGGCAATGCGGTCGCCCTTCACATACTCCTGGTTGCCCGGCCGCACAACCTCGCGCACGCCGCCGTCGCCATGGCCGAAGACGGGCTCGCTCAGGTCCTTCTTGGGGATGTGCACATCCTCGCCGCGCTCCATGTCGCGGATGCCGCGGCCGTCGACGGCGCGCTTCACCGCTTCGCGGATCTGCTCCTTGTGGCGGCGCAGGAATCGCTCACGGTTGCCGATGGACTTGTTCTTGCCCGACAGCCGGCGATCAATGATTTGCTGGAGCGACATTCAATCAATCCAAACAACGCCACAGAGGCACAGAGACACAGAGAACACATGGGGCAGGAAACGCATTCCTCTGTGCCTCTGTGTCTCTGTGGCTGTGTTCCTTGGGCGTACGAGATCAAGAACTCTTGCGGACCCGCAAGTACCACTCGCACAACAGCCTGACCTGCTTGGCCGTGTAGCCCTTGTCCACCATGCGCTGCACGAAGTTCTCGTGCTTCTTGGCGTCCTCGGCGCTGGCCTTGGCGTTGAAGCTGATGACAGGCAGCAACTCCTCGGTGTTGGAGAACATCTTCTTCTCGATGACGGTGCGCAGCTTCTCGTAGCTCGTCCACAGCGGGTTCTTGCCCGCGTTGTTGGCGCGCGCACGCAGCACGAAGTTGACGATCTCGTTGCGGAAGTCCTTGGGGTTGGAGATGCCGGCCGGCTTCTCGATCTTCTCGAGCTCGGCGTTCAGCGACGCGCGGTCGAAGACCTCACCGGTGTCGGTGTCGCGGTACTCCTGGTCCTGGATCCAGTAGTCGGCGTAGGTCACGTAGCGGTCGAAGATGTTCTGGCCGTACTCGCTGTAGCTCTCCAGATAGGCGGTCTGGATTTCCTTGCCGATGAACTCGGCATAGCGCGGCGACAGCTGTTCCTTGATGTAGCTGACGTATTTCTCTTCCAGCTCCTTGGGGAACTGCTCGCGCTCGATCTGCTGCTCCAGCACATACATCAGGTGCACCGGGTTGGCCGCCACCTCGGCCGAGTCGAAGTTGAAGACCTTGGACAGGATCTTGTAGGCGAAGCGCGTGCTGATGCCGCTCATGCCTTCGTCAACGCCGGCGTAATCGCGGTACTCCTGGTAGCTCTTGGCGCGCGGGTCGGTGTCCTTGAGGTTCTCGCCGTCGTAGATCTGCATCTTGGAATACAGCGACGAGTTCTCGGGCTCCTTCAGGCGCGTGAGCACGGCGAACTGGCTCATCATCTTCAGCGTGCCCGGTGCGCACTTGGCCTCGGACAGCGACGAGCCGCGGATCAGCTTCTCGTAGATCTTGACCTCCTCGCTGACGCGCAGGCAGTAGGGCACCTTGACGATATAGACGCGGTCGAGGAAGGCCTCGTTGTTCTTGTTGTTGCGGAAGGTCTTCCACTCGCTCTCGTTGCTGTGCGCCAGCACGATGCCGTCGAAGGGGATGGCGCCGAAGCCCTCGGTGCCCTTGTAGTTGCTTTCCTGCGTGGCGGTCAGCAGCGGGTGCAGCACCTTGATGGGCGCCTTGAACATTTCGACGAATTCGAGCAGGCCCTGGTTGGCCAGGCACAGGCCGCCGCTGTAGCTGTAGGCGTCGGGGTCATCCTGGGCATAGGTTTCGAGCTTGCGGATGTCGACCTTGCCGACCAGCGAGCTGATGTCCTGGTTGTTCTCGTCGCCCGGCTCTGTCTTGGCCACGCCGAGCTGCTTGAGCACGCTGGGGAAACGCTTGACGACCTTGAACTTGCGGATGTCGCCGCCGAACTCGTCCAGGCGCTTGACGGCCCAGGGGCTGAGGACACGGTTCAGGTAGCGGCGCGGGATGCCGTAGTCGCGCTCCAGCAGCGGGCCGTCCTCGATGAGGTCGAAGAGGCCGAGGGGCGACTCATTCACCGGCGAGCCGGCCAGCGCGTAGAAGGGCACATGCTCCATCAACTGCTTGAGCCGCTCGGCGATGGAACTCTTGCCGCCGCCGACGGGCCCGAGCAGGTAGAGGATCTGCTTCTTCTCTTCCAGCCCTTGCGCGGCATGGCGGAAATAGGAGACGACCTGCTCGATGGCCTCTTCCAGGCCATAGAACTCGGCGAAGGCCGGGTAGATCTTGATGGTCTTGTTGGCGAACAGGCGCGACAGCCGCTGGTCGTTGCGCGTGTCGAGCATCTGCGGCTCGCCGATGGCCTGCAGCATGCGCTCGGCAGCCGTGGCGTAGGCCAGTGGGTTTTTCTTGCACTCTGCGAGGTAGTCCTCCAGCGAGAGCTCCTCGACCTTGCTGCGCTCGAAGCGCGCTGCGAAATGGCTGATGACGTCCATGCCGACCTCCTGCGGTTTGAACTCCACAGGGCCGCAGGCACGATCCGTGCCCGAGGGACTGGGGGGTTCTGATCGCGCCTCAACTGCAAGGCGTCATCAGAACTCTCCACTCGCTTGATCAGCAGCTTGGCGCCGCCGACTGCTCGTCAATCTCAAGAATAAGCCGCTATCTGCCCATCAACACGACCACCAACAAACCAACGCAGTTTTCCGTTGACAGGGTGCCGGGCCAGCATACGCCCGCAGTTTGGGCAAGACCTGGCACTTTTCGGGCAAACCACACGAACCCGGGGGGCTTGTGGCGGGCCGCAGACAAAGCTGTCGGTGAAGAACTGTAGCGAGAGTGGCGCGCGTCACGGATGCATCACCATCCTTGTTGGACCACGCGGGCATCGTTACTGCGCACCTAGTGTTGAGCGCCTGCCGGCAGCGTCTTGTCAGACGCCGCCGCATTGCAGTGATGGAGCCCCTCGCCCAGTCCCGCCTTGCTGAACGCAGGCTTGCCTAGTCGGTCCCCCGAGGGGACGGCGATGCTTGCCGGCTCGGCCGGCAAGCACATCGCCGGAGCGGGCCGGCTAGGGAGCGGCCCGGCGCTCGGCCCGCAGGCACATGTCTCCGGTACCGCGAATGCGGCGACGCGAGCTCAGGCGCCGCGCAGCTTGTCGAGGATGCCGGACAGGGCGTCCAGCGAGTCGAAATGGATGGCCAGTTCGCCGCTCTGGCCGCCGCGCTTCGTTGCCTTCTTCACGCGCACCTCGACGGTCGCGCCCAAAGCGTCGGCCAGCTCTTCTTCCAGCCGCAGCACGTCGCGGCTCTTGTCGCTCTTCACGCGCAGCAGCGGCGCCTGGCGGCCGGCGCCCTGGTGCCTGGCGACCAGCTTTTCGGCCTCACGCACACTGAGCTTCTTGGCCGCGATCTCGCTGGCCGTGGTGATCTGCGTGGCGCCATCCAGCGGCAGCAGCGCGCGGGCGTGGCCCATGTCGAGGTCGCCCGCCATCAGCATGTTCTGCACCGGCGCGCTAAGGTTCAACAGACGCAGCAGATTGCTGGCCGCGCTCCGCGAACGACCGACCGCCTGGGCCGCCTGCTCATGTGTCAGGCCGAACTCGTCGGTGAGTCGTTTCAGGCCCTGCGCTTCCTCGAGCGGGTTGAGGTCTTCGCGCTGGATGTTCTCGATCAGCGCCATCGCGGCGGCCGATTCGTCGGGCACCACCTTGACGAGCACCGGCACCTCGCGCAGGCCGGCAAGTTTTGCCGCACGGAAGCGCCGCTCGCCGGCAATGATCTCGTAGGTCGCGCTCCCGTTCGGTGAGATCGGGCGCACGAGGATCGGTTGCATGATCCCTTGCGCCTTGATCGATTCGGCCAGCTCGTACAGCGAGCCCTCGTCCATGCGCGTGCGCGGCTGGTATTTGCCGGCCTGCAGCTGTTCGAGCTTCAGCGTGGAGGGCAAGTCGGTGGCGGGCGCTTCGCTGACCTTGGGGCCGAGCAGGGCCTCCAGGCCGAGGCCGAGGCCTTTGGGTTTCTTCGTGACCATGGGGGCGGATTGTCGATGAATGGGCGCCCCCAAACCTGCCGCTTTGCGTCAGGCCCCCCGAGGGGGTGCGGAGCGGCTCGGGAGCGGCCCGTCGCCGCTCCAGCGCTTGCCGAGGCTTTCCAGCAGCTCGCGACCCTCGGGCCAGTCGCCCAGGCCCGATTCGGCGTTCAGATGACCCCGCGGCCCGGCGATGACGACACTGCTGCCCCAGTCGGCCGCCATCTGCGTGCTGCGCTCGGCGGCGCCAAAGGGGTCGTCGCTGCTGATGACGGTGATGCTGGGGAAGGGCAGGCGCGGGCGGCGGATGGGTCGCCAGTTGTGGAGCTGGGGCGGCATGTCCGCGCGCTCGGTGTCCGGCGGGGCGACGAGCAGCGCGCCTTTCACGCGGCCGACGTGCTGGGAATGCTCGGCCCAGGCGGTGACGAGCTGGCAGCCCAGGGAATGGGCGACCAGCAGGGCCGGCGCGTCGTCCTGCAGCAGCACCTCGTCCAGCCGCGCCATCCAGTCGCCGCGGCGGGGCCAGTCCCAGTCGTGCTGCTCGACGCGCTCGTCGCCATGCAGCCGCTCCCAGCGGCTTTGCCAGTGGTCCGGGCCCGAGTTTTGCCAGCCCGGGAGAAGCAGTACACGCTCAGATTTCATGGTTTGCCCTTATCCTGCACAGTTCGATTTTCAGCGGTTGGAGCAGCGGCGATGACGTTCAAGGTGTTTGTGGATGGCCAGGAAGGCACCACGGGTTTGCGGATTCACGAGTACCTCGCGGCCCGCAGCGACATCGAGGTGCTGAAGATAGCCGCCGACAAGCGCAAGGACCCGGCCGAGCGTTCGCGTTTGCTGAACGCCGCCGATGTGGCCTTCTTGTGCCTGCCCGACGCAGCCTCGCGCGAGGCCGCCTTCATGGTCAACAACCCCAACACCTGCCTCATCGACGCCAGCACTGCCCACCGCACGGCGCCCGGCTGGGCCTTCGGCCTGCCGGAGCTGGCCAGGGGCCAGCGTGGCGCCATCCAGGCCAGCAAGCGCATCTCCAACCCGGGCTGCCATTCCAGCGCCTTCATCCTGTTGGTGCGCCCGCTGGTGGATGCCGGCCTGTTGCCCAAGGACGCCGCCATCAGCGCCACGTCCATCACCGGCTACTCGGGCGGCGGCAAGAGCATGATTGCCGAGTACGAGCAGCAGCCCTTGCCGGCCCATCTGCAGGCGCCGCGGCCCTATGGCCTGGGTCTCAAGCACAAGCATTTGCCGGAGATGGCTGCCCACACGGGGCTGGCGACGCCGCCGGTCTTCCAGCCCATCGTCAGCAGCTTCTACAAGGGCCTGGCCGTCAGCGTGCCGCTGCACCTGAGCCAGCTCAAGGCCGGCACGACGCCTGAGCAGGTCCATGCCGCGCTGGCCGCACACTACCAGGGCGAGCGTTTCATCAACGTGAAGCCGCTGCGCGACGCGGCCGCGCTGGATGCCGGCTTCTTCGACGTGCAGGCCTGCAACGACACCAATCGCGTCGACCTCTTCGTATTCGCCTCCGACACCCAGGTGCTGCTGATGAGCCGCCTGGACAACCTCGGCAAGGGCGCCAGCGGCGCGGCCGTGCAGAGCATGAACGTCCACCTGGGTCTGGAAGAGAGCCTCGGGCTGGTCTGAACCAGAAATCAGGGCGCTGAGGCGCAGCCCGGCGACATAGGATGACGCCTCTCTCAAGCAAACGACGGGCCGCTCCCGAGTTTGCTTGACCCCCTTGGGGGGCCTGTCGCGTAGTGACAGGTCTGGGGGCTCTATGTTGGGAGGCGTGATGTCGAAGACTGCAGGCACTGATCCTGTTCTGGCCCGGATCTCTTTGGTCATTCCGGGCCGCACGATCGCCTTGGGCGGCCAGCCCGAGGAGGGCGTGCCCGTGTGCCGGCTCGACACCGAAGCCATGCGCTGGACCTATGTGCTGCGGGCACGCGAACGCTGGCTCAGTTCGAGTGACGCCAGCAACAGCCGTGAGGAGCAGGCCAACCGCACGCTGAAGGGCTTTGGCCTGAAGGACGCCGACCTGGAGGCGCTTGCCCGCGCGCCGCGCGTCGTCGTGCGCATGCCTTACGCGTCGGAACGCGAGGGCTGGCAGGGCCGCATCTTTCCCTGGGAATATCTGCTGGCCAAGGCCACGCGGCGTTATCGCAATGTGGACAACCACCGCGTCACCGTGATGCGTGAAGTGGTGCCCAAGGCCCCGGCCCGGTGGAAAAAACCCGGGCAGCGCAGCCTGCTCTATGTGCAGAGCGCACCTGGCGGCTTGCGGCAGACATGGGATTTCAGCGCGGAAACCAAGCGGCTCAAACGCGCGCTGGGCGACATCCAGCTGATGGAGTTGAAAGACCCGAGCTGGCAACAGCTGCACGACGTCGTGAAGGCGCACCAGCCCGACCTCATCCATCTGAGTGGCTTCGACAATCTGGCCGGCCTGAAGGCCTTGCGCGACCTGGTGCCGAACGGCGAAGTGGTGGAGGCCGAATTCGGCCCGATGCAGCTGGACGACGTGCTGGCCAAGGAGGCCAGCGTGCCCGACGGCATGCTGCTGGCCGGCGAGAGCGGCGGCGCGGCCGTCGTCGGTGCGCAGCGGCTGGCCGAGGCGCTGGGGGCGGGGGGCGAGCACTGCGCCTATTTCGTCTCCCTCAGCCTCGAAAACTCGGCGGCGCGCACGGCGGCCCTCATCGTGGCCGAGCGCGCGGCCCTGTCGGCCGTGGGCTTCCAGGACGCGGTAGAGGACCAGCTGGCGGACTTCTTCTTCGAGCTGGTCTATGGCCAGCTCGACCAGGCCGTGTGGAACCTGCCGCTGGCCTTCGAGAGCGCCTGGTTGCGCGCGCGCAAGGAGCCCAGAGCCACGCGCGCCACCGGCGTCACGCTGTGGATGGGCGCGCCGCTGAACGAGGCTGCATTCACGCTGGGCGAACCCGCCGCGGCTGAACTGCGCGACGCCGACACGCCGCCGCGCCTGCTGGCCAAGCCCGAGAAGGAACTCAACTACGCGGTACTGCACAACAACGGGCGCCTGTTCAGCGAGATCGTCGTGGAGCGGGGCAACGCCGGGCCCGAGGACGGCTTGAGCGTCGACGTGGAGCTGCAGCTCGGGCCCGAACAGGCGCGCTGGCGCAAGCGCTTCGTGGCCGGCGAGACGCGCTTCGACCTCAGCAACGAGGTGCATGTGCCGCTGACCGCGGCGCTGATGCGTTCGCTGCAGGAAGCCGTCAACAGCACCTTGATGGTCCAGCTCAGCCACAACGACAAGGTGCTGACGCGCGACAGCCATCGCCTGCGCCTGCTGCCGGTGGACCAGTGGCGCGACAACGACAAGGACGGCCAGTGGCTGCCTTCCTTCGTGCTGCCGCGCGATCCGGCCGTCGTCAGCGCGGTGGAACTGGCGCAGCGCTATGTGCGCATCCTGCGCGACAACCCCAGCGCCGGTTTCGAGGGCTATCAGGCCGCGCCCAGCACCGAGGAAGAACAGCTGCGCGAGGTCGATCTGCAGGTGCAGGCGATCTGGGCCGCCTTGCTGCATGAGTGGCGGCTCGGCTATATCAACCCGCCGCCGTCGTACAGCGGCAAGCTCGATTCGCAGCGCCTGCGCACGCCCAGCACCATCCTCGGTGCGCGGGCCGGCACCTGCATCGACCTGGCCCTGCTGTTTGCCGCCTGCCTGGAGCTGATCGACGTCTACCCGGTCATCTTCCTGCTCAACGGCCATGCGCTACCCGGCTATTGGCGGCACAACAGCTTCCAGGCCGACTATCTGGCGGTCAGCGGCGATGGCGCGCATGGCGCCATGGCCGGCGCCGCGGATCGCAACTCCTCCGCCAGCCTGCAGCGCTATGCCTGGCAGGCGATCGGCAATGCACCCTACCGCGAGGTCAGGCAGTTGATCCGCGCGCGGCGCCTGGTGCCGATCGAGACGGTGAGGCTGACCGAGCACTGCGGTTTCGTGGAGGCGGTGGAGGCGGGCATCGATGCGCTGTCCGAAGCGGAAGACTTCCATTCGGTGCTGGACGTCGTGACGGCGCGCATGAACGGCATCACGCCCTTGCCCATCGTGGAGGAGAGGCCATGAGCAGTAACAAGCTTTGGGCCGACGTGAGCGCCCGGCTGGTGCTCGAAGAGGAGGCGACCGCCGTCAGCACCCTGCCCATCGGCCAGCGCCGCCGGCGCGCCGCGGCGCGCGATGCCGATGGCCGCGCCAAGGTCGAGCTGGTGCGTGACGAGGACGGCCTGCTGCGCTGGGTCTATTCGCCGCCGACCACGCCCGGCGGCACGGGGCGGCGCTCCTACCGGTCGATTCGCGTGGCGCCCGACGATGTGGTGCAGAGCTTTCGCTTCAACGACTTTGGGGCCAATGCGGTCACCGACAAGCTGATCGCGGCCGACGACTGGCTGACGCCCGACAAGGGCATGCAGCGCTGGCAGGACGGCCATCTGGTGAACGACGTCCAGCCCAAGATCGACAAGGGCCGTGTGCTGCTGCTGGTGCATGGCACCTTCAGCAAGTCGCAGATGTGGTTCGACGAGCTGCAGGCCACCGACGCCGGCAAGAAGCTGCTCGCCGGCTGGCAGCAGAAGTACAGCGCCATCCTGGCCTTTGGCCACGCCACCCTGTCCGTGGCGGCGTGGTCCAACGCCCTCGATCTGCACAGTGCCCTGCAGGACGTCAGCGCGCCCATCGACGTGGTCTGCCACAGCCGGGGCGGCCTGGTCGTGGGCTGGCTGATGCGGCTGCGCGCCGTGCCGGTGGAGCGGGTGATCTTCGTGGCGTCGCCGCTGGTGGGCACCAGCCTGGCCGCGCCGGACAAGCTGCGTGCAGCCCTCGACATGATCGCCAGCTACGCCGATGCCGTGTCGACGCTCAGCAAGCATGCGACGGGCATCGTGCCCTTTGCCGAGGGCGTTTCGCTGCTGGCCAAGATCTTCGGCAAGGTGCTGCATCTGGGCAGCACCACGCCCATCGTCGACGCGGCGGTGGGCCTGGTGCCGGGCCTCGCGACGCAGCAGCTGGTCAAGAACAACAACGATGTGCGGCAATTGTTTGCCGCGCCCTGGCTCAGCAGCCCCCAGATGTCCGGCATCGGCGCGTCTTTCCAGCCCGACGAGAGCGCTCAGCCGATCTGGAAGTTCTGGCGGCGCTTCAGCCACATCGGCGACCAGGTCAAGTACGGTGCGGCCGACATGGTGTTCCCCGGCCCCAACGACCTGGTGGTGGACGTGGACTCGATGTTTCGCCTGGGCGAGGGCGGCAACATCACTTTCGAAGCCCTCGGCGTGGGCCCGACCACACATCACACCAACTACTTCCGCGATGAGCGAGTGATCGGTTATCTGGGCGATCAGTTGTCGATTCAGAACTGAGGGGTTTCGCGGTCCGCCTTCCAACGCGAAGAGTGCGTTCGTCGTCGCGATGAGGGTGACCCACGGCGATGGGTGCCTGATTGCGGCGCCGAACTGATCTTCGACCAGCCCAACGATCTCGTCGTCGACAGCGCGACGACGCATCACAGCAGCTACTTCCAGGACTTGCGCGTGCTCAGCTGGCTGGATGCTCGCTTGCGCTGAGCGGCCTTGCCAGGCGCGTCTTTACACGGTGCGCAGGCTCTCAAGTTGCGCCATGGAGGCCTGCAGCAGGTCTTCAACCATGCCGAGCACCCGATCCCGCTCAAGCGCGAGCGCAGCGCGCTCAGCATCGGCGCTGTCGATACCCGACCGGTCGACGCTCAGCAGCAGGTGAAACGGCAGCACCAGCGGCAAACCTTCCATCAAGCCGCGGTGGCCGTCTGCCAACCCGCCCTGGGGCGTGAATGGGCGTTCGGTCAGGTCAATCATGGTCCCGACCATGCGCACCGCCCGGCCCTCGGCGTTGCGCTCGATGACCCGGCCGCGCGAGTGGACGACGCGATACCCCGAGCCATTGCTGCGCAGGCGGAATCTGGCCTCGTAGCTGGGCTGGCTGCCCCGGGCGTGTGCGCTCATGGCTGCAAGCATGCCTTCAAGGTCGGCAGGATGGACCCTGCAGCGCCAGAAGTGGGTGCTATCGGCGCTGTACGGTTCGGGATAACCGAGCTGCTGTTTCCACTGGGGTGAATGGTGAACGGTCTCAAGCTCAAGGCGGAGGTCCCACACCCCAAGCTCACCCGCCTCAATGGCCTGTCGCCACTGAATTTCAGCCGGTGGTCGCTGCATTTCCATGGACGGGGATTGTCATGTCCCGATTCGGCGCTATTCGGCTTTGAGCCCGTCGGAAAGGGCGAATGCAGTGAATCCCAACGCATACCCGCAACTTGCGAGGTCGTTACTACCTACTGGCTGCTCCAAAGCGCCAGTCCACCTGCCGCAAGCGCATGGTCTTCCCACCCGTCGAGGCCCGAAACAATCAAGGTCCCCACTCGGCCCTTGCCGTGCACCGCCAGGGGCAGGGCGCCGCCTTCGGCCTGGAAGAGGGTGGGGTCGAGGCCGGTTTCCGCATGGAAATTGGCCTGGCGTTCGAGGAACTCCAGCCGAACCCGCCATGAACTGTGGCCAAACCGGCGAACGACGTTCTTCTTCCTGATGATCCAGTCCGCGTTGCCTGCGCCCGTGCCATCCATGAAATAGACGAACAGGGGATGGTCGTCGGTCTCCAGGTGAATGGCCACGGGCCGGGCCGCAAACCACTGCTGCGCCAGCGCAAGGATGGATTGCCCGATCCCCATGGCGTCAGCCGCGGTCAGGCGCTCGAGCACGAGTGCTGCTTCCTGGGCCGCACACTGGGCGGCGGTCTGCGGAGCTTTCAAGCGGGAGTCCATGCGCTATCGCGCCTTGTGACGAAGCTGCGCCGACGTGAACCTGCGGCCCGCCAGCACCAGCTGGGCGGTGGCACGGATGTCGTCCGAACCCGCGCCGAGCTGCACTTCATAGGTTCCGGGGGCGATCACCCAGTTGCCGGTCGACTCGTCAAAGGTGGCCAGCAGCCGCGGGTCGACCGTGACCGCGCCCGTGCCGGTCTGACCCGGCTTCAGCGCCAGCTTGTCGAAGCCGACGAGGCGGCGGGGCGCTTCCCATTGAGCGCTCTGCGGCGCACGGACGTAGACCTGGCCGACCGAGGCACCGTCGCGCTTGCCGGCGTTCTTGACGGTGAACTTGACGGTCACCTGCCCGCCGGCCTTCTGGGCTTGTTCTGCCTTGAGGCCGCCCAGCTCGAAGCTCGTGTAAGACAGGCCATGGCCGAAGGCGTACAGCGGCTTGTGGCCGTGCAGGTCAAACCACTTGTAGCCCACGGCGGCGCCCTCGGTGTAGCGGACCGTGAACAGCGGGCCGTCCGACTTGCCGCCGATCTGCCGGCGCACCAGCTGATCCGTGCTCGCAGGGAAGGTGATGGGCAGGCGGCCGGAGGGGTTCACCTCGCCGGTGAGGATGCGGGCGATGGCCTCGCCGCCGGCCGCGCCCGGGTAGAAGGCCGCGAGGATGCCCTTCACGTCCTTCTCCCAGGGCATCAGGATGGCGCCGCCGCTCTCGACGACGACTACCGTGTTCGGGTTCGCCTTGGCGACCGCGCTGACGATGGCGTCCTGGTTGCCTTCCAGCGTCAGCGACGCGTCCAGCGACTCGGCGGTCCATTGGTGGACGAAGACGATGGCCATGTCCGCCGCGGCTGCGGCCTTGCCGGCGGACTCGACGTTGGTGCCCGCGTCGAAGGTGAATGCCGTCTGCGGCCGCAGACGCTGCAGCGCCTTCATCGGCGATGAGGGCTGCCACACCTGGGTCAGCCAGCCGCCCGGGCCGAGGCCGGTGACGGCGGTGCCGCCGATGGGCGTGACGGACGCCGAGCCACCACCGGCGAGCACGGCCTTGTCGGCATATGACCCGATGAGGGCCACGCGCTTGGGCGCCCCCAGCGGCAGCAGGCCGGCCTCGTTCTTCAGCAGCACCAGCGACTGCTCCGCAGCGGCCTGCGAGACCTGCGCGTGGGCGGCAAAGTCGATGGGGCCTGGCTTGAGCGGGTGGTCCATCACGCCCTTGTCGAACATCGCCCAGAGGATGCGCCGGGCCATGTCGTCGATGCGCGACCGCGGCACCGAGCCGTCCTCGACGGCCTCCTTCAGCGGCTTGGCAAAGTACGGGGCCTTGTCGAAGGGGAAGCCGGACTGCTGGTCAAGCCCGGCGGTGGCAGCGAGCACGGTCGAATGCACGGCGCCCCAGTCGGACATCACGTAGCCCGGGTAGCCCCAGTCGCCCTTGAGCACCTTGTTCTGCCAGAAGGCGTTCTGGCAGGCGTAGACATCGTTGATGCGGTTGTAGGAGCACATCACGGAGCCGGGGCTGGACTTCTCGATGGCGAGCTCGAAGGCCAGCGCGTCGCTCATGCGCAGCGCGGACTCGCCAATCTGCGCGCTGACGATGTTGCGGCCGGTCTCCTGCGCGTTGATCAGGTAATGCTTGATCGTCGAAATGATGTGGTTGGCCTGCACGCCGCGGATCAGCCCGGCGGCCATGTCGGCGGCGAGCAGCGGATCCTCGCCGGTGTATTCGAAGTTGCGGCCGTTCTGCGGTTCGCGCGCGAGGTTGACGCCGCCCGCCAGCATGACGTTGAAGCCCGACAGCCGGGCCTCCCGCCCGATCATCTTGCCGCCGGCCTCGGCCACACGCGGGTCCCAACTGGCGGCCGTGGCCAGCGACGAGGGCAGTGAGGTGCGCTCCAGGTTGGGATTGCGCACGCCGATGGACGCGTCGGCCTGGTGCTGGGCCGGTAGCCCCAAGTGCTCGATGCCGGGGATGTAGCCGGCCGAACCCGGAATCACCGTGGCGATGACCTCCTTGGTGTTGACGCCGGAGATCACGGCGCTGTCCACCTGCGCCAACTGGTCGCCCGAGGCGTAGCCGAACACCAGCAGCAGCTTCTCATCCAGCGTCATCGCCTTGAGCAGCAACTCGGTGCGCTGCGCGGCGCTCTTGGCCTTGTCCGTCCAGGGCTGGGCATCGGCGGCGAGCAGGGGCTGCGCGGCGGCGCAGAGGGCCAGCGCTACGGCCGTGGCCACCAGGGAGGCATGCATTGATTTCATGGCGAAAGGCGCATTGCGGCCGGGGTGGAATCGGTTCCAGCATCGCAGCGGTGGGGCGGACTCTACCTGGATAGCCCGGTAGGTTAATGGGATGGACGCCCCCACCTTGAACGGCATCGATGTGCCAGAGTGGAAGGGCAATGTTCAACCACTGACCGGAAGGGGCGTCCGACATGGAGATTACGACGATCGGCCTGGACTTGGCCAAGAACGTGTTTCAAGTCCACGGTGTTGATGCACGCGGCAACACCGTCTTGAAGAAGCAACTCAAGCGCGCGCAAATGGCCGAGTTCTTCGTCAAGCGCACTCCCTGCTTGAT